>JAICXF010000022.1 GCA_025981625.1 Sphingomonas sp. | reverse complement strand
CTGGCGACGATCGTCGCCAATATCCTGCGCGGCAAGCACAAGCCGAGCTTCACGCCGCACGTCGACTGCGGCGACCATGTCGTGATCGTCAATGCCGACAAGGTCCGCTTCACCGGCCGCAAGCTCGAGAAGAAAATCTATTACAAGCACACCGGCTATGCGGGCGGGCTCAAGGAGATCACCGCCGGCAAGGTGCTCGAGGGCCGCTTCCCCGAGCGCGTTCTGGAGAAGGCGGTCGAGCGCATGATCCCGCGCGGGCCGCTCGGGCGCGACCAGATGCGCGCGCTGCATCTCTATAACGGGACCGAGCATCCGCATGCCGGCCAGGACCCTCAGCCGCTCGACGTCGGCTCGATGAACCGCAAGAACAAGGTGGGCGCATAATGGCCGACAAAAAATCCCTTTCCGATCTGGGCGAGCTGACCAACCCGAAGCCGGAAGTTCCGCCCGTTGCGGAGCCCGAGAGTGCCGCTGCCGAGGCTCCCGCCGAAGCGCTCGCGCCCGCCTCGCCCTCGCCCTCGCCCGCCCGGGAGGGCCGTCGCGGCAGGGACGATGCCGTGACCGATCACGGCGTGTCGACCCAGGGTCCGCAGATCGCGGCGGTGCTCCGCGAGCAGCAGCTCGACAAGCACGGCCGCGCTTATGCGACCGGCCGCCGGAAGGACGCCGTCGCTCGCGTGTGGCTGAAGCCCGGCACCGGCAAGATCGTCATCAACGGCCGTGAGCAGGAAGTCTATTTCGCCCGCCCGACCTTGCGCCTGATCATCAACCAGGTGTTCGATGTCACCGACCGCCGGGGTCAGTATGACGTCGAGGCGACGGTGATCGGCGGCGGACTGTCGGGCCAGGCAGGCGCCGTCCGCCACGGCATTTCGACGGCGCTGACTCGCTACGAGCCGGCGCTGCGCACGACCGTCAAGCGCGAAGGCTTCCTCACCCGCGACCCCCGCGTGGTCGAGCGCAAGAAGTACGGTCGGGCCAAGGCGCGGCGTTCGTTCCAGTTCAGCAAGCGCTAGAGCCAAGCCGCCGAGCACAAGAGAGACGGCGAGCGCCGGCCGGACTTCGACGAGAAAAAGCAGGGCGGCTCGGAGCTCGGGCCGCCCTTTCCTGTGTCCTTCTTCGACCCATTGCGGACATTCCCTCTTCTGTTACGTTCCCGTAACCGCCGGAGGCCGTCCGCATGCATGTCCATTTGCCCAAGCCGCTGCACGGCTGGCGCGAATTTGCCGGCGAGGTGGGCATCATTGTGCTCGGCGTATTGATTGCGCTGGGGCTCGGGCAGGTCGCCTCTGTGGTTCACGACCGTGCGAGCGAGCGCGAGGCGCGGCAGGCAATTCATGCCGAGATCAAGCTGAACCTCTCCTACATGAAAGCTCGAATGATGACCCAAAATTGCATCGAGCGGAGGCTCGATGAGATTGGGTCAGTCTTGTCCGATGCCGGCGACGGCCCGCTATCGCCTCGCCCCAAGTGGATCGGACAACCGGCAATCTGGTTCAATTCAGACGAGCGTTGGCAGGCGGCGACCGCAAGCGGCCGGGCGAGCCTGTTCAGCGCGGACGAACAAAGCCGGCTCGGGGCTGTCTACGTTGCGACGAAGCAATTTTTGGCGGCCGAAGAGCGGGAGCAAGACGCCTGGGCACAGCTAAGGGGCCTGGAGAGCTGGAGCGGACCGCTTGGGTCGGCCGGAAGAGTGCACTTCACCTCCGCCCTGCAAGCGGCGCGCCTGGAGCTTTGGGAGACGAGCGTCGGAGCAAAGATCGCATTTCAGCGTGCCAAAGACCTCGGTCTGGGAGACTTCACTCCAAAAGCGATGCTCGAGGGCTACGCCCTGCCGCACGCCGTTTGCCTGCCGATCGACACGCCACGCGATCAGGCACTCAGAATTTTGAGCGGCAACAGCGGAATAGGGGGCCAGCCCAAGTAGGCGTCACGCCTCTGCTGCTAACGTTCCCGCCATTGCGGGCATCGGCGATGCGACCGTAAGTTGCCTTGCCGCTTCCCATCCCTCGCACAAGTCCTGTATCGCGATGCGAGGCATGGACGCAGCATGGCGCGCTACACGGTTCACGTTCCTGAATCTGACATGTCGATGGGATTGGACAGCCCGCTGACCGGCCTCGAAGCCTACAATAAGGTTCGCGAGCTGCGCGCCATGGGATTTCGCGCCGTCACTTTGACGAACGTCGACACCGGGGAGGAAATCACGGACGTTGAGTCGCTGGTTCGCGACAGTCCCGGTGCGTGATTTGCAGTGCAATTCTGATCGGTGTTCCGTCGACGATCATCGTCCGGCCGCTCAAAAGTCACCTCTGCACGTTCGTCCGATCGAGCGCCGCCCTTAATCCGGTCGCCAGCTGCGACGCCGGTCCAACGCCCCAGAAGTGCATGAAATAGATCGTCGGCTGCTCCCCCAGCATGTGGCTGTGCAATGCCGTGATCTCGATGCCGTTGGAGCGGAGCGCGCGCATCACCGGGTCGACCTCGCTGTCGAGAAGCACGAAGTCCCCCGTCGCCGCGGCCCTTCCCCCACCGAGCGGCTGGAAGTTGATGCCGGTGCCAGTGCCCATCGAAGCGCCCTCGGCCATTCCGTCCTCGACGATCTTCTCCGCGCGGGGAATGGTGAACTGATAGACGCCGCCGTTGGCTTTTCCCCGCCCGCCGATGATTCGGTCGATCGCGGCGGTATCGAGGTCCAGCGCTGCCGGCGCTGCGGCGGCTGCCGGCTGAAGCGGCGTCCTCGAAAGCGCCAGCGCCGCGTGAAGCGAGGCCGCAAGATGCGCCGGATCCCCGCGGCCCATCACGTGCATGTAGATGGTCTGCGGCGTCGAGCGCAGCAGGTGATTGTGGACGGCGGTCACCCGGATGCCGCCCTTGAGCAGCTCGCTCATGACCGGATTTACCTCCTCCGGCGTGAGCACGAGATCGCCCATGACCATCGCGTTGGTCCCCATCGGCTGGAACGCGACCCATGAGCCGAGCGCCAATGCCGGCTTGATCGCGACCCCGTCCAGCTGGACGTGGAGGTCCGAGCGCGGGAAGCCGTAGCGCCGGACACCATCCGGTTGAGTGGTGCCGGCGCGTCCGAGCGCCTGGTCGACGGCGCTCCATTGCGGTGCCGTTTGGGAATGAAGCGGCGCTACGAAGAATAGCGAGGCGAAGGCGAATGCTCGACCCGCGCTTCTGGCGATCTGCATATCGATACTCCTGCCGATGAGCGGTTTGCGACTGACACAATCGACGCCCCGCCGCCAATGAATTTGGATCATTACTCACGTCCGCGCTGGGCGCCCAAGCCGGCAAACCTGCCAAAGCTCGCCCGCTTGGCGGAAGGCCCCATTTCAGCATAGGCTGCGCGCCATGCGCCGCCTGACCCTGTTCCTGTTCGTTGTGTCGCTCGCCATGCCGGCGATCGCAGACACCCTCCTCCTCCGCCCCGCCCGCGTGTTCGACGGGGTGAACCCGCAGCCGCACGACGGCTGGTCGGTGCTCGTCGAAGGCGACAAGATCGCCGCCGTCGGACCGAACCTGACCGCACCCGTCGGAGCGAAGGTGGTCGACCTCCCTGGCGAGACCCTCATCCCCGGCCTGATCGAGGGTCACAGCCACATCTTCCTCCACCCGTACAACGAGACGAAGTGGGACGATCAGGTGCTGCACGAGCCGCTCGCGCTGCGGACCGCTCGAGCGGTCGTGAATGTGCGCAAGACGCTCGATGCCGGCTTCACCACCGAACGCGACCTCGGCACGGAAGGCGCCGGCTATGCCGACGTCGGCATCAAGCAGGCGATCAACCAGGGCATCATCCCGGGCCCGCGCATGCTGGTCGCGACCAAGGCCAATGTCGCGCTCGGCGCTTATGGTCCGAAGGGGTATGAGCCGGGCCTCGCCATCCCGCAGGGCGCGGAGGAAATCAGCGGTCCCGAGGAAATGACGAAGGCGGCACGCAGGCAGATCGCCGCCGGCGCCGACGTCATCAAGATGTACGCCGACTATCGCTACGGGCCCGGCGAACCGAGCCGGCCGACGATGACCGAAGCCGAAATGGCCGCGGGCGTGGCCGTTGCGCATGATGCGGGGCGGATCGCCGCCGCCCACGCCACCACTGCCGAGGGCATGCGCCGGGCCGTCTTGGCCGGGGTCGACACGATCGAGCACGGCTATGGCGGCACGCCCGAGATATTCAAGCTGATGCACGATCGCGGCACCGGCTATTGCCCGACGCTCGGCGCGTCGGAAGCCTATGCCCGCTATTTCAGCGGCTGGGACGGCAAGGAGCCCGCGCCCGAAGCCGTCCAGCAGGATCGCCGAGCGCTGCAGATGGCGATGAAAGCCGGTGTCCAGATCTGCATGGGCGGCGACGTCGGCGTGTTTGCGCACGGCCAGAACTGGCTGGAGATGGAGGCGATGCATCGCGCCGGCATGTCGCCCGCCGAGGTGATGATTTCGGCCACTTCGCGGAATGCCCGTATCCTGCACCTGCCGGACCGCGGCGAGGTCAAGCCCGGCCTGTTGGCCGATCTCGTCGCCATGCCGGGCGATCCGACGAAGGACGTATCGGTCGTCGAGCATGTGAATTTCGTGATGAAGGGCGGCGAGGTCGTGAGGGGACGATGAGCGCGGACATCGAACGACGGACCTTCCTCTGCGGCGCCGCTGCCGTGCTCGCGGCGTCCGGGGCGGATGCGCAGGACTACAAGGACCCGGCGCTGGTCGCTTCCCAGCCTGGCACTCCGTTATGGCCTGCCAAGGAGCGTTTTCCGCTGTGGCCGGGAACGCCGCCGGGAGCGCCGCGCCCGCTGCCACGGCCAGAATGGCAAATGTATCCGGACCCCAATTATCCCCAGCTGTGGGTCAAGGGCATTGCGACGCCCGAAGTGAGCGTGTTCCGGCCGGCGTTGACCGACGGCTCGGCGATCCTTGCAATCCCGGGCGGCGGATACGGATTCCTCGCCATTCAGAACGAGGGGCTGCACCCGGCGGAGCGGTTCAATGCCGATCGCACGACCGTGTTCGTGCTGAGCTACCGCTTGCCCGGCGAGGGCTGGGCCAACCGGCCGCTCGTGCCGCTCGCCGATGCACAGCGGGCGATGCGACTGATCCGTGCGGGGGCGGCGAACTTCAAGATCGATCCCAAGCGGCTGGGCGTGCTCGGCTTTTCCGCCGGCGGTCACCTCGCGGCCGACCTGTCGGTGTCTTACGATCAGCCAACCTACACGCCCGTCGATGCAGCAGACAGGCTGTCAGCCAGACCTGCCTTTGCCGGCCTGATTTACCCGGTGGCGACATTCCAGCCGTTCACCCATGCAGGGTCCCGCGACGCCCTTCTCGGGCCCAACGCCCCGGCGGCGCTGATCCGCGCGCGCTCGCCGGAGCTTCACGTGACCTCGGCGACGCCGCCGAGTTTCGTCGTTCACGCGTTCGACGACGGGCTGGTGCCGATCGACAACAGCCTCGCGTGGATCGCCGCGGCCCGCGCCGCGAAAGCCTCGGTCGAGGCGCATCTGATCGCCGAGGGCGGGCACGGCTTCGGCCTCCACCTTCCGCGCGACAATCCCGGATCGCGCTGGCCCGACCTGTTCGCCCTGTGGCTGCGGAGGCATGGCGGCTGAGATCTGTTGACTAATTAACTCTACATAGATAGAGTTATTGTTGTGGCGCGCTCCCGTAGACTATCGTCGCAAGCGTTGGCAGTTCTCGCTGCTCTGGCGAACCGTCCGGCGAACTGGCTCTACGGCCTCGAACTGGCGAAGCTCACAGGCCTGAAATCAGGCAGTCTCTACCCGATCCTCATCCGTCTCGCCGATCGGGACTTGCTGGAATCACGTTGGATCGAGCCGAGCGAGGTAGGCCGGCCACCGCGACATGCCTACAGAATCACCGCCGCCGGACTTATGGCGCTCACCCAGGCGGAGCGCCTTTCGAACGTGTCGCTACCGGAGTTGCGCACATGATAGGGGTATGCCGCTTTCTGCTTCGCGTCGCTCGATGGGTTGCGGGCTCTAAGCGAGCAGAATGGATCCATGCGATGGAGGCGGAAGCCGCCTCTGCAAGCAGCCCGTCCATCGCGTGGGCAGCCGGCTGCCTCTGGGCCGCAACAACGGATCGCTTTCTGCGAGAGCGCATGTTGATCGGTGCTGCCGTCCTGGTGGTGCTTGGCCCCTTCGTGCTGGAAACGCTGCTGCTCTACCCGGAAGGTTGGGCCTGGCGGCAGGCGTGGCTGCAGGAACATACGCTCCTCAAATGGCTGCTCAGCCACTCGGGGGTTCTGGATTTGCTTCCCTTCATGTTCCTGCTGGGTCGCGCGAGCCCTGGGCGGCTCGCCTACGCGGCGGCGCTGATCTGCTTCCCCTTGGCCGAATTCTTCCCGCTCGTGATCTTCTGGACGAAGTTCGGCACCTCGCCACTGCTCTTTTTCGGTCGCGGTGCGACGATCTACATGTTCACGCCGGCGGTCGGACTAAGCCTCGCCTTCATCATCTCACTCGCGGGTGTCTGGCTCGGATCACATTGGCACGGCCGCCGGAGCGAAGCCTGACCTAACGATTGACCGTCGTCATTCCCTGCGCGTGGTAGCGCGGGCCCGCCGCGGCTCCAGGCGGCAGGATCTCGTCGAGGCGCCTCAGCTCTTCGGCGGTTAGCTTCACGTCCAGCGCGCCGATATTCTCGTCGAGATAGCGGACGTGCTTGGTCCCGGGGATCGGCACGATGTCGTCGCCCTGGGCCAGCACCCAGGCAAGCGCGAGCTGGGCGGTGGTGCAGCCCTTCTGTTTGGCCATCGCCTCGACCTCGTGGACGAGCTGGATGTTCTTCTCGAAATTCTCGCCCTGGAAGCGCGGATGGTGCTTGCGGAAATCGTCTTCGGGGAAATCGGCCGGCGACTGGAATCGGCCGCTGAGAAAGCCGCGGCCGAGCGGCGAATAAGCGACGTAGCCGATGCCCAGCTCACGCACGGTCGGCAGCACGTCGGCTTCGGCGTCCCGGCTCCACAGCGACAGCTCGGTCTGGACGGCGACGATCGGGGAAGTCGCGTAAGCCGCGCGGATGGTTCGCGGCGCCGCTTCGGAAAGGCCGAGGTAGCGCACCTTCCCTTCCTGCTGCAGCCGCGACATCTCGCCGACCGTGTCCTCGATGGGCACGCTGAGGTCGACGCGGTGCTGATAGTAAAGGTCGATGACATCGACACCGAGCCGCTTCAGGCTCGCCTCGCACGCCGAGCGGACGTATTCGGGATCGCCGCGGATGCCGAGGAATTCTCCGTTCGGTCCGCGCACGTTCCCGAACTTGGTTGCGAGGAATACCTGATCCCGGCGGTCGCTGATCGCGCGGCCGACCAGCTCCTCGTTCTTGCCCCAGCCGTACATGTCGGCGGTGTCGAGGAAGGTGACGCCGCGATCGATCGCGTGATGGATGGTCGCGATCGACTCCTGCTCGGTGCCGCCGCCGTAGAATTCGCTCATGCCCATGCAGCCGAGCCCGATTGCCGAGACTTCGGGTCCATCGCGGCCGAGCCGCCGCTTGCCTACCTGGAACATGTGGTTCTCCTTTCGAGCCTGTCTAAGAGCCTAATCCATGTGCACCGGCGGGCCGCCGCCGCCGACCTGATTGCCCCGCTTCATGAAGAACAGCAGCGGCAGGACCGTGAACGTGACGATCATCATCAGCTTGAAGTCGTCGAGATAGGCGATGAACAGCGCCTGCCGGGTGATTTCCGCATTGATGAGGGCGAGCGCCGCATTGCCGTAGGGCGCCAGGTTCTCGAGCAATTGGGGACTCAGCGTCGGGAGCGTGTTCTGGGTGATGTTCGCAGCCATGTCGGCGTGCGAAATCTGGGTCAGCCGGACCAGCTCCGTACTGACGACCGAAATGCCGATCGAGCCGCCGATGTTGCGCGACAGGTTGAGCAGGGCAGCCCCGGTTGTCCTGAAACGGCTGGCGAGAGTTTCGAAGGCGAGCGTTTGCAGCGGCACGAAGATCAGCCCGAGACCAAGCCCCTGCACCACCCCGCTGATGATTACCGGCCGCGACGATTGCTCGATCGCAAATCCGGTCATCATGTAGAGCGAGATGCCCATCAGAACGACGCCGGTGCCGACCAGCAGCCGGGCGTCGACTTTGCCCGTGAGCCGGCCGGCGATCAGCATCGAGAACAAGGTCCCGACACCGCGCGGCGCAGTCAGGAAGCCCGACTGGAGGACGGAATAGCCGTACAGGTTCTGCAATAGCGGGGGCAGCAGTGCGAGGCCGCCAAGCAGCAGCACGCCGGTCACCGCCATGAAGATGACGCTCACGGCAAAATTGCGGTCTTTGAAGATGTCCCGCTCGAACAGCGGATGCTTGGATGTCAACATCCGCACCAGGAACATCCATCCGGCGCCGATCGCGAGGCCGCCCTCGATGATGATCTCCCAGCTCGAGAACCAGTCCTTCTGCTCACCGCGGTCCAGACAGAACTGGAGCGACCCCAGAGCGATCGCGAGGAGCGCGAAGCCGAACATGTCGAACTTTCGCTCGTGCGTACCCGACTTGGGCATGAACGGAAGCATGATCAGGATGCACAAGATCCCGACCGGAAGGTTGACCAGGAACACCCAGCGCCAGTCGTAATTGTCGGTCAGCCAACCGCCGATCACCGGACCCAGGATCGGGCCGATCATCACGCCGCCGCCGAACAGCGCCATTGCCTGTCCGTGCTTTTCGCGCGGATTGATATCGAACAAAGTGGCCTGGGCGAGCGGAACGATGAACGCTCCGCCCACCCCCTGGATCGCGCGGAACAGCACCATTTCGGGCAGCGACGTCGCGGTGGCGCACAAGACCGAGGCAACGGTGAACACCACGACCGACGTCAGCATCAGCCGCTTGCGTCCGACCTTGTCGGCAAGCCAGCCGCTGATCGGAAGTGCGATCGCCGAAGCGACGATGTAGCTCGTCAGCACCCAGTTGATCGTGTCCTGGGTGGCGCTCAGGCTTGCCTGCATGTGCGGCAGCGCGACGTTGGCGATGGTGGTGTCGAGCACCTGCAGAAGCACCGCCGCCATGATTCCGACGGTAACAATCAGCCGCTGCCCGGTCGGCAGCGGATGGGTTGCTTCGTGGGCCGGGGTCTCGGCCATTCGGGGTCTCGCCTACTTCTTCTTGTTGTTATCGTCGAAGTAGACGGTCGCGGTCACCGACAGGCCGGCGATCATCGGCTTGGCGGGCGTGCCGTTGAAGGCGATCCGCACCGGCACGCGCTGGGTGACTTTGACCCAGTTGCCGTTGGCGTTCTGCGCCGGGAGGAGGGAGAACTCGCTGCCGGTCCCGGCGCCGATGCTCTGCACATGGGCCGGGAATTTCTGCCCTGGATAGGCATCGACCGTAATCTCCGCGCGCTGGCCAGGGACCATGCGTCCGACGTCCTTCTCCTTGAAGTTCGCCTCTACCCACGCGGTCCTGCTGTGCACGAGCGACATCATGCCGATGCCCTCGGCGGCCATCTGGCCGACGAGCAGCTTGTCGGCGTTCTCGACCGTACCGTCCATCGGCGCACGCACCGTGGTGCGCGCAAGATCGAGCTTGGCCTTGTCAACCGCGGCCTGCGCCGCCGCAATCTGCGGCTGCTGTCCTGGAGCGATCGCAGCATGCGCGTTGGCGGCGCGCGCCTTCGCGTCCTCGAGCTGCTGCTCGGCGGTCTTCACGTCGTTGAATGCAGTGTCGTAGTCGGCGCGGGTGGTGAAGCCCTGCTTCATCAGCTGCGCCTGCCGCGCAAAGGCATTCTGCTTGATCCTCAGATTGGCCTCGGAACCCGTGATATCGGCACCCGTGCCGGCCGCCTGCGTCCGTAACTGACTGGTCTGAAGCTCCGCCTGAGCGAGCTGCGCCTGCGCGTTCTCCAGCGCCACCTGGAACGGCGCCGGATCGATCTTGAACAGGATGTCACCCTTTTTGACGTCCTGCCCATTGCGGACAAACGCCTGCTGGATCGGTCCTGTAACCTGCGCGCTGACCGAGACGATGTCCTGCTTCACCTGCGCGTCGTCGGTCGACACGCTGCCGCCGCTGGTCATGTAATAATAGACGCCACCGACGATCAGGATCGCGGGAACGATCAGCATCACGACCGTCTTGATCCAGTTGCGGCCGCCTTCCTTGCGCGCGCGCTTCCGCTTCGGAGTTTCCTCCGTTTCCCCCGGCGCCATCGGTTCGGTCTGCATTTTATTCATTGATTCAAAGCCCTGTTCAGCGGGGCGGCCCGGCACGCATTTTCACGCACGCGTCCCAGCACTTGCCGCGCAATTTCAATGTCTTTCGGGTCAATTCCAGCAAACGCCTCAGTCGTCATCTCGTGGGCGACCGAGCGCAGTTTCTCGATGAGCGGCTGTGCCCGTGCGGTGATGTGAAGCCGCCACGCGCGCCGGTCCGCCGGATCGGCCACTCGCTCGACGAGCCCGCCCTCCTCGAGACGGTCGACGATCCGCGACAGCGTGATCGGCTCGATGTCGAGCATGTCGGCGAGTTCGATTTGCCTCAGGCCCGGCTTGCGCTCGACCCTGAACAGCACCTTCCACTGCGCGCGTGTAACCCCCAGCCCGACCGCCCGGCGGTCGAAGGCCTTGCGCAAGGCGTGCGCGGTTTCGCCAATCTCGAAGGGAAGGGTTTCCATCGGCAACCGAGATAATAAGCCTGCTTATATTAAGCAACGCCTAATCCGCGGCTGCGTTCCGTTTTTTTGAAGATTTCATGTTGCACCGGCTGGCCAACGGAGCTTGAGGAGGGCAGCGCAGGAGAACCGCCAATGCCCTACGTCTGGATTGGGTTCCTCAAGGACGGCGCCGAGCCGGTGCCGCAAGACGTTCAGCATCAGACCACCGATTTTCTCGGACAACCGTACATACCGATCCGCAACGTCGGCGCCTTGCGCGATGAGGCGGGAAACCGCGCGGCGATGATGATGATCTTCGATGTCGAGAACCGCGCCGCCGCCGAGGCCTTCGTCGAAAACAGCCCCTACATGCGCGCCGGGCTCTACCGCGACCACCATTTGTATGAATTCCAGGACGAGATCGGCTGAGCGGAATCGTTGACGCCAATCGGCTCGCCACCTAACTGAACCGCGGCTCCGCGGGTATGATGTAATGGTAGCCTGTCAGCTTCCCAAGCTGATCGCGCGGGTTCGATTCCCGCTACCCGCTCCAAAGCCGACATGCCGAGGGCATGTCGACGCTTTGGAGCGCCCGAGCGCAGCGACGGGCGACTGGATCGCTCCCCTAAATACCGCCTTGGACCGGCTGATAGCCGGCCTCTCGAAGCCTCCACGACAAGGTCTCGCCCGTGCGCCGTGCCAGTTCGCCGTCTTCCGACCGGATCACGAAATTGGCGCCGTGGCGACCGTCCCTGAAGAATGGATAGCTGCCAATCGCGACGCCTGGATTTTCCGCCTCCGTCTCACGCAGCATGTCGGCGACGTCGCTTTCCGCGGCACGGGCGCCGATCGTCACCGAAACCACGGGTTTGCCGCCCGCGAGCTTGCCGGTCAGGCTCTCGATCATGCTGGCGGCGATCTGCGGCACGCCGGCGAGAATATAGACGTTGTCCATTTTAACGCCCGGCGCGCCCGACGAGGAATTGGGGATCAACTCCGCCCCTTCCGGCACGCGCGCCATCCTGAGCCTCGCCTCGGTGAGCCCGCCGGGCCGATCGCGATAATAATCTTCCAGGATCTGCCGTGCTTGCGGATGCACGATGACGGGAACGCCAAATGCCGCCGCGATCGCGTCGACGGTGATGTCGTCGTGCGTAGGCCCGATCCCGCCGGTGGTGAAAAGATAGTCGTGGGTGGTCCGGAGCGCGTTGACCGCCTCGACGATCCGCGCGGTGTCGTCGGGCACGATCCGCACCTCGGTGAGGCGAATGCCCTGCTCGTTCAGCCAGAGGGCGAGCTGCGAGACGTTCTTGTCCTGCGTTCGGCCCGACAGGATCTCGTCCCCGATCACCGCCAGCGCCGCGGTCCATTGCCTGTCTTCTGACACTCAAATTCCGTTCGGCCTGAGCTCGTCGAAGGCCTGCCCTTACTTCGCGACCGGCAAGAAAAGAACAGCCCTTCGACGAGCTCGGGGCGAACGGATGTGCGGCGAACTTCGGCGAGAACGAGCTCCGATGGAACGGTTGGGTTTGTCGCGCCATCGCCCTATATCGGCGGCATGACTCAATACATCAGCGTTGCCGCCGACGACCGGATCGAGGCCAAGAACGGGATCATCAAGCTGCACGGGCCCGAGGGGTTCGAAGGCATGCGCAAGGCCGGCCGGCTGGCGGCCGAGATCCTCGACGAGCTGGCGCGGCACGTGGTCCCGGGCGTTTCGACCCAGGACCTCGACGATATCGTCTACAAGATGACGCTGGACGCCGGCGGCCTGCCCGCGACGCTCGGCTATCGCGGCTACAACAAGAGCTGCTGCATCTCGGTCAATCATGTCGTCTGCCACGGCATCCCGAGCGACCAGCGGACGCTCAAGGACGGCGACATCGTCAACATCGATGTCACTCCCATTCTCGACGGGTGGCACGGGGACACGAGCCGGATGTATCTCGTCGGCGACGTCCCGCTCAAGGCGCGCAAGCTGGTCGATGTGACCTACGAATGCCTGATGCTCGGGCTTGAGCAGGCAAGGCCGGGCAATCATCTCGGCGACATTTCGAACGCGATCCAGCGTCATGCCGAGTCGCAGCGCTACAGCGTCGTCCGCGATTTTTGCGGTCACGGCGTCGGCCGCATCTTCCACGACAGCCCGGAGGTCGTCCACGCCGGACGTCCGGGGACCGGTCCGGAGCTCAAGCCCGGAATGATCTTCACCGTCGAGCCGATGATCAACCTCGGCCGCGCCGACGTGAAGGTGCTCGAGGACGGCTGGACAGCGGTCACCCGCGACCGTTCGCTGTCGGCGCAGTTCGAACATTCGATCGGCATCACCGAAACCGGCTGCGAGATTTTCACCAGGAGTCCCGCAGGCTTCGACAAGCCGCCCTACGCCTGATCGCGGCGGCCGTTCGTCGGCCCGTCGAAAAGCCGTCCGCGCCGACTTGACGGCGGCGACCACCCCCTTGATCAGTTGGACAAATCCGGGGGGACCAATGCTCGAAATCGCCAACCTGTCGCATACCTACGCCAACGGCACCGTCGCGCTCGACGATGTCAGCCTGTCCATCCCGCGCGGCATGTATGGGCTGCTCGGGCCGAACGGCGCGGGCAAGTCGACCTTGATGCGGACGGTAGCCACGCTCCAGGCGCCGACCGCCGGCTCGATCAGCTTCGGGGACATCGACGTGCTCGCCGAACCCGAACGGCTCCGCAAGACGCTGGGCTATCTGCCGCAGGATTTCGGCGTCTATCCGCGCGTCTCGGCCTACGCGATGCTCGACCAGCTCGCCGTGCTGAAGGGCATCACCGGCGCGAGGGAGCGCCGCTCGGTGGTCGAGACGTTGCTCGAGCAGACCAACCTCTGGGCCGTCCGCAACCGGTCGATCGCGGGCTTTTCAGGCGGCATGAGGCAGCGCTTCGGCATCGCCCAGGCACTGATCGGCAGCCCCGAGCTGATCATCGTCGACGAGCCCACCGCCGGCCTCGACCCGGAAGAGCGCAACCGGTTCCTCAACCTGCTGGCCGGCATCGGCGACAATGTCGTCGTGATCCTGTCGACCCACATCGTCGATGACGTCGCCGACCTCTGCCCGCGCATGGCGGTCCTCGCCAACGGCAAGGTTCAGCTCGAAGGCAAACCCACCGACCTGATTGCGGCGACCCGCGGCAAGATCTGGAAGAAGACCATCAACCGGACCGAGCTGGAGGATTACCAGGCCCGCTACGACGTCATCTCCAGCCGCCTCTTCGCCGGAAATTCGGTGGTCCACGTTCTTTCCGACAAGCAGCCCGAGGGGTTCGATCCCGTCGAAGGCGGCCTTGAGGACGTCTATTTCTCGACTCTCTCGACCCTCCGCCGCGCGGCCTGAGGGAGGGCAGGACCATGCTCCTCGGGATCACCGGCTTCGAAATCCGGTACCAGCTTCGCAACCCGGTCTTCTGGGTTTCGATCGCGATATTCTTCCTCATCGGCTTCGGCATCGCGGCGAGCGAGAACATCAGCATCGGAACGCCCGGCGCCGTCCATGAGAACGCGCCCTACGCGATCGCGGTGGCAACCGCTGTCCTGACCTTGTTCTATTTGTTCGTCGTCACCGCCTTCGTCGCCAACGCGATCGTCCGCGACGATTCGACCGGCTTCTCACCGATCATCCGCGCGACCTCCGTGACGGCACGCCAGATCGTCATCGGGCGCTTTCTTGGCGGCCTCATCGTCGCATGGCTCGGCTATCTCGCCGTGCCGATCGGAATCGCCAGCGGAGCATCAATGCCGTGGGTCGATCCGGAGACGGTCGGCCCGCAGAACCTTGCTTATTACGCCTGGAACTTCGCGGTCTTCGCGATCCCCAATATCCTGCTGACCTGCGCCGCCCTGTTCGCGGTGGCGACCGTGCTGCGATCAATGATGGCCGCCTATATCGCCGCCGTCGGCATCGTGATGGGCTATCTCGCCTCCAGCGTCATCGGCCAGAAGATCGAGTATCGCGACGTCTTCGCCCGCTTCGAGCCGCTCGGAACGGGAGCGTTGCGCGAAGCCACGCGCTACTGGACCCAGGCGGAGATGAACACGCGGCTGGTGGACCTCAGCGGTACCCTGCTGTTCAACCGCATCTTCTGCGTCCTGCTCGCGCTGCTCCTGCTCGGCTTCACCCTGTGGCGATTCACGCTGACCGAGCGCGCCCCGTCCAGGCGGCGCCTTCGAAGGCTCGCCAGGCGCGACGCCAAAGCCGCGCGAATAACCGCGGTGCCGCCGGCGCTGGACGGCCAAGGCGTCGTCGCACGCGACCTGAAGCCCTCACGCTACGAGCAGTTCATGATCCGTTTGCGGATCGAGATGCGGATGGTCCTGACCAGCCCCGGAACGCTCGTCATCACCCTTTTCGGTATCGGCAACACGGCCGCCTATCTTTGGCTCGTTCCCTCGGCTTACGGGACGAGCAACCATCCGACGCTGGCGGCGGTCGTGGGCGGCGTCCGTGGCGGATTCGCCATCGTCACCCTGATGATCGCCGCATTCTACGGCGGCGAGCTGGTCTGGCGCGAACGCGACCGCAAGATGAACGAGCTGATCGATTCCACGCCGCTGCCGGCATGGGTGATGACCGTGCCGAAGATCCTTGCGATCTTCGCGGTCCTGCTCGTCGTCAACCTCGCGGCCATGGCCACCGGCATCTTCTACCAGCTCGTCGAAGGCGCCCATGAGATCGGCCTGGCGCAATATGTCGGCTGGTTCCTGTTTCCGGCGGCCATCAACGGGCTCCTGATCGCCGTGATCGCGGTCTTCTTCCAGGTGCTGAGCCCCAACAAATATGTCGGCTGGGGCCTGCTCTTTGTCTGGTTTGTCGCGGGCATCTTCCTCGACAACATGGGCTATTCGGACCCGCTGTACACTTACGGCGCCAGTCCCAGCGTGCCGCTCAGTGACTTCATGGGCGCGGGCAACTTCTGGAAAGGCGAGGCGGTCCTGCTCTTCTACTGGCTGTGCTTCGCCGCGATCCTGGTCGTCATTGCGCACCTGATCTGGCCCCGCGGCACCGACCTCGCGCTACGCAGCCGCCTGGGTCGCCTGCGGACGGGCCTCAGCGCCCCCGTGATCGCCATCGTCGCCGTGTCGGCCGCGGCGATGACCGCGACGGGCGCCTACGCTTATTACAACTTCAAGGTCCTCAACCGCTACCAGACCAGTGACCAGGAGGAGAAGTTCAGCGCCGATTACGAGCGCAAATATCTGAAGTACGAGCATTTGCCGCAGCCGGCGATCACCGCCGTCACGCTCAATGTGCAGCTATATCCCAGCCAGCGGATGCTGGTCACCGACGGGCGCTACGATCTCGTCAACAAGACCAATGCGCCGCTTAGCGAAATCCACGTCCGGAAGCTCAATCCCGACCTCGAATGGCTGGCCCTTGATGTCGCCGGCGCCCGCCTCGCCTCCGACGACAAGAAGTTCGGCTATCGGATCTACCGCTTCGATGCGCCGCTTGCTCCCGGGGCACGAACCGCGCTGACCTTCAAGTCGCGGCTGTGGCGGCGCGGGTTCCGGGCGTTCAAGCCCGCGACCGACATCATCGAGAACGGCACCTTCGCCAACAACAGCGAATTCGCGCCCGCGATCGGCATGAGCCGCCAAGGGCTGCTCCAGGACCGCGCCAAGCGCAGGCGCCAGCACCTGCCGCCCGAACTGCGTTCCCCGAAGCTTGAGGACCTCTCGGCGACCGGCCGCAACTATATCGGTTCGGGCTGGGTCACCGCCGACATCACCTTGAGCACGGATGCCGACCAGACGCCGATCGCGCCCGGCGCCCGCGTGTCCGATGTCACGCGCAACGGCCGGCGCACCGCGCATTTCGTCAGCACCGCGCCGATCCTCAATTTCTTCTCGATCCAGTCCGCCAAGTATCGGGTCGCCTCGGTCCTCCACAACGGCGTCAGGGAGTCCGTCTATTATCACGCCGGGCACGACTGGAACGTGCTGAAGATGCTCCGCGCGACCAGTGCGGCGCTCGATTACTACCGCACCAATTACGGACCGTACCAGTTCCCCTATGCGCGCATCGTCGAGTTCCCCGGCTACGCCAGCTTCGCGCAGGCGTTCGCGGGGACCATGCCCTATTCGGAAACGATCGGCTTCAACGCCAAGTCCGACGACCCGACCAAGATCGACTTTACGACCTATGTCGTCGCCCACGAGATGTCGCACCAATATTGGGCGCACCAGGTGATCGGCGCCGACATGCAGGGCGCGACGATGCTGAGCGAGACACTCGCCCAATATTCGGCGCTGATGGTGATGAAGCACATGTACGGCCCGGACAAAATCCGCCGCTTCCTGAAGTATGAGCTCGATAATTACCTGCAGAGCCGCAAGGGCGAGGCGGTGGAGGAGGTACCGCTGGAGCGGGTCGAGAATCAGCAGTACATCCACTACCGCAAGGGGGCGCTGGTCATGTACCTGCTCCAGGAGCGGCTTGGAGAAGATGCGGTCGACCGCGCGCTCGCCCGGTTCGACGCGAAGTGGCGCTTCAAGGGACCGCCCTACCCCCGTTCGCTCGATCTCATCGCCGAGTTCCGCAAGGAAGCGAAGACGCCCGAGCAGCAGCAGTTGATCGACGATCTGTTCACCCGGATCACGCTCTACGATCTCAAGGTCACCGACGCGTCGACCAGGAAGGATGCGACCGGCTGGACGACGACGCTGACGGTGAAGGCGGACAAGTTCTACGCCGACGGCAAGGGCAACGAGACCAGGGCCAAGCTCGCCGAACCGATCGAAATCGGCGTGTTCACCGCGCGCCCGGGCCTCGGCGACTTCTCGTCGAGCAACGTCATCGTGATGCGGCGCCAGCCGGTCCGCAGCGGCACTCAGCGGATCACCGTCCACACCGCGCGCAAGCCGACCTTCGCCGGAGTCGACCCGTATAATTTCTACATCGATCGCAACAGCGACGACAATGTGAAGGAAGTCACGGCGAGTTGAGGCGCCGGAAGGCTCGCCCGAGCACCTACCTTATTGACACTCGTGTCAGCGAGTGAGAGCCTGTGCGGGCTTTGATTCGAGGCGTTTCACCGATGTTCCGGCATTCTGTCGCGATCGACCCAGGCGACATCGACGACATGGGTCATGTCAACAATGCGGCATACCTCAAATGGGTGCAGGAGGCGGTCGTCGACTATTGGCAGAGCGTTGCTCCGCCCGACGCCGTCGCACGCCACCTGTGGGTCGCGCTCAAGCATGAGATCACCTATTTGCGGCCGACCTTCCTGCAGGACACCGTCGTTGCCGAAGTCATTGCGGAAAAGGTCGAGGGCGCCCGCGCCTTTTTCCGCACCGTGCTGCGCCGCGGAGAGGACGTGCTGAGCGAAATCCAGAGCTGCTGGTGCTGCCTCGACGCCGCCACCCAGCGTCCGGCGCGCCTCGCCCGCGAGGTCGCCGGCCGCTTCCTTCCGCCAAAGGCCTGACGCGCACGCGCTTCGAGCGCCTTCCAACTTCGGCGGAACTTCGGCATTAGCGCTCCCGCGCCTACCCTCGAGGACATGCCGTCGTGAAAAAGATCGAAGCGATCATCAAGCCGTTCAAGCTCGACGACGTGAAGGACGCTCTCCATGAAGTCGGCGTCACGGGGATCACGGTCACCGAGGTCAAGGGATTTGGGCGGCAGAAGGGCCACACCGAGCTCTACCGCGGCGCCGAATATGTCATCGACTTCCTGCCGAAGGTGAAGATCGAGGTGGTGGTCGAGGACAGCCTTGCCGAAAATGTCGTCGAAGCGATCGAGAATGCCGCGCGCACCGGCCGTATCGGCGACGGCAAGATCTTCGTCTTCGACCTCGAACAGGCGATCCGGATCAGGACCGGCGACCGCGGAGCTGACGCGATTTGACGGACAGTCGCGAGATGCTGGCGTCGATGTCGCCCGACGAGCTGCGCACGGCAATGCGCAACCTCGGCTATCGCACGCAGAACGATCTGGCGCAGGCGATTGGCGTGTCCAGGTCCGCCGTCAGCCTGTGGCTCGAGGGCAAGGTTGGTGTTCCTCGCCCTGTCGCCATGCTGCTACGAATGCTGGTGAACGCCCAGCGCCGTATTTACTGAGCCTGCGTTGGCGTAGTCGTGCCGGCTGGTGCCGCGGCCGCTCCGCCTCGAGCCGCACGCGACTGCTCACGCTCCGCCGCCGTTACCGTCCCGTCGTGGTTGAGGTCCTGAGCGTCGAAACGGGCGAGCATCAGCGCTTCGAGCTGCTGCTGCGTGACGGACGGGGTGGTGGCGAACAGCCGATCGACCATCCGCTGCATCATTCCCATCCGGCCCGGCGATGCACCGGCGCCCGCGCCCGCGTCCGCCGCCCCGAAGCTCGTCAACGCCTGCTGCGCTTCGGCCTTGGTCACGGTGCCGTCGTGATTGGCGTCCATCATCTGGAAGAACATATCGGCGCGCTGCTGCACCTCTGCCCGGGTCTGGTCGCGCTGCCCGCGGCCGCCGCCCGGCGCCTGTGCCGCCGCCCCGGCCGAAACTGCGATCGCGCCAAGCGCGACGGTGACGAGAAACTTGTTCATGCCCTCGAATTCCTTCGATTATGCCGCGCCTGGCGCGGATTACCCACTCCTGTGGTGACCTCGCTTGCACAGCCGCCAGTGAACCGTGGATTTATGCTGACATTACAAAGCTGTCATAAGCGGTGCTTGCGTCTGCGGGCGGAGGACGCAAATAGCCCGCATGCTTCCGCTCGACGATCAGCAGCAGGCCGCGCGCGACTGGTTTGAAGCGCTGAGGGACCGGATCTGCACGGCGTTCGAGGAAATCGAGCGCGAGGCCGGTTCCGACGCTGCCTTCGTCTACACCCCCTGGAGCAGAACCGACGCGAGCGGCGAACCGGGCGGCGGCGGAGTTCGCGGTCAGCTGGACGGGAAGGTGTTCGAAAAGGTCGGAGTCAACGTGTCGACCGTCGGCGGCGCCTTCAGCCCGGAATTCGCCAGGAGCATCCCTGGGGCGGACGAGGACCCGAGCTTCTTCGCCACCGGGATCAGCCTCGTCGCGCACATGGCCAACCCGCATGTGCCGGCGGTGCATATGAACACCCGGTTCCTGACGACCACCAGGCGCTGGTTTGGCGGCGGCGCCGATCTCAATCCGGCAATCCCTTATGCTGACGACACCGAGGCCTTCCACGCGCGGCTCCGCGCCGCCTGCGCCGCGCACGACCCGACCTTTTATCCGCGCTTTTCGAAATGGGCCGACGAATATGTCTGGCTCCCCCATCGCGGCGTGGCGCGCGGGGTCGGCGGCATCTTTTACGACCACCTCGAGGGCCATTTCGACGAGCATTTCGCCTTCACGCGCGACGTCGGTGAGGCATTCCTCGACATCTTCCCGCAGATCGTCCGAAGGCAGATGGAGACGCCGTTCACCGACGAAGACATGGACCGGCTCCTCACCTTTCGCGGACGCTACGTCGAGTTCAACCTGCTCTACGACCGCGGCACGCTCTTCGGCCTGAAGACCGGCGGCAACATCGATGCCATCCTGATGAGCCTCCCGCCATTGGCAAAGTGGAAGTGAGTTACGAAGCGGTTGCTTCGGGCGACCTCGCGGCCGTCGTCACCTTCCTCGAAATGCGCGAACGGCCGCTCGTCGACATTCCCCATTCGCCGCTCAGCTTGCAGCGCATCCCCGCACCCGCGCCCGATACTATCGCGCGCTGTTCCGCCTCGTCGGCGCGCCGTGGCTGTGGTTCTCACGGCTCGCGATGGACGATGCGACGCTCGCAGCCATCATCCAGCACGAAGGCGTCGAACTCTACGCTGTCGAGGACGAGCAAGGCCGTCATTGCGGAATGCTCGAGCTCGACTTCCGCGAGCATGGCGAATGCGAGCTTGCGTTCCTCGGGCTGGCGCCGGAGCTCGCAGGCAAGGGCCACGGCCGCTGGTTGCTGGCCGAGGCGGTCAGCCGGGCATGGCGCGAAGGCGTGACGCGCGTGCATGTTCACACCTGCTCGCTGGACCACCCGGCGGCGCTGTCCGCCTATCGGCGCGCGGGCTTCACTCTCTTCAAACGAGCCATCGAGCGCTTCCCCGACCCTCGGCTGCTCGGCATCCTGCCGAAGGACTGCGCCCCTCAGGTACCGCTGCTCGGAACCCCCGCCTGAACCTGGCCGCGACCCGCGAGCTGGACATAGATTCGCGCAAGCATCACGGCGGCGACGACCGTGAACGCCGCCTGGATCGCGCCGCCGACGAGGCCCAGCAGCAGCGCCGACAGGGTGCCTGGGCTAGGCCGGCCAAGCGCGAGCAGGATCACGCTCCCGATCGCGAACTCGTTGATCGCGGCGATGATGCCGACGCCGACGAACACGATCACGATGAAGCCGAGCAGCCGCAGATAATGACCGCGCCCCAGTTCCCAGCTCCTCGTCAGCAGCCGGACCGGGTTGCCCGTCTCGACCGCGGCGAGTGGGAAGACGAGCTGGAAGATGGCGAAGATCAGCACCGTCAGCAGCAGCAGGAAAGCGACGAAGGATGCCGGCGGAGCCTGCCCCGCGGCCGGCAAGGCGATGAGCTTGGCAGCGCCGAGGACCATCGCGAGCAGTACCGCGATTACCAGCAATCCGATCATCACCAGGATCAGGGCAGCGAACAGCGAGATGAGGCGAACGAGGCCCTGCCGGATCGCGTCTGCGACCGTCACCGATGGCCCTACTGCCAGGCGATTGAGGGCAATCTGAGCGACAAAGCCCAACAGGATCGCGGCGATGTACAAGATGCGCGAAATTACGGTCGCCTGCACATCGACCGGCGGACCGACCACCGCCAGCACTACCTGCGGCAGGACGATCAGCGCCAGCGCCACGGCCGCCAGAAGCTTGCCCTCGCGAGCGACGATGGCCTTGGTCTGCTCCCACGCTTCCGAGATCGACAGTTGACGCATTGGAATTCGGGTCCCTTCGAGTGGCGGCGGTTATGCGGACGTTGTTCGTCCAGCGCAACGCTTGCCCTCCTCGAACGGCGGCGCCATCTGCAATGGCGTGGATGGTGACATCGAATGGCGCGTGAGCGAGGCGAGCGTCCGCTATCCGGAGGCGCTGAGCTTCATGGAGCGCCGTGCCGCAGCGATCCGTGCCGGAACCCAGCCCGAGTGCATCTGGCTGCTCCAGCACCCGCCGCTGTTCACGGCCGGCACCAGCGCCGATCCGGCCGAGCTGTTCAACCCGCAGCAGTTTCCCGTATTCGATGCCGGGCGCGGCGGACGCTACACCTATCACGGGCCCGGGCAGCGGGTCGGCTATGTAATGCTCGACCTTGAAAAGCGGGGAAAGGACATCCGCCGCTTCGTCCAGGCGCTCGAAGGATGGATGATCGACGCCCTGGCCGAACTCGGCGTTTCCGCGCACCGCGCCTCGGGGCGGATCGGAATCTGGGTCGGCGAGGGTCCGGAAGAAAAGAAAATCGGCGCTCTTGGCGTGCGGGTGAAGCGCTGGGTCACCCTTCACGGATTCGCGTTGAACGTCGCCCCCGACCTCACGCATTTCGGGGGCATCGTGCCCTGCGGCATCGCCGATTTCGGGGTCACAAGTCTCGCGGAGCTTGGGAAACAAATGCCCATGAAGCGAGTTGATGCGGCCTTGAAGCGTAGTTTTCCAGTGTTTCTCAAGACCTTGGAGCCAAGATGCAAAGAGTCTTGATGGAGCGTCCCGCTTCAGACTATTGTCCGCTCCGATTTGCGGGACGGGAAACCGCTCTCAGATCGCAATAATTAGGGAGTCTTGAATGCGTGCTCTTATCCTGGTCGCGGGTGCGGCCCTGGCGGTTGCCGCTTGCAGTAGCAAGGACAATGCCAACAATACGATGAACGTCGATGAGAATCTCACGACGACGGACATGAACGCCACGACGACGACGACGGACATGAACGCGACGGACATGAACGCTACGGACATGAATGCCGCGGGCAACACGATGTCGACGACGACCAACACGACGACGACCAACGCGACCACCAACAACGCGATGTAATCGTCAGGCGCCTCCGTTTTGCGGAGGCGTTGGCTTTTGAAGAGGCTGTCGGTTATTCCGGCAGCCTCTTTTTTCGACTTCGATCGTTGGAGTTCCAATGCGCCGCAAGCTCACTCTCGCTGCTGCCCTGGCCCTTGGCCTCGCCGCCACGCTGTCGGCGTGCAAGAACAACGACCAGACCGACAAGACCCAGAATTACGACGAGAACCTGACGGCCGAGAACATCGTCTCGAATGACGTCACCGCCATCGACGCGGTGACCGGCGACGCGGCGAACATGGCCGCCGACGTCGACACCAACTACGGAAACCTCGACGAGAACGCGGCCGAGTCGCCGTCGCTTGCGCCCCAGACAAAGCCGGGCAAGTCGAATGCGGCGCCTAGGACGTCGACGGCGGCGGAAGCGAACACGACGACCGACGCGGTCGCCAACGGCGACTAGCGCAGCCCTGTGGCCTTGTGCGCCTGCAACGACAGGCGCCAGCGCGGCCGATCCATCGCGAGTCTGATCGCGGCCTCGAGCGCGGCCTGGCGCTCGTCGCAGTCCATCGGCTGCACCAGGAAATGGTCGAACGCCCAGCGCTCGAGTTGCGCGGGATCGATGCCCTCCTGAGGCCAGACCAGCTTCAATTCGTCGCCTTCCCGCTGGACGACCGCGCTTCCAGCCTTCGGACTGACGCAGATCCAGTCGATTCCAGCGACAGCCGGCAAGGTCCCGTTAGTCTCCACCGCGATCCGGAAGCCCTGCTCGTGAAGCTGCTCCACGAGCGCTTCGTCCAGCTGGAGCATGGGCTCGCCGCCCGTGACCACCACAAGCCGCCGCTCGCGACCCTCGCCCCACAGCGCGGCGACATGCCGGGCCAGCTGCCCGGCCGAGCCGAACTTGCCTCCACCCGTGCCATCGGTTCCGACGAAATCGGTGTCGCAGAAGCCGCAGACGGCCGTTGCCCGGTCCTGCTCTCGACCGCTCCACAGATTGCAGCCGGCAAAGCGCAGGAACACCGCCCTGCTGCCGGCCTGCATCCCTTCGCCCTGCAGCGTCAGGAAACATTCCTTGACGGCGTATCTCCCTCTCCCCCCGGCGGGGCGAGAGGGAAGAGCCGCGTCAGCGCCGACGGGAGAGGGGGCGTCCATCGTGCGCCTCTCCCTAACCCTCTCCCCGCGATGCGGGGAGAGGGGATTGAAGGTACACCGTCGGATCGGCCATTCCCGCCTCGGCAAAGCCCTTGGACCGCAGCCGGCAAGCGTCGCAGCGGCCGCAATGCCTTCCGTCTGGCAGCGGGTCGTAGCAACTGTGGCTGAGTGCCGCGTCGAGGCCCAGCCGCTGCGCCTCGCGCGCGATGTCGGCCTTGGTCATATGCTGAAGCGGTGCGTGGATGGTGAAGGTATCGCCCTCGATGCCCGCCTTGGTGGCGAGGTTCGCCAGCCTCTCGAATTCAGCAATGAACTCGGGCCGGCAGTCCGGATAGCCGGAATAATCGAGCGCGTTGACGCCGATGAACAGGTCGCGCGCGCCGCTCGCCTCGGCGAGGCCAAGCGCGAGGCTGAGGAAAATGGTATTGCGGGCGGGGACATAGGTGACCGGGATTCCCTCCCCTACGCCCTGCTTCGGCACCGCAATGTCGCTGGTCAGCGCCGACCCACCGAAGGCCCTCAGATCGAGCGGAACGAAGATGTGCCGATCGGCGAGCAGCGCGCCGATCGCCCGTGCCGCTTCGAGCTCGACCCGATGCCGCTGGTTGTAGTCGACCGTGAGCGCAATCACCGAAAAGCTTTGTTCCCGTGCAAGTCCGGCGCAGACCATCGAATCCAGGCCGCCCGACAGCAGGACGACAGCGCTCCTCACAGGCGAATGCCCAGCCTTGGCGCGGCCCAGAACCACAGCGCGTAAAGAGCGAGCGTCCCGATGACGTTCGCCCCGAGCGTCAGCCAGAAACCAACCCCGGAGCGGAGCATCCATGGCAGAACGAGGAACATCGGAAGCGAGGGAAGAATGAACCAGAATATGCCGCCGGCGAGCTCCGCGACCCGTTCCGGATCCCTGCTGTCGCGCCACAGCCAGATCATCGCCAGCAGCGACGTCAGCGGCAGCGAGGCGACCAGCCCGCCCCAGCCGGGATAGCGCCGGGCGATTTCCGCGACGGCCGCGGCGATGAGGCCGGACAAGCCCGCCTTGATTGCGAAGTAGAGCATGGCGGCGGCCTATATCCTCCCCTCGCTTTCGAGGGGAGGGGGACCAGCAAAGCTGGTGGAGGGGTTCTTTACCGCTATCCAGAGCCCCTCCACCGCCTTCGGCGGTCCCCCTCCCCTGCAAATGCAGGGGCGATGAAAAAGAAGGGCCGCCGGTCGTTGCTACCGGCGGCCCAGGTATCGGGCATCGCTGCCCGATCGGGAGGAAAGCGTGCCGAATCCGGCACCAACATGGCTTAGCAAACCATGGTTAAACGAGGCCTTAATGGTGTGTGAAAGAAGTGCTTTTCGGGCAATCGTCCAACCGCCGCGCCTGCAAGACATAGTTGAACGGCAGCCCGCCGGAGATGCCCTGCGTGCTGATCCTCAGCGATCGCGGCGTCAGAAGATCGACCTGGCTGTGTCCGAAGCCCGCGCCGCCGCAGCTGTAGTCGACATCCGCCGAGCTCGACGACTCCCGGACCACCTTGGCGGTGCAGTTGCTCGTGCGATGCTCGAAGCGGGCGAGCGCCGCAATGTCGCCGAAGCACTGGCGCATCGGCGCTTTCGCTCCCGGCGCCCCGCTGACCTCCCACAGCCCGGGCTGCGCCTCGGCGAAGAGCGACGGCGACTGCGCGGCGACGAGCACGAATGCCGCGCCGATGACGCCTGCCGTCAGAAGAAAAGTCGCGCTGCGTGCCATTTGCGTCCGTCTCGGACGCGTATGTTGTCGCGCCGAAACGAGAATCAAGTGGTCAGGCGAGCTCGCCGGGTTCGATCGCGAAGCTGGACGAGCAGAAGGCACAATCGACACGGATGAACCCGTCGTCTCCCACCATCGCCTGGCGCTCGTCGGCCGGGAATCGCGCGATCACCGATCGGACATAATCCGGGTCGCAGCGGCAGCCGCGCCTGAGGGGGATCGCGGCCAAGGTGCGCACTTCCTCTTCCTCGTGGAACAGCCGCCAGATGAGCTCGTCGAGCGGCAGGTCCGAATCGGTCAGCTCGTCGGGCTTTACCGAACCGCCAAGGATCGCGACGTGGGGCCAGTCGGGATGGTCGAGCCGCGTGTGCAGCCGCTCGCGCCCTTCCTCGCCTTCGGGCAGATGCTGCAGCAGCAGGCCGCCCGCCACCCAATGACCGTTGCGCTTGCGCGCGGCGAGCCGGACCAGGCTGGGGATCTGCTCGGACTGGCCGAAATAACTTTGCGCCGCTTCGCCCAGGCTCTTGCCCTCGAGCGGGACGATGCCCTGGTAACGCTCGTCCGACACCGGTTGGTCGAACGTGATGGCGAGATAACCATCGCCGAACAGGTCCTTGAGCGTCGGATTGGCGGGCGCGGAGGCCAGCCGCTCCGGATCGTGCCGCACGTAACCGCGCAGCTCGCCGCCAAGATAGTCGCAGACGAGGAGGTCGATGACGCCGCCCTTGGTCTGCGCCTGGAGCGTCAGCTGCCCCTCCGGTTCCTTCAGAAGCGAGCCGAGCAAAGCGGTCAGCGTCAGCGCCTCGGCGAGCAGCTGCTCGATCGCCGGCGGATAGCCGTGATTGGCGAGCACGGCATCGACCGTGCTCGCCAGCCGGGCGATCCGGCCGCGCGCATTGCGCGAAGGAATGGCGACGCCGAGCGCGACGTCGGAGTTGAGCTGAACTGAAGGCATGGAGGGAAGATAGGGTTGGTCGGCTCGCGTCACAACCGATGCGAGTGCGGCCAGGAAAGCGGCTCGGTTTAGTTCCCGGGCGCCCTGTAACTCCAGTCAGCCGAGCGTGGCAGTTCGTCGGCTCTGACATGCTGCCGCATCGTATCGAGCACGAGCTTCGATAAGCGCTCCTTCGCCAGCCCATTCGATGAGTAATTAAATACGAGCTTGCCGGCGGTATATCGACTCAGCTGAATCGACGTGCCGTCGAGGACTATCGAGTTGGGATCGTCCCCATGCCGCTCAAGACCGGCAGCAGCAGCGAACAGCGCGTCGGTTTCGGTCGGGGAGAGCGTGAACGTCCACTCCCCCGTTCGATCATCGACGTTGCAGTCGAGTCTCCGTTTCAAACGAATGAGCAGCGCGGAGCCTACGCGTGCGCCGCTCGGCCTGAAAAGGCGGAGCGCATAGCGGACGCTCCGGAATGAAGGGGCCGCCGAAAACATCAGCGTCTCACCCGAGCTTGGCACGGTGAACGCCGCTGACCTGAGTGCGGCGGGCTCCGCCTGCGTTGGGCAGGTCGATGGGGAGGCTGCAGCGACCGAGAGAGCGATCAGCGAGGATAGGACCATCGCTCCAACCTGCCCAAACGATCCGATGTCCGCAATGGGTGGCGAGCAGAAGCTACTTCACTTCTCTGCAGGCGTATTTCCCGCGACGCGTGGGAACATATCGGTGGCCCTCGAGCGGGCGATGGAACAGGCCGCTCTTCGGCACCTCGCAGTTCCGGCCTCCGTCGTACGCGGCGATGCCGACGAGCGCGGCGAGAATCCCGCCCCAGACCAGGATCATCCATCGCTTCGGGGTCAATCGAGTGATCCAGCTAAAGCTGTTGGAGCACCGTTCAACTAGGCCGCCTGCGCCGGCGCCTCATATTCAGCCGCGGCTGCCGACAGGGTTTCGACGAACTCGCGGATATGCTCTTCCTCGATGTTGAGTGGCGGGAGGACCCGCATCACATTGTCCCCGGCCGCGACCGTCAGCAGGCCCTTGGTGCGCAAATAGGTCACGAACGCGCGGCTGTCGGTCTTCATCTTGACGCCGAGCATCAGCCCGACTCCGCGAACGCTGTCGAACAGATGGTCGTGATTGGGGATCATCTGCTCCAGCGCCGAACGCAGCCGCTCGCCCTTCTGCCGCACCTGGCCGAGGAATTCCTCGTTGGCGACGATATCGAACACCGCCTGCCCCGCGGCCATCGCCAGCGGATTGCCGCCATAGGTCGACCCGTGCGTACCGAACACCATCCCCGCCGCGGCCTTCTCGCTCGCGAGGCACGCACCCATCGGAAAGCCGCCGCCGATGCCCTTGGCCGTGGCCATGATGTCGGGCACCACGTCGTAATGCTGATAGGCGTAGAGCTGCCCGGTGCGGGCGACGCCGCATTGCACCTCGTCGAACACCAGCATCAAATCATGCTCGTCGCAGGCGGCGCGCAGGCCCGAGAGGAACTCGTGCGTGCCGGG
>JAICXF010000012.1 GCA_025981625.1 Sphingomonas sp. | reverse complement strand
GGGCTGAAGAACGACACAGACCGTAAGCAGGCCGACTGACATTTGCCTCAGCTGGTTCCGCCGCCTGCCGGCCGTTCCAGTGATCCAGCCAGGCCTCGGCATTGACCAGTTCGAGAATCCGCACGCGCTCGGCGTGCGGTACCGGCTTGTTCCCCGCGAGGATGATCTCGATCGCGGATTTGTCGACGATGCCGCGGGACACCAGACGGCCGCCGAGTAAACGCTCACGGATGGACACTCTGAAATGATCGAGCAGCCTGGCCCCGAACCCGCTTGGACTGCCCTTGACTTGGCGACTGACGACGACAGGCGGCAGTTCGGCCGCGAAGGCGCGCCGCGCCACCGACCGGTCGCGGCCGCCGGCGCGCCATTCCCAGCTGGGGATCGACAGGCACATTTCGACGATAGGCTGCGACATCAAAGGACTGAGCAGCGGTATGTGGCGGCCCCGGCTCGCCTCGAGATGGGACTGGACGCGGAGGATCGAGGCAATCTGGGCAGCCTTGCCGGGAAGCGACCCGGCCAGCGCATCAAGCCATGGATGATGAAGCACGTCCGGCCGGATCCCGGCGACGAATTCCGGGCTCAGCAGGAGCGGCTTCGGCGCAACGCGAAAGTCGGCCGGTCGATGCGCGAGCTCCCATGCCTGGCGAAGGGCATCGAAGATGTTGCACCCGGTTTGCCGGCAAACATCGAGCAAGGCTCTGGCGGTACGCCGCCTGAGGCCGTCCGTCAGATAAAGGTCGGCAACCGGTGCGGCCGATTGGGAATAGCCGAAGACGCTGTCGCCGCCGTTGCCGGTCATGAAGGCGTCGGAGCCGATCTCCCTGGCAACCTCGAGATGGACTCGCTCATAGGCATTCGCCTGCGTGCGGTCCCGCGGTCTCGGAAGGTGCGCGCCAAGGGGTTCGGTGATGTCTATATCCTCGAGCCTGTATGGCCATTCGATCAGCGGCAGCGCCAGATGGTCGCACAGCGCTCGAGCGTACATCCGTTCATCGCCGGCCGGATCTCCGGCGAACATTGTCAGGCAGGTCGCGTTGCTGCCCGCACCCGCAAGGCAAGCCGCGAGGATCGACGAATCGAGGCCGCCGGAAACGCTAAGCAGCAGGCGGACCGAAGTGGAGGCCCAGGCGCGCGTGCAGTGGCGAACGATGCGGTGAAGACTTTCAGTCATCTGCTCCGGACTACCGCTGCGATCTTCGACATGATCCCATGGCGACCAGCAGGGCTCCTGACCGCTGACCGATTCCTCGGCACGAATTGCAAAACCTGCAAGCAGCTCGTCGACGCCGCGCAGGGCAGTCGAGGAGGCGGGAACGAAGGCGCGGTAAAGCTGCCGCCCGATTTCCTCGATGTCGACGTCGGCGACCACACCGGCCCGGGCCAGCAACTCGGCATCGGAGGCGACCAGCAGAAAGCCTGCGCGTCGCGCATGATAGCAGGAGAGAGTGCCCGAAGGATCGCGGAGGATCCTGACGCCGTGGGGCGTGGCGATCGCGGCGACATAGCCACCCCAGAAGCGGGTCAGCAAAAGCTGCCCCTCGCTCGCGGTAATCGAACTCTGATCGCTTGCCGTCAGATTTGCGACCCGGTCTGCGACTCCGTGCCGATGGAACAGCGACCCCAGGATGCATCCAGTTCCGTCAACCGACACGCAGGCACAACCAGGAGCTGCGAGCGCGGCCATCCGCTCGAATGAACATGCGAGCGTCAGTCCGGTGCTGCCGGCCAGCTCGGCAAGAAGGTCTTGTCTTGCGGAGTTCCCCGTACCGACGATGAGGAGATAGCGCTGGCTCATTCAACGACCAGGACAGGCGTGTAGAGCCGTGCCTGCTCGAAGCCGCCGACCAGCACCGCTGGGCCGAGCTGCACCCAGCAATGGGCCGCGAACGGATTGGCGACAACACCGAAGACGAGCTTTGCGGCGATACCCTTTCGCTTGCACGCCGCGTGAACCGCGAAGGCGCGGACCAGGCAGCGGTCATGGGTTCGCGTGAGGTAGGCAGCGGCACCGGATCCCATCACGATCGACGCGATCGTCCGCTCAACGTTGGTTGAACTCCGCCTTCTGTGGTGCGCTCGCGCTGCAGCGTCGATCGCCTGACCGATTGGCCTCCGCAGCAGCCACGCTGCCCGAACCTCCGCTGCAAGTGCTCGAAGAATCTCCGGCAAGCTCGCGCGACCGTCTGGATGAGTCGGAAAATCCCCTGCTGGCTCGTCAATGGCTGCGGCTGGCAAGCCCGCGGCGCCGAATTGCTCTTCGATCAGGATATTGCGTTCGACGAGTGAGCGCAGGGCGGCGCTGTCACCGGGCTCTGAATTGCCTGCCGCGAGTCGCAGGAATGCGGCATTGGTGGTTGCGGAAAGGCAGAAATATCGATCTTGCGCGGCGTCGAGGAAGATGGCGCGTCCCAGGCAATCGCACCAGTGAATCCTGTCGCGCAGCCTGAATGGCATTGCTCGGCGCCTTGAGGCGGTGTGCGCCCGCATCACTGCAGGCGCACTCCACGCTTCACTCGTCGGTCAGACCGGCGAACGGGATGAGACCCGACTGAGTGTCCTCGGGAACGCCGGGTCCCCCCTTGGTTTCGACGCTAACGGCGCCGAGGTCGATGAGGTCTTCATGCTCATGGTCGCGGTTCATGTTCATTCTCCTTCTGCTGACGTCATGGCCATGACTGAAGGAGCCTAGGTTGGGCCGCGGCTTATCCAAAACTTATAAGCGGGAAATCAGCGGAATGTTTCCAGATGTCGATGGTGGCCGACGCTCAGTCAGCGTGCAACCGGGGGAAGCTTACGCCCAGTTGCTCCCAAATGCGTCCAGGGGTTTTTCCGTACGTTTTCCGTACGGCCTATTTGCGCTGGCGCTAAGTCATTGAAAAGATGGCGCACCCGACAGGATTCGAACCTGTGGCCTCTGCCTTCGGAGGGCAGCGCTCTATCCAGCTGAGCTACGGGTGCGTGGCCGCCCGCTTAGACGCCCCGGGCCGCATTCGACAAGCCGTTCCGGCCTATTGCGCCGTCAGGATGAGATTGATCGTGGTCGGATAGCCCTGGGTATTGGTCGAGCGGTTGAACACCCCGAGCTCATGGTTGGCGAGGAAGCCATTGTCCCAGTAGAATGGCGCGAAGCCGTGCCGCTTGGCCGATCCGGCGACATACTGGTCCCAATAGTTTCGATACTTCTGCGCCGGATCGACGTCGCTTCGCAGGATGGCGCCGAATTCACCGATGATCACCGGAATGCCCTTGTCGGCATAGTTGGTCTTCAGCTTCTGCATCTGCCCGTCGACGTAGGATTCGTTGAACACGGATTCCGTGGCGGCGGGATCGGTCGCGATCGACCCCCACTGCCAGATGCTGCTGCTGGTGTTCAAAGCGAAATCATACGGGTCGTAATAATGGAACTCCATCATCAGCCGGCCGGCCGTCGGGTCAGTCGGCACCTTCGCGCCGCAGGTCCCGATGCTGTAGTCGATATTGGCGGTGTAGCCCTGGGCAACGAGCATTCGCGAAGCATTGTTGCCGCCTGTCGCCCTCACCGCGTCGACGAAGGCCTGGTTGTAGCCCGCCTGGACAGCGCAATTCTCCGGAGCCGGAGCCGCGAACGAGGCATTGACCGTCACTTCGTTGGTTCCCGCGAACAGCAGATGATTGTCGTAGTCTTTGAAATTGTTCGCAATTTGCGTCCATAAAGTCTTTAGCCGCGCAGTATCCGAAGCCTGGTCGGTGTAGGTCGGTTGCAGCCAGTCGCCGTCGGCATGCTCGTTGATGATGACGTACAGGCCGGCGTTGCGGGCGTAGTTCACCACCTCGGTGACCCGCGCCATGAACTGCGGACTGATGTTCCCCTGGCTGTCGGTATATTGATTCCAGGAGACGGGAATCCGAACGCTCTTGAATCCGGCGGCCGCGACAGCGTCGAGCAGCGCCTGGCTGACGGTCGGGTTGCCCCAGATCGTCTCCTTCGAGCTCGTCGCCTTCGTGCTGTCATAGGCTTCAAGGGAGTCCCCCAAATTCCACCCCGTGCCGAGGTCGGCCACGGTGACCGCCTGAAGCGACCCAGGGGCCGGCGTGGGAGTCGGCGTTGGAGTTGGAGTTGGCGTCGGGGTCGGGGAGGAGGAGCCGCCACCGGTACCGCCGCTGCCGCCAGGGCACGCCGTCAGCGTTAGCGCTAACACGGATGCGAGCACGGCCCGCCCTAAATTCCGCCTGTCGACGATCATCGAATCCCCCGCCGCGTCTTCGACCGCCACTATCGCGAGGGCTCCTGGCGAATGCAACGGCGTGGAGCGCAACCGGGCACCGCCTACAACTCGGAAGTCAGGAACTGCGCAAGCTGGTTGTGGAGCGCATGCCGCGCCGTGCCGACGATCATCCCGACATGGCCCGACGGGATCGCCACGACGCGCCCGCAACCGGCGGTTTGGGGCGGGGCGATGAGGTCGCGCTCGGCCGTCACGTGCAGTGTTGGAACGGCGATTTCGTCCGTCACGAGGCTTCCGCCAACCGTCCATTGCCCGGTCCCCGGAAGATCATCGCCGAACAGGTCTTCGACGAGCTCCCGCGCCGCCGGATAGGGCAGGGGCTCGCCCTCGTTCGCCCATTCCTCCAGTTCGACGAAGCGCGTGGCCGGAGCGCTGCCTGGTTGAAGCCGGCCGAACTCGGCGAACTTACGCACGGTGCGCTCCGGAGCGAGCGACCAGAAGGCGGCCTGCAACACCTCCATCGGCAGCGCGCCGAGCGCCTTCGAGGCCGATTCCGAGTGAATCCACATGTCCCGGAGCGCGCGTTGGGAGGCTTCGGGATAGCGGTCGAAATGCCAGGGGGCCGCGAGCGTGACGAGGCGCTCGACTGGCGCAAGGTTTGCCGCGGCGATCGCCATCGTCCCGCCGAGGCAATAGCCGATCAGCGCGACGGGCTCGTTCATGCTGCGCAGCATCGGGAGCAGCAATTCCTCGATATGACCGGCGACCGAAAGCCCGGATCGCGCTTTGGCCTGGCCCCAATCGAGGAGCAGCGCGCGTCGTCCCATGGTCGCAATCGCCGCCGTCAGCGAGGCTTCCTCGTCAAGGTCGAGGATCCGCGGCGGATTGATGAGCGACGGCACCAGCAGGACTGGGGCGCCGACGCCGCCGTAATCCCGCAGCGCAGCGCCCCGCACGCGAGCGATTTCGGGTTTCGGCCGCGGACGCTCGCGTCTCCGCGCCTGTTCGTACGCCCGCAATCCCGCCAGCGCATCCGCCGCCAATTGCGGATCGCGCGCGGAAACCTCGCGTACCAATTCGAGAAACAGCGGAAGCGGCCTCGGTGCGCGTTCATGTTGCAGTGCACGATACTGCGGTAGTAAGCCGTCAATCGCGTTTGGAGATGGGTTCATGGTCAAGGCATCGGGCAAGGTGACGATCAAGAAGTACGCCAACCGGCGTCTATATGACACCGAAAGCTCGGCCTACATCACGCTCGACCGTCTTGCGCAAATGGTGCGCGAAGGCCGTGAGTTCGAAGTGGTCGATGCCAAGAGCGGGGAGGACATCACCCGCCAGGTGCTGACCCAGATCATCGTGGACGAGGAAGCACGCGGCGGAACGACGATGCTGCCGATCAATTTCCTAAAGCAGCTGATCGGCCTTTATGGCAATTCGATGCAGAACTTCGTGCCGTCCTATCTGGAGGCGGCGATGGATGCGTTCCAGCGCAACCAGAGCGCAGTGAAGAACGCGTTCAGCGGCAACGTCTTTGCCGATCTCGCGAAGCGCAACATGGCGATGTTCGAGGATGCGACCCAGGCGTTTGCCGCCAAACCGAAGACGGAAGCCAAGGGCGGCAACAGCGACGTCGACGAGCTGCGGGCCGAGCTCGCCGCGCTGCAGGCCAAAGTCGACCGCCTGAGCCGCTGACAACGATGCGCTTCCTCATTGTCGTCGGATTCGCGGCGGCGGTCGCGACTCCGCTCTGCGCTCAATCCGGTCCCGACCTCAGCACCGCGGTACCGATTGCTGGAAGCTGGAGCTACGCGGCGGTCGGTGACGGGAGCGAAGCGCTGTTCGCCAGCGTCGGCGGCGCTCCGCAACTGTGGATTCATTGCACCCGTGCGACGCGCCGAGTCAGCATCGCAAAGGCGGCGGCCTCGGCGGCGCCGTTCCTGAACGTATGGACGAGCGCTCAGGCGCGCAGCGTTCCGGCGAGCTTCAATCCCGCGACGGGCCGGCTCACGGTTCAGCTCGATGCCTACGACGGGCTGCTCGACGGGATCGCCAACAGCCGCGGCAGGGTCGGATTCACCGTCGCAACGCAGCCGTCGCTGGTCTTGCCAGCCTGGCCCGAAGCGGCCCGAGTTATCGAGGATTGCCGCGCGTGAATCGGCTCCCCGTCCGCGCGAAGCGAAGATGATTGCCGAATGCTGACGTCATTACAAGTCTTGCACTTGGGGCCCGCATGAATAATCTTCCTCTTGGCTTCAACGCAGCGAAAGGAGGTGATCCGATGTCTCATGGTTCAGCAGGGAGGTCGGAGAGGGGTGTTCGCAGGCCCTAAGAGCTGACGAACGGCCACACCTTCGGCCGCTGACCATGTCGAAGGGCATCGCTGCGAGACGCAGCGGTGCCCTTTAACATATCTGCGTTTCGCGCTTCATTCGGGAACCGTTACGGCCTTGAAGTGTCATTGCTGCAAAGGTCAGGGAGAAGAAGCAAATGGCAAAATCCTCATCCAAGGGTTCGTCCGGATCATCGTCGGGCAACGACACGGTCGACAAGCTCGCGAAGGCCGCGATGAGCAAGGAAATGCTGGCGGCGGGTCTTGCAGCGGCAGCGGCGGCGATCAGCGCCAGCCCGAAGGCACGGCGAGCGATTCGCGACGCCGGACTCGACGCCGCGGACACCGCGACCCAGGCGGCAAGCAACGTCGTCGCGAGCGCGACCAGGCTGGGCTCGCTGATCGCCGAAGCGGTCGCCGAAGCGGCGCAGCGAGTCATGTCCGGCAAGTGGACGGTCGAGGGATCGAGCACCGGCTCCACGACGTCCGGTTCGTCGTCGTCCCGAAGCAGCGGCGCGCGCAAATCGAGCGGATCGCGATCCAGCGGATCGCGCGCAAGCAGCGCCCGCAAGTCAACCTCGAGCCGCGCCAAGTCGTCGAGTTCCGGTTCAAGCGCGTCGTCCGGCACGCGAAAGGCTTCGACGAGCTCCGGTGCGAAGAAGGCGTCTGGCGGAGCGGCCAAGTCACCGCGCAGCGCGGCATCGCGGTCGCGCAGCACTAGCTCTCGCTCGCGCGGCACGGGCAGTCGCGGACGCGGAACGTCAGGCGGATCGTCCGGCGGGAGCCCGGGCGGTGAGGGCGGCGGCGGGAACGCCTAGGCCGCGCGATCCTCGAACTGTAGCCGAGCCAGCCGCGCGTAAAGCCCGCCGCGAGCGTTGAGGCTCGCGTGGGTGCCTTCCTCGACGATCCGGCCGCCATCCATGACCACGATTCGATCGGCGGCGCGGACGGTCGCCAGCCGGTGCGCGATGACGATCGTCGTCCGGTGCTCCATCAGCCGGTCGAGCGCATCCTGCACCAGCCGCTCGCTTTCGGCGTCGAGCGCCGAGGTGGCTTCGTCGAGCAGCAGCAGCGGTGCATCGCGAAGGAGCGCCCGGGCGATCGCAATCCGCTGGCGCTGTCCGCCGGACAACCGGGCGCCGCCTTCGCCCATGAACGTGTCGAGCCCCTCAGGCAGCGCCCGTAGAAAGTCCTCCGCGTTGGCATCACGCGCGGCCTGCCACAGGTCATCCTCGGTCGCGTCCCAATTGCCGTAGCGAAGATTGTCGCGCGCCGAGGCGGCGAAGATCACCGTGTCCTGCGGGACCATGGCGATGCGTTCGCGAATATCGGCGGGATCGGCGTCGCGCAGGTCCACCCCGTCGAGCAGGATGCGCCCGCCGGTGGGGTCGTAAAAGCGCGCGGCCAGCTGAAACAACGTGCTCTTTCCCGCACCCGACGGGCCAACCACCGCCAGCCGCTCACGGGCGCGGACCTTCAGATCGAAATCGTCGAGCGCCGCGGTCTCGCGGCGGGTCGGATAATGGAAGGTGACATGCTCGAACGTCAGTTCACCGCGCGGCGGAACGGGGAGTGATGCGGGCTTGGCCGGAGCGCGGATCTCCGGCTCGGCATGAAGCAGCTCGGCGAGCCGCTCCGACGCGCCCGCCGCGCGAAGCAGGTCTCCGAACACTTCCGACAAGGCGCCGAACGCACCCGCGAGCAGTCCGCCGCACAGGATGAAGGCAGCGATGGTGCCGCCGCTCATCCGGCCCGCCGCGACATCCACCGCGCCCTGCCAGATCACCATCACGATCGCGCCGATCATCAGGAAGATCATCAGGGCGGTGAGGACGGCACGAATTCCGATGCGCCGCTTGGCGGTGTCGAACACATGCTCGACGGCATCGCCGAACCGGGCGGTCTCGCGGTCCTGCTGGTTGAACGCCTGGACGATCTTCATCGCCCCGAGCACTTCGGTGGTGACCGTCCCGACCGCTGCGATCCGATCCTGGTTGCGGGTCGAAATCGTGCGCACCCGGCGTCCAAGGATCACGATCGGCCCGATCACCACCGGAATCCCGAGCAGCATCAGCGCCGCGAGCTTGGGCGCAAGCACGAACATGGTGATCAGGCAGCCGACGCCCATGACGATATTGCGCAGGGCCACCGACACGGTGGTCCCGACCACCTGCTCGATAATCGTGGTGTCGACCGTGATCCGCGACGTGATCTCGGCCGGCCTGTTCTCCTCGAAGAAGCCGGGCGACAGGCGAAGGAGGTTGCGGTGCACGGCCAGGCGGATGTCGGCGACGGTGCGCTCGCCGAGCCACGACACCAGATAATATCGAGCGGCGGTCGCCAGCGCGAGGATGGCGACAATGCCGAGCAACAGCTCAAACCAGGGCGCGATTGCGTGGGGATTGCCGGCCCCGGGCCCAAACCCCTTGTCGATGACGAACTTGAATCCCCAGGGGATCGAGGTCGTCGCGCCCGCGGCGACGGCAAGCGCCAGCGCTGCGCCGGCGATGTGGCCGGGGTAGCGGAGGGCAAAGCTCCACACCATGCGCAGGCTTCGAATGGACCGGCCCTTCGGCCTGGCAATGTTGATGGCCATGCCAATCCCTAACAGCCTGCCACCGCTGTCTCAAATGCCATGTCCCGAAAGGGTATTTCGCCGCAGCTTGAAGTGGTTGCCACGGGTAGGGGAAAAGATAGTAAATGCTGGTTTAACGAATCAGGCGAGCGACTTGACCATGGCTTCCGACCAAAACGACGACCGTGCCGGCTTTTCCGACCTGCTGACAGAGCTCGGCGACAGCGATGTGGTTATCGAGGTTGCCGCCGCGAACGGCCGCAAGTCCTCGGCTTCGGGCGCCCTGCCGCGGTTCGAGGAAGCGGTCGCGGCCTCGTATCGGGCGCTGGCCGGGTCGACGCGGGTCGACCTCGAGACTGTCGCGGTGCTCGACGAGATCAGCAAGCGCAGCCTGTCGCTGTGGCTGAGGGCGAAAAGCCAGGGCGATGCGCCTGATCCGGCCCAGCTCAAGTTCCTGGCGCGCGGCATGCTGGCGATCATCGCGTGGATGGATGGATCGACCACCCACCAGCTCGCCGATCTTCAGCAGGCCATTCGCGTGCTGGCCTGGGGCACGGCGATCACGAGCAGTTCGCAACCGGCCCTACCGTCTTCCGCCGACCTGGTTCACGCGATCGTCGCGTGGCAGCAGGCAAAGGAAGCGCTTGGCGATGGCGATGCGGTGCGGATCATCACGAACAACGGCTCGGCGGCGCTCGATCTTTCAAAATCCGTCGCCGATCCGCGCGCGCTGCTTCAGGCCCGCAAGCTGGTCAATCACTCTGCCGAGATGATCTTCGTCGTCGAGATGCCCGATTATCAGGCGACGGGGCAGTGGCAGCTCAAGCATGGCGGGACCCGGACCGTCGCTTACTCGGAGCCCGGGACGCTGCTCGACAAATTCTATCGCCGCGAGCTTGACGTGCGCCCTGGCGACGCGCTGCGCTGCCGTGTCGACTTCGAGACCTCCTACGGCCCCGATCACGAGGTGCTGTCGGAGCGCTACCGGATCGTCGAGATCCTCGAGATCCTTCCCGCCTCACGCCCGGAGATTGCACCGACGGTTCAGCGCGACGAGCCGGATCCGGCGCCAGCGCACGCGATGACCCAGGAGCTCGAACCCGCCTCCTGACGCCGATCCCTCCCGGGGACTGTTGCACCGCAGCATCTTGCCAGTGGGCCGAATGGGGGCCACATCGGTTAACGACAGGGCGCGCCACAGCGAGGTTCAATGCTTTACGATGCTTATGAGGTTCAGCGCTCCTTTCTCGCAGGTGCGAGCAAACTAGCCGGCTTTGGAGCCGGATGGCTCAGCAATCCCGCCAATCCGTGGGGCTACACCTCGATGGGGCCGGTCGTCGGCGCCAGCCTGGAAGTGTTCGCCCATGCCACCGCGCCGCACGGAAAACCGGTGTTCGGGATCGACAGCGTCCACATGGGTGGGCGCGACGTGCCGGTTCATGAGGAGATCCTGCTCCGCAAGCCGTTCGGACAGCTCAAGCATTTCTATCGCGAGGGCCACGACGAAGGCCCGCATCTGCTGATTGTCGCGCCGATGTCGGGCCATTATGCGACGCTGCTGCGCGGCACGGTCGAGCGGCTGCTGCCGACGACGGACGTATACATCACCGACTGGCGCGACGCGAAGCTGGTGCCGACGTCGGAGGGTCATTTCGACCTCGACGACTATATCGATTACCTGATCGAGTTCCTGGAGCTGATCGGGACCAAGACCGGACAGCGGCCGCATCTGCTCGCCGTTTGCCAGCCCGCCGTGCCGGCGTTCGCGGCGACCGCCCTGATGAACGAGGACAAGAACCGCTGGCGACCGAGGACGCTCACGATGATGGGCGGCCCGATCGACACGCGCGAGGCGCCGACGGCGGTCAACACGCTGGCGACGCAGCGGCCGTTCAGCTGGTTCGAGCAGAATGTCATCGCGACGGTGCCGATGATCTACCCGGGCGCTGGCCGAAAGGTTTATCCGGGCTTCCTCCAGCTCGCCGGCTTCATGACCATGAACCTCGGCTCGCACCTCGTCAGCCATTGGGAGATGTTCAAGCATCTCGTGGTCGGCGACGAAGAGGGCGCCGACCCGACGCAGAAGTTCTACGACGAATATCGCTCGGTCTGCGACATGACCGCGGAGTTCTACCTGCAGACCATCGACGTCGTTTTCCAGAAGCACCAGCTCCCCAAAGGAGAGATTGAGCATCGCGGCCGCCTCGTTCGCCCCGACGCGATCCGCGACACCGCCATGCTGGCGATCGAGGGCGAGCGCGACGACATTTCGGGCATCGGCCAGACCAAGGCGGCCCTCGACATCGCGACGAAGCTGCCGAAGGCCAAGAAGGAATATCTGCTCGCCAGGGACGTTGGCCACTACGGCATCTTCAATGGCCGAAAATGGCGCGAGCAGATCGCGCCGGTGGTCGAAAGCTTTCTTGCCGACAACGGCTAACCACTTGAACTGTCGGGTAAATCCACCATCTGCGAAACAGAGTTCAACAACTGGAAGGAGGTGGTCTGATGTCTCATTGTCCCAAGCCGTTTGCGGCTGAACTGGTGAGCGCAGCTTCCGCGGAGGTCCGCGCTTAAGGTCAGGCCGCTTCCGGCTCGACAATGGAAAGGCCGTCGGGGTTCGCTCCGGCGGCCTTTTGCTATCCCGCCGTCAGGCGTGCTTCATCTTGACTCCGCCGAGCATGGTTAGGCCGACCAGGCTCGCGACTGCGGCAACGCCCGCCGACATGAACATCGCCACGTGGAAGCTTGCGAACAGCTGACTGCCCTTGCTCGCGAGCACTGCGCCGAGCAGCGCCGTCGCGATCAGGCTGCCGGTGCGCGCGACGGCGCTGTTCAAGCCCGATGCCATCGCGACATGCTTCTCCTCGACCGAGCCGAGCACCGCTGATGTCAGCGGCGCAACCGCGACCGTCATGCCCGCCGCCATGACCAGGATCATCGGGAAGACTTCGGTCCAGTAGCGGCTCTGCAGCGTTACCAGCCGCGCAAGGAGCATCCCGATTGCAACCACGAACGGACCGGCCGTCAGCGGAATCCGCGGGCCCGTCCGCGCCGCGAGACCACCCATGATCGGCGAGAGCGAGGTCATGAGGATCGGCAGAGGGAGCATCGCAAGGCCCGCTTGAAGTGGCGAATAGCCGCCGCTCGTGATCAGCACGTACGGGATCAGTAGCATCGCTGCCCCGAAGGCGCCGTAGAGCAGGAATGTGAGGAGGTTCAGGCCGGAGAAGCAGCGACCCTCGAACAGCGACAGCGGCATCATCGCCCGGGCGCCGCGGCGGCGCTCGACCCACAGGAACGCGCCCAGCATCACGATTCCCGCTGCGAGGGCGATCAGTGTCTCGTTGCTGAACCGGCGCGTCGCCGACCAGAGGGTCAGTGCGTAAGTGATGCCGCCGAGCCCGCCAGTCGCGAGAAGCGCACCGGCATAATCGGTCCGTCCCGCGCCTGCCTCCCTGCTCTCGCTGACGAAGCGCGTGGCGAGCAGGATCGCGCCGAGCGCCAACGGGAGATTGATGTAGAAGATGGCCGGCCAGCCGACGGTTGCCACGAGCCATCCGCCGATCAGCGGCGCAACGGCGGCGGCGGCAGCGCCCGCGGCGGCCCAGATGCCCACCGCGCGTCCACGCTTTTCACCCGAATAAGCGGCGTTCAGCAAAGCCAGGCTGTTGGGAAGCAGCAGGGCGGCGCCAACGCCTTGGGCGCCTCTCGCGAGAAACAGGATCCCGATGCTCGGCGCGAGGGCGCAGGTCAGCGAGGTCAGGCCGAAGATGCTGGTGCCGATGAGGAGCAGGCGCCGCCGACCGAAGTGGTCGCCCACCGCGCCGCCGAGCAGCAGCAGCGCAGACAGCGGGAGAAGGTAGGCGTTGACGACCCACTGAACTTGTTGCGCCGCCGCGCCATAGCTCGAGCGGATCGCGGGAAGGGCGACGCTCAGGACCGAGCTGTCGACGAAGGACAGGCTCGATGCGAGGATGCAGGCGACGAGGGTCCAGCGCGGATCGGACTTGCGCGTCCTCGCTGGCCGGCTCGCGTCGCGCGGACTCAATCGACCCGTTCGGCGATGGCGGCTTCGACCATGTTGCGCCACGTTTGTTCATCGCCGGCGGCGGCCTGGGCTTCGTCGGGCTCGCGCATCGTGTGAAGCACCGCGAGCGCCTGGTTCACATGTTCGCGCCAGACCTTGTCGACCTTGTCCCCGGCTGACGGATCGCTGCCTTCGGCATTGCTGCTGTGCGCTGCTCCGGCCAGCACTCGGGCGATGCGTTCGACCAGCGGGCGGTTGGATTCGGGCATGCTCGTTCCTCCGTGTGTCGACGAGCTTAACCCGCTTGGCTGCCTTCGGGTTCATCGGTGGCCGGCGGGAGCCCGGCGATCTTGCGCGCGGCATGAACCAGCTCGACCGGGAGCATCGCGACGATGGTCGTGTTGTGCTCGACACCGATTTCGCTGAGCGTCTGCAGGCGGCGCAGCTCGAGGGCGGCGGGAACCGTGCCGATGGTGTGGGCGGCCTGGGATAGTTTGGTGGCGGCCTCCTGCTCCCCTTCGGCGCGAATGATGCGGGCGCGCTTTTCGCGGATCGCTTCGGCTTCCTTGGCGATTGCGCGTTGCATCTGCTCGGGAATGTCGACGTCCTTGATTTCGACCGAATCGATCTCGACGCCCCATTTGAGCGAGGCCTCGCGCAGCAATTGCTGAAGCCGTTGATTGATCGACACGCGGTTCTTGAGCATGTCGTCGAGGTCACTCTGGCCGATCGCGTCACGCAGCGCCGTTTCGGCGGCCTGGACGGTCGCGGACATCCAGTTCTCGACCGAATTCACGACCTGGATCGGCGATTCGGCGCGGAACCAGAGCACGGCGTTGACGCGAACCGCGACACCGTCGCGGGTGATCGTTTCCTGCGTTTCGAGCTGGTAGGTGATGATGCGCGTGTCGACCTTCACGACGCGGTCCACGAACGGGATCAGCCAGTACCAGCCCGGCCCCTTCATCTCTCCCAGGCGACCCAGGCGAAACAGCACCGCCCGCTGATATTCGCGGTTGATGCCGAAGCTCTTGAGCGACGTAATCAGGAGCAGCAGCAGGACAACGAAGAGAATGATCAGCGCGGATGAAATCATGATCATGGGTCGGGCTCCATCACGAGAGCGTCACTATAGCACCTCGAACAGTCCCGCAGCGCCCATGCCGCCGCCGACGCACATCGTCACAACGACGTACTTCGCGCGGCGGCGCTTGCCTTCGATCAGCGCATGGCCGGTCAGCCGTGCCCCGCTCATCCCATAGGGGTGCCCAATCGCGATCGCGCCGCCGTCAACGTTGAGCAGTTCGTCGGGGATGCCGAGCTTGTCCTGGCAGTAGAGGACCTGGACCGCAAAGGCCTCGTTGAGCTCCCACAGGCCAATATCGTCGATGGTCAGATCGAAGCGCTTGAGCAGCTTGGGCACGGCAAACACCGGGCCAATGCCCATTTCATCGGGCTCGGTGCCGGCGACGGCCATGCCCAGGTAGCGGCCAAGCGGCTGGAGGCCGCGCTTCTCCGCGATCGATGCCTCCATCACGACACAGGCCGACGCGCCGTCGCTGAGCTGGCTGGCATTGCCCGCGGTGATCAGCTTGTCGGGACCGCGCACCGGCTCGAGCTTTGACAGACCCTCGAGGGTGGTCTCCGGTCGGTTGCCCTCGTCCTTGTCGAGCGTCACCTCGCGCATCGAGACTTCGCCGGTCTCCTTGTTCTTGACGGCCATGCTCGCCGTGACGGCGATGATCTCGTCGTCGAACTTGCCGGTCCGCTGCGCCTCGGCGGTGCGCTGCTGAGAGCGGAGCGCGTACTCGTCGCAGCGCTCCCGGCTGATGTCGTAGCGTTTGCCGACCACTTCGGCAGTGTCGATCATCGGCATGTACACGCCGTTGTGCATCGACAGCAGCTCGGGGTCGGGCCCAAGGCGCATCTCGCCGGTCTGAACCAGGCTGATGCTCTCGACCCCGCCCGCAACGACGATGTCCATCCGGTCGACGATCACCTGCTTGGCCGCCGTGGCGATCGACATCAGGCCGGATGCGCACTGGCGATCGATCGACATTCCAGCGACGGTCACGGGCAGCCCGGCCCGAAGCGCGCCCGTCCGGCCAATGGTGGTCTGCACGCCCTGCTGGAGTGCCGCGCCCATGATCACGTCGTCGATCTCCGCCGGATCGACCTTCGCGCGCTCCACCGCGGCGCGGATCGGGTGCGCCGCCAGGGTCGGCGACGGCGTCGCATTGAATGCCCCCCGATAAGCCCTGCCGATCCCCGTGCGGGCGGTCGAAACAATCACGGCATCGCGCATTCTAATGCTCCTCAGGTGACTATCAGGCCGAGCCACACGGCGGTCAGCGCGGGCTTCTGCTCGCCCTCGATCTCAACCGTGACGCTGTGCCGCATCAGCAGCTGCCCCGGCGCTTTCTCCTCGACCGAGTCAAGAACGAAGCGGCCGCGAACCCTGGCACCCGAACGCACCGGAGCAATGAAGCGGACCCGGTCGAGACCATAATTGACCGCCATCTTCGCTTGCCGGGGAATCGACATCGCTTCCGCGCCCATGCGCGAGAGGAGCGACAGCGTCAGGAACCCATGAGCAATCGATCCGCCGAACGGGGTTCGAGCCGCGGCAGCGGGATCGACATGGATGAACTGCCGGTCCTCGGTCGTGTCCGCGAACGAGTCGATCCGCGCCTGGTCGATGATGATCCAGTCCGAAACGCCGATTTCCTGTCCCACACGGGCGCGGATTTCGGCGAGGCTGGCGATTGGCATGACCGCCTTATTGGCAGGGATGTGAATACGTCTGCAAGCGGCTGACGAGCGCCGCGCAGTGAGATATGCCAGTCTGCTTGCAAGTGAGGAGGCCTGTATGTTCTTCCACATTTCCATCGCAGCCGATGATCCCAAGCGCACTGCGGCCATGATTGCCGAGCTCTGGCGCGGCAAAGCCCTTCCGTTCCCGGTCGCCGGCAGGGGCAGCTGGGTCGCACACGCTGACGACGGCAAGGGATCGTCGATCGAAGTCTATCCCAGGGACATGGCATTCTATCCGACCGAGCGCGCCGCCGAAGAGCGCTACGAGCCGACCTCGCGCCACGGTGCCTTTCACGCCGCTGTCGCCACTCCCCTCGAGATCGAGGAGGTGGAGGAGATCGGGCGGCGATACGGCTGCCACACGTCCGTCTGCCAGCGCGGGCCGTGGTTCCGCGTCATCGAATTCTGGATCGACAACACACAGATGCTCGAGATGCTGACACCCGAGATGCAGCAGGAATATGTGAGCAACGTTACCGTCGAGAACTGGCGCAACATGCTCGCACAACGCGGCATTCGCGAAGACGGCGAGCGGGTCGACGTCGCTGCCTAGCTAACGCGTCCGGGCACCGCGTAGGGCATAACCATCGTCCCGTCGGGCGCGGCGGTGAAGGTCGTCTGGGTCGGATAGGCGAATTGCAGCCCGTGCTCGGCGAACGAGCGGAGGACCGACAGCGCAACGGCGGTGCGATCGCCGGCAACCTTGTTCTGGTCGGTGCTTCCGACGTCAAAAATCAGCTCGAAGTCGATGCTCGATGGACCGAAGCTGAGGATCGAGCAGCGCACCAGCTTGCACCCCTTGCGCGCCTCGACCGCTGCCTTCGCCAGCGAATGGACCTTTTCGAGATCGTCCGGCGGGGTCTTATAGACGAGCCCGAACGGCAGCGAGCAGCGTCGCGAGCGCCCGCCCGCGAAATTGTGGATCTCGCGCTCGAGCAGTTTGGTGTTGGCCATCACCACCTGTTCGCCGTTCATCGAACGCACGCGCGTTGTTTTTAGCCCGATCCGCTCGACGGTTCCGGTCGTCTGGTCGAACTGGATCGTGTCGCCGCGCTTGAACGGCTTGTCGAACAGGATCGAGAGCGCGGCGAACAGGTCGGAGAAGATGCCCTGCGCGGCGAGACCGATGGCGATGCCGCCGATGCCGAGGCCGGCGACCAGCGCGGTGACGTTGACCCCAAGATTGTCGAGGATGACGATGGTCGCGATCGCGAACAGCGCGACGCTGACCAGCACCCTGATGACCGCGATGGCATTGCCGACGGCGGTCTCGGCGGCATTTTCGCCGGCGTTGCGGCTGATCACTCCAAGGATCAGCTCGCGCGCCCAGATCGCCCCCTGGAGCGCGAAAGCGACGGTGAAGAAAATGTCGAACAGACGCTCGATCCGCAGCGGCACCGCGGCATAAGTGGCGACGATGTCGAGGGCGGTCGCGACCATGAAGACGATCGACGTCTTCTGGAGCACCCGGCCGATGACGCCGCGCCAGTGCCGGGACTCGGGGTCGCCCCTGAGTAGCCATGTGCCGATCCACCGCAGCCCGAGCATGACGAGGATGATCGCCGCGGCGACGCCGAGGGCGATCGGAAGCTCGTCCCAGTTCGCGCTGAACCAGTCGGCGAGCGATTGCAGGCCCTCGCGGCCGGTGTTGATTGCTTGCGTCGCGTTTCCGCCAATGACCATTTGGCGGTCATTGCCGCTCCGAAGCGCCCGATCAAGCGGCGGTGCGCGTCTCCTCGGCTACGACAGCGGCATTGGCTTGCTTGCGCCTGCTGCCGCGCTTTGCCCCACGCGCCAGGAATTCGAGCAGCGCGACCTCGGCGCTGGACAGTCGCGTCGTGCCCCTCGGCCGGTCCATGCCGTCGAGCGGATCGCGCGGATTCTCCTTCACCGCTTCGAGGAGCGCCGGGTGGACGTAGGACTTGCGGCTGATCGCCGGCGTGTTGCCAAGCGCCTCGGCAACGGGCTCGACCACCGTCTTGACGCTGATGCGCGCGTCCTCCTTCTTTTTCAGTAGTTGTTCCAGCGCGATCACGCTCGCGCTCCAGGTCCGGAAATGCTTGGCCGTGAAGTCGCCGCCGGTCGCCTGCTTGATGTAGTCGTTCACGTCGCCGGAGGTGACCGGCTTCGGTTCGCCGTCCCCGTTCACATATTGGAACAGCATCTGGCCCGGCAGTTCCTGGCAGCGCCTGCAAATGCGCTTGAGGTTCGTGTCGGTGACCTTGACCTCGTGGACGATGCCGTGCTTGCCGGTGAAGCGCATCGTCAAGTCGTGGCCCTTGCGCTTGAGATGGCGCCTGCGCAGGGTCGTCGCGCCGTAGCTCTTGTTTTCCTTGGCATATTCTTCATTGCCGACGCGGATGTGCCGTCGGTCGAGCAGCCGGACGACGGCCGCCAACACCGTTTCGCGCGTGAGATCGCGGCGCTTCACATCCTGCTCGACCTTCCGCCTGAGGCGCGGCAGGGCTTTTCCGAATTCGAGCAGTCCTTCGTATTTCGCGCTCTCCCGCTTCTCGCGGAATAGCGGATGGTAGCGATATTGCTTGCGTCCCCGCGCGTCGACGCCGGTCGCCTGAAGATGTCCGTCCGGGTCGGCGCAGAACCACGCCTGTTCATAAGCGGGCGGCAAACCGATAGCATTTAGCCGGTCGATCTCGGCGCGGTCGGTAATTCGGTTCCCCTCCGCGTCGAAATAGGCCCAGTAGCTTCCCATGCGCTTGCGGGTGATCCCCGGCTCCGCGTCGCTGCTATGTCTCAACACGCCGCACTCTACTTTCCTCGACTCATCGCCGCGCATAAGCGAGCGGCGCGAGAGCGGGTTCCTGTTGTCAGCCCTTAGGAGGTCGTCATGCCGTCAATTCCCAACGCCCGAGTGCTAATCGTCGCCACCGACGGCTTCGAGGAATGGGAGCTGTTCGGTCCCCGCCAGATTTTGCAGCAGCGCGGCGCGGAGGTGGTGCTCGCCTCTCTCAGGACGGACCCCATCCAGGCCACCGTGCACGACGATCCGGGTAAGACGATCCGGCCCGATCTCACCATCGATCAGGTGAATGCGGACGATTTCGATGCGTTGATCCTGCCCGGTGGAGTGCGCAATCCCGACCAGCTTCGAGTTCATGGCAACGTGATCGCGCTCATCCGCGGCTTTGCCGAGCAAGCCAAGCCGATTGGTGCAATCTGCCACGGGCCGTGGTTGCTGGTGGAAGCCGATCTGGTCCGCGGCCGCACGGTCACCAGTTGGCCGTCGATCCGGACCGACCTCAGGAACGCCGGCGGAAATGTCGTCGACGAAAAAGCGGTGACTGACGGCAATATCGTCACCAGCCGCAACCCTGATGATGTCGAGCCTTTCACCAACGCGCTCATCGACCTCATTGAACAGCAGCCGGAGGTGGAGGAGATTCGGGAGCCGCACGAGCTTCCCGCCTAACGGAGTTGCAACCAATTCCGGCTATTTGCCGGGACATGGACGCGCGCCTCATCGATCGCATCGAAAGTGGAATCGGGCCAGGAGCCTCTGCGCTGTTCGGCGGTGCCGTCGCTTACGCCGCCTTTCTCGTGCTCCGCGGCATTTTTGAGCCGGCGCTCGCCTACGCCGCCGCAGCGGGGGCGATCGGATTCTTCGGATGCCGCCGTGCGATGGCGACGGTCGAGCGAGTTGAAAATGGATTCCGTCTGCCGTCGTTCACGCTCGATGAAATCGAGCCCGTCCAGCTCGACGAACTTCAGCTGACCGATGCAGACCGCTTCACGCCTGTCCAGCCGGTCGAGCCAGAGCCGCTGGTTCTCGACGATATCCTGGCGGAGATTGGCCCTGATTCGAGGGTGGTCCGTCTGTTTGACCGCAAGGAGATGCCGACGCCGGGACAGCTTAAGTCGCGGATCGACGGGCACATGCGGGATGGAGTGGGGCTGTCACAAGTGCCCGACGCATCGCAGCAATTGTCTGAGGCACTCGCCGAATTGCGTCGGTCGCTCCGCTAATTTTCGGTGACCGTCAGCGCCTCAATTGCAAGACTGATCGAGCCGTCGAGCTCGCGGATCGGGTCGCACTCCAGCGCGATGTCGGCGACGATGACGCCGGGAATGGAGAATTCGGCTTCATCCAATCCGGTGCACATCCGCTCGACGATGGCTGCTGCCTCGGGTGCCGGGACCCGCAACTGAAGTTGGTGACGTTCGCCGTTGAGCGTCAGCGACCGCCAGTCGACCGATTCCACGCAGGTAAGCAAAATCCTATTACGCGACACGCCGGCGCGACCGATCAGCGCCCGGAGAACCGCGGCGGCGGCCGGGGAAATTGCGATCCGGTTCATTGCGCAGCTGCTTCGAGATAATCCAGAACGCGTTTGACGGTCGCCGGACGCGGATCGCGTCCGTTCCGGAGATCGAAGACGAATCGTGGGTCTCCAACCACTTCGCGTCCAAATCGGGTCGGCGCAGTTTCACTTCGGCGGAGAAACTTCTCCACTTCGCGCAATAGATTCACGGCTTGTTTTCCTTACGGTCTCAGGCGACTCGGCTGACCGGTTCCTCCCAATCGAATTCCTACTTGTCTGGCGACGTAGTAGAATACATACCCATGCGGTATGTCAGAGCCCGTTGCGATCCCGACGACCATCAGTGCGGATGAGTTCGAGCAGTGGTTGACGCCCCGCCAAGTCTATAAACTGCTGGGGCCGCAGTGGAGCTATGACGTAATCCGCAGCACCCTACTCCGGATGCTCGTCCATCGAATGCTGTATGCTCGGGCTGGAACCCTTAAGATCATGCAGTATGACCACGCCGATCAAACTCACCATCAAGCTCTAGTCCCGAAAGAGGCATGGGATTCCAACTCTCCGTCAGAGCACAGCCATTTCTGGGACAACGGGCTCTTCGATTTCCCGATTGGCGAGGGTTACAGTGCGAGGGAATTTTCCTGTTTTGACGTTCGCTTCGATCCTGAAGTCATCCACCGTCTCGTAGAAACGCCAGCGGGGCCAAGGCTGAGACACGCAACAGTTCCAGTTCCCGCGCCGGAACGTGAGCCGGTTAATCGTGGCGGACGCCCGCGCAACGAATATTGGGAGCCGCTGCTGATTGAAATGGCCCGCCAGCTTTACGAGGGTGAATTGCTGCCAAACCGCCAAGCCGACGTCGAAAACGCAATGCACGATTGGTTGGCCGCCAATGGGCACAAGGGTGGCGAAACCCAAGTGCGGCAACGGGCCAGAAGTCTTTGGGAAGCAATAGAAAAGTAGATCGGAAACTGGTTTCCGACCTTAGTTTTCGACCTTTTCCGCACCTAAGCGTCCGACCGCTCCCATTCCGCTCGCTATTGTAGCAGCGGAAGGAGGCGAAAGATGACCATCAGGAGGGTCGCTCTAGCCGTCACACGCTCGCGGTGGCGGCACGGGCTAAATGACAGAGGCCGCCAAACCCCGGCCAGGGCGGCGACCTCAGCGAGCTAGGAGTCCTAACCGGCGGCGGTGTTCATAGCACCGCCGCCTTTCCTTGTGAATCCAAAAAATTGAGGTAGCTTCCCGCCCGCTCGGGTGAGGGGAAGTGTATGTTGCCTAAGCGCGTCAAGCACATGGCCGACTTCGGCTGGCAGCTCTTCTTTGGATCCGTCGGCTTTGGGCTTCTCCTGGGAGTTGCCCTGCTATTAGGCTATCTGGTCCATTGGATGCAGGCCACACCATGGGTGCCAGTTTGGCTCATCGAGGGAGCTGAAGGCGTAGAGATATTTATTTTCTGCGCCGATGTGTTTTCGTTCATCGGTTTGGTCATATATGAGTTATATGTTTTCTTGGGTGGCTTGATCGCTTCTAGGAACGATGGATGACCAACGACATTGATACCCTAGAGCGCCTCGCGGTGAACGCCCCGGAAAAGGAATCTGTGGTGAAAGAGAAGCCAGAAGAGACCTTTGCGATGGACGGACCCTACATTGCCTCGCAGGCACGCGAAGCAATGCGGGTCTTCCTCCTACCAATGTCGAGCGTTGTTCGCGCGGCTCGTGCGAAGCGTCGTGCCGTGCGGCGAGAAGTCCGGCGGTCGCGCCACAAGGCGGCCTAAGGGCCTTTCGAGCCCTTCCTGACTAGCGCGTCGAGCACGGCGTCGGCCTCGGTGGGGTCGAGTTCGCCAGCCTTCTTTCGCTTTCTGACTTCGGCCTCGAACCGCTTGCGCTGTTCCTCCGGTGTCAGCGGGTTCTTTGCCTTGGGCATTACCTCGCACCAACCCTTTCATAGGTGAGACGCTTGCCGACGATACCGCTCAGAATGCGGTCGGCGCGAGCCTTATCGTCAACCCCGTTCGCCTCACGATGCGAGTAACGGAACTCAAACTCGGCAAGATACCGGTGCAGGTGCTTCTCTGCACAGTGCTGATAGACGCCGCGCATCCCGCGCTTGAAGATAGAGAACGCGCCTTCAATGGTGTTCGTGGTCACATCGCCGCGCACGTATTCGTCGCGCTGGTGGTTCACCGCGCCGTGCTCTGCGAACTCGCGGCCAATGCGGCGATACATCACATGTTCGTCGGTCATCAGGCGCGCTTCGCGAGATAGGTTCGCTAGCACGATGCCCTGAATTTCCTTGCCGCCGTCAACGTGGAAGAAGCGGCTCTTTCCACTGTTGCGATCGATCAGGCCTAGGACGGTCATCTTGTGGCCCCAGCCACCCTTGGGAACGCTGCGACCGGCCTTGCGACCGATGTAGGTTTCATCAACCTCCACGGCTCCGCCACCCTGCCCGAACGGCGCCAGATCGCCTTCGCGCATCGCTTCACGAATACGGTGCGACAGGAACCATGCGGTTTTGACGGTCAGGCCCAGCGTCCGCGCTAGCTGATGCGAGCTGATGCCCTTCTTCGATCCGGCGACCAGATACATTGCTTGAAGCCAGATATGCAGGGCGACCTTGCTGCTCTCGAAGATCGTGCCCATGCGAACCGTGAACGGTTTGCGGCACTGATAGCACTTGTAGAGCCCCTTCCGGGTGCTCTGACCCTGCATCTTGCTGATGCGCTCGACGCCGCCGCAGTGCGGGCACACGGGGCCTTCCGGCCACACGCGAGCCTCTACGTAGGCAAATGCCTCGTCTTCATCGTGGAAGTGCTTGCGAGAGAGATTGCTTGCCATGCCCTCTCTCTAGAGGGAGATTGTGGGTATGTCAAGTATACCAACGTCACTTGTCTAGGGACATTCCTATCACTACTAAGGACGCATTAATGATGATCAGCCCACGCGAGACCCTCGAGCGATTGTGCGCGGAGCGCGGCGAGGACTTCGCCGGCCTGTCCCGCATGCTCGGACGCAACTCCGCCTACATTCAGCAATATGTCCGCCGCGGCGTACCGAAGCGCCTCGGCGAGGACGAGCGACGGAAGCTCGCCCGTTACTTCGGCGTTGCCGAGGCCCTGCTGGGCGGACCGGCCGATGAGCCCGCGCTCGCGGGACTGGTCAGCGTCAAGCGGCACCCGGTCGCGGTCTCGGCCGGCCCCGGAGCGATCGTCAACGAAGAGCTCGGAAAGCCCTATTTCGCGTTCGACGAACGCTGGCTGAAGGCGCTCACCGCAAGCCCGACCTCAAACCTGTCGATCGTCCGGGTCGAGGGCGATTCGATGGCGCCGACGCTCAACGCCGGCGACGACATCCTCGTCGACCTCGGCGATGCCAGCGAGCGGCTGCGCGACGGGATCTACGTCCTCAGGATCGACGATGCGCTGGTGGTCAAGCGGATTGCCCTGAACCCGGTCGGGCGGCGGGTCACGGTGCAATCGGACAATCCCGCCTATCCCGACTGGCCCGATTGCGGGCTCAAGAACATCCGCCCGATCGGACGCGTGATCTGGTCCGGCCGACGGGTGGCCTAGCGGCGTCTGCGGTCGATCAGCCAGGTCAGGATCGCGAGCACGACCCCGATTCCAAGCCCGATCAGCGTTCCTTTCAGCGGGTTCCGGATCGACAAGCCGAACAGGAATCCCAGAAGGATGAAGATCGTGAGGAAGCAGCCGCCGGCGCGGGAGGATCTTGGCATGCGCCCGCTCATGGCAACTTAGCGGGCGAACGCCAAGTCCGGCGGTCTCTGCCGAGCGCGACGTTCAGCCTCGGCAACTCCCCGGATGCTCTGCGCGCGAACATGGTGAACGCGGCATTGACGCTCTTTGTCGCCGGTCGGGAAACGGCTGGGACGGTAGAGCGAGGCATGGACAGTCCCTTCATCCATGGCCGGACCGCGCTCGCCGATGCCGCCGACCTCATCGATCGCTTTGGTGACGACGCCGGCTTCGAGGCGGGCATCCGCGCCGAGCGCAGCCGCGACGACGGCAATGTCGCGCGCTTTTGCCATTGGCGGCATATCGAGCGGGTGATTGCTACACTGAGTAGCGACGAAGTGCTCGGGACCGTCCACTAAGTCACTCAAGTTCCGGCTGAACAGACTGGCGCCGTTCAGGAGCGCTGGTTAAGGCTTTTGCCTTGATGAGCGGGTGGGGTTCCAGGCATTGCGCCGCGCGGCTGCTGTGCGCGGTTGCCGCCGCGTCCCTTCTCGCGGGCGTGGCCGACGCACAGGCGACCGTGCCCGCGCCTCCCGTCCCGCCGGCGACGCCCCCGGATGCGGCAGAGCTCGACCCCAGCGCGCCGCTGGCGCCGATGCTCGATCTCGGCGTCGCCTGGCCCGAGCTGAACCCCAAGGACACGGCTCCAGCGCCCGCACCACCCGTATCTGCTTTGGCCCGCGGCAAGACCGGCCGCGTGGTCGAGGCGGGCAGCGGCGAGATTCGCTACACCGTTTCGCTTGAAGGGCTGGCAGGCCTCGGAAATGCCGAGGAGCTGGCGCGCCAGTTCCGCGCTCAATCCGCCCTCGAAGCCGAGCGGAAGGATCCCGCCAATGCGGCTCAGATTGGCCGGCGCGCGGGGGCAGATGCCGATCTCCTGACGCAGCTGCTTCGGTCGCAAGGCTATTACGATGCCGCCGTCGAGCAGCGCACCGACAAAGCCGGCGACGCCCTGCGCGTCGTTCTGGCCGCCGATCCGGGGCCGCAATATCGCTTCGCTTCGGTCGATCTTCCGCGGCTGAATGCCGCTGGCCCGGAGGCCGCGAAGCTGCGCGCCGCGTTCGCCGTTCAGGCCGGCGATCCGGTCAATGCTGCCGACGTCATCGCCGCCGGTCTCGCGCTCACCCAGGCGCTTGGCGAGGAGGGCTTCGCGAGTGCCAGGCTCGGCGAACAGGTCATCAAGGTCAATCACCAGACGCACCTCGCGACGCTGAGCCTGCCGGTCGATCCGGGGCCGGTCGCCCGGTTTGGGACCATCCGGGTGAGCGGGCGTCCGCCGTTCAGCGCTCGCCACGTCGGCATCATCGCGCGGTTCAAGCGCGGCGATCCATTCCAGCGATCGAAGCTCGACGACCTCCGGCGAGCGTTGATCGCGACCACGCTGGTTGCCAGTGCCGACGTTCGGGTCGTGCCGGTCCAGGGTGGGAAGGTCGTCGACATCGACGTACACCTGGAGCCTGCGCCGTCGCACACGATCGCCGGTGAGGTTGGCTACGGAACGGGGCAGGGGGCGAGGATCGAGGCTGCGTGGACCGACCGCAATCTCCTCAATCCCGAAGGCGCGCTGACGCTGCGCGGCATCGCCGGCACGACCGAACAATTGCTCGGCGCGGAATTCCGCCGTTCCAATTTCGAGATGCGCGACCAGACGCTCGACCTCCAGGTCTCCGCGTCCCACCAGAAATATGCTGCGTACACCGCCAAAACGGTCCTGCTTGGCGCCAGCATCGAGCGGCAAAGCAACTTCATCTGGCAGAAACCCTGGACCTGGTCCTACGGCGGACAGTGGCTGGCGACGCGCGAACGGGGTGTGTTCGACAGCACGGGCATCAAGGACACACGCGGCTTCCTGATCGCCGCAGCCCCCCTCAGCCTCGGCTACGACGGCAGCGACAGCCTGCTCGATCCGACGCGCGGGTTCCGGCTGAGCGGTCACTTCAGCCCCGAAATCTCGTTCCACGGCGGTAAGTTCACCTATGCCCGGATGCAGATCGACGCGAGCGCCTACCATCCGGTGTCCGACAGTGTGGTCCTGGCCGGGCGAGTCCGGTTCGGCACCATCCTGGGGGCAAGCGCGTTCGAGATCGCGCCCTCCCGGCGCTTTTATTCGGGCGGGGGCGGATCGGTCCGCGGCTACGGCTACCAGCAGCTCGGGCCCAAGGACGTCGACGGCGATCCGATCGGCGGCCGCGGCCTCGCCGAGTTCGCCCTCGAAAGCCGAATCCGGTTGAAGTCGTTCGGCGGCAATTTCGGAATCGTGCCGTTCTTCGACGGCGGATCGCTGACCACCAGGGCGATGCCGGACTGGAAGGGATGGCGGCTCGCTGCCGGTGTTGGCGTCCGCTATTATTCGACCTTCGGCCCGATCCGCGTCGATGTCGGAGTCCCGCTCGACCGGCAGAAGGGCGACGGGCCGTTCGCCGTGACCGTCTCTCTCGGCCAGGCTTTCTGATGGCCGAGGTGGCTGTCGAAACCACGACGGAGCGACCGCGGCGGCGAGTCCGGCACGACTGGGCGCGGCGGTTGCTCAACGAGCTGTTCGCGTTGTTCATCGGACTGCTCGTCATTTTCGCGGGCCTGCTGGTGCTGCTCGACAGCGCCCCTGGACACCGTTTCATCATCGACCAGCTGAGCCGGTTCGAAACCGCCTCCGGCCTCCGCATCCGGATTGGGCGCATCGACGGGTCCATCTTCGGTAAGTCGCAGCTTCGCAACGTCGCGATCGCGGACAGCCATGGCGTGTTCCTGACCTCGCCGAACATCGTGCTCGACTGGACCCCGGCGGCATGGCTCGACAACAAGCTCTATCTCGACAGCCTGACCGCCCAGCGGGTCACCCTGATCCGGCTGCCGAAGCTCAAGCCGAGCACCAACAAGGGGCCGATCCTACCAGGGTTCGACATTCATGTCGGCGAGTTCCGGATCGATCGGCTGGACATCGGACCGGCGGTAGGCGGCCGCGCGCGCAGCGGGAGCGTTCGCGGGAAGGTCGACGTGCGTTCCGGGCGCGCCCTGGTCGAGCTCGCCGCGGCGGTGAACAATGGCGGGGACCGCCTCGCCTTCCACCTCGATGCCGAGCCCGATCGCAACAAGTTCGATGCCGCTGCCAGACTGGTCTCGCCGGCTGATGGCCTGATCCCGGCAATGATCGGCACCAAGCGTGCGATCAATCTGGCGCTCGGCGGGAAGGGCAGCTGGACCCGCTGGCGCGGTTCGGCCGCGCTCGATTTGTCCGGCAGGCCGACGGCGCGCCTTGCGCTCGGCGTCGATAGCGGCCGTTACCGGCTGCAGGGGCAGTGGGCGGCGGCGCAATTCCTCACCGGCAAGCTCCAGCGGCTGACTGAGCGGGTGGTGACCGTCCGCGGCGACGCGACGCTGAACGGCCGGCTTCTCGACGGGCAGCTGACAGCAACCACGCCCGAGCTGCGCGCCGTTGCGCGAGGGGCGGTCGACCTTGCCCATAACCGCTATCGGGGCATGCGGCTCGGGGTCGATCTGCTGAAGCCGCAGGCGCTCTTTCCGAACATGAGCGGCAGGAATGTCCGCATGGTTTGGACGCTCGACGGACCGTTCGCGACCGCCGCTTATTCCTACCGCCTGACCTCCGACTTCGTTCAGTTCGACACGACCGGCTTCAGCGGCCTTCACGCGGAGGGAGCGGGGCGGCTCTCCCTTTGGCCGATGCGCGTGCCGATCCGGCTTGCGGCCAAGGCGATCACCGGCATCGGTGACGTCGGCGGCGCGATGCTGGCGAATCCGCGGATCGAGGGTTGGCTGTCGGTCACGCCCAAGCTGGTCCAAGCGCAGGATCTCAGGCTCACCAGCGCCAAATGGACCGGCAAGCTGTCGCTGCTGATCGATCTCGTCAGCGGCCGATTCGAAGTGACTCTGTCGGGCGCGATGAAGCGCTACCTGATCCCCGGCATCGGCATCGTCGACGTCATGACGGACCTGAAGGTCGTGCCGGGACCGAACGGCCATGGATCGCAGGTGGTCGGCACCGGCAAGGCATGGGTCCGGCGGCTCGACAACGGCTTCTTCCAGAGCCTCACGGGCGGCCTTCCGTCGCTGACCACCAGCCTCGAGCGCGGGAGCGACGGGATCGTCCGCTTCACCAACCTGCAGCTCTATTCCCCCAAGCTCCGGCTGTCGGGGGCAGGGGCTCGGCTGAAGGACGGCACCTTCCACATCACGGCGACCGGGAAACAGGCGCAATACGGTCCATTGAAGCTGGTGCTCGACGGTCCGATCGAGCGGCCCAGGCTCGACTTGTTGCTCGACCATCCGAACGACACGCTCGGTCTCAGCGCGGTGCACCTGGCGCTCGATCCGATCGCCGCCGGCTACAAGTACAGGGCGAGCGGCGGTTCGCGGCTCGGGCCGTTCACCAGCAACGGACAAATCCTGCTGCCGCACGATGCTCCGGCCGTTATCGCGATCGCGGCGCTCGACGCCAACGGAGCGCATGCCAGCGGGGAGCTCAAGTCCATCGCCGGCGGCTTCCTCGGACAGCTGACGCTTGCCGGCGGCACCCTCGACGGAACGCTCGACTTCGCGCCGGCCGGCTCGGCGCAGCGGATCGACGCGCACCTCACCGCCAATGGGGCAAGCTTGCCCGGCGCCTTCTCGGTGCGGAGCGGCCGCGCCGACGGCATCATCGTGCTCGCCGACGGCAAGACCACGCTCGACGGCAGCATCGATGGGCGCGGCGTTTCTACCGGGGCAGTTGCTCTCGCCCGGCTCACCGCCAATGCCCATCTCGTCAATGGCAGCGGCCAGGTCCGTGCTGCATTCGCCGGCCGACGCGGAGCGGCGTTCGCTTTCTCGACCATCGCCGACATTGCGCCCGACCGAATCCGGCTGACCGGCAACGGCACGATCGAGAAGCAGGCGCTGGTGCTCAATCAGGCGGCGGTGCTCACCCGCTCGGGTGACGGCTGGGCGCTGGCGCCAACCAGCGTCAGCTTCGCCGGCGGCAACGCGACCGTCTCCGGCCGCAGCGGCTCGGCGCCCGAGGTGCACGCCCAGCTCGGTGCCATGCCGCTTCAGGTGCTGGACCTGTTCTGGCCCAACCTCGACCTCGCCGGCACGGCAACGGGGCGGGTCGATTATGCGTGGAAAAGCAACCGAAGCGGGCAGTTGCAGCTCAAGGTTCAGGGCCTCAGCCGTGCGGGGCTGGTCCTTGCATCCAAACCGATCGACGTCGCCATTGCAGCGGTCGTGAATGGCAACCAGGCCGCGTTGCGCGCCGTGGCGGCGAGCGACGGCGCGATTGTCGGCCGAGCGCAGGCCAAGTTCGCGCCGCTCGGCAGTGGGCCCTTGATGGCCGAGCTGATGAACGCGCCATTGTTCGCCCAGCTGCGCTACGCAGGGCCCGCGGATACGCTGTGGCGACTGACCGGCAGCGAGATTCTCGACATGTCCGGTCCGCTCGCGGTCGGCGCGGACATCGGCGGCCGGCTGGCCGACCCCCAGATCCGCGGCTCGCTCAAAACGCAGAACGCGCGGCTCGAAAGCGCCGTCACCGGCATGGTCATCGATCATCTCGCGGCGCAGGCGCATTTCTCCGGTCCGCAGCTGATCTTCAGTCAGATCGCCGGCCAGACGGTCAACGGGGGCACTGTCTCCGGCAGCGGCTCGGTCACGTTTTCCGGCGGGAAGACGCTGATGAACCTGTCGTTCAACGCCAATCAGGCGCTGCTCCTCAACCGCGACGACGTCGCCGCGCGGGTCACGGGTCCGCTGGCGATCAGGTCCGACGGCAAGGGCGGCGTGATCTCGGGCGACCTTCATCTGAACAAGGGCCGGTTCCAGCTCGGCCGCGCCAGCGCCGGCGCCGCCGTCCCGCAGCTCAATGTCCGCGAAACCGGGCTTGACGAAGAGGACGTCATCGAGCCCGCCGCGCTCCACCCGTGGAAGCTCGACCTCAAGCTCGCGGGAGGGAACCTCCAGGTCACCGGCCTGGGCATCAACAGCCAGTGGACGACAAACCTCCAGATCGGCGGCGTCGCGGACTCGCCTCGCTTCACCGGCCGCGCCGACCTCGTGCAGGGTAATTACGATTTCGCCGGGCGGATCTTCCGGCTCGACCGCGGCGCGATCCGCTTCCGTGGCGAAAGTCCGACCGATCCGCTGCTCGACATCCACGCCCAGGCGGACGTGCAGGGGCTGAGCGCCACGGTGACCGTCGGCGGCACCGGCCTCAAGCCCGAAATCACCTTCGCCAGCACGCCCGCCACGCCCGAGGACGAGCTCCTCAGCCGCATTCTGTTCGGTACCTCGATCACCAACCTGTCCGCGCCCGAAGCGCTTCAGCTCGCCTCCGCCGTGGCCGCGCTCCAGTCGGGCTCCGGCAGCCTCGACCCGATCAACGCCCTCCGCCGAGCGATCGGTCTCGACCGCCTGCGCATCGTTCCCGCGGACGTCGCCACCGGCCAGAAAACGGCGATCGGGGCGGGCAAGTACATCACCCGCAAATTGTTCGTGGAGGTGATCACCGACGGGCAGGGCTATTCGGCGACACAGGTCGAATATCAGATGACCCGGTGGTTATCCTTGCTCTCGACCGTCTCGACCGTCGGCCGTTCGAGCGCCAGCGTTCGGGTGAGCAAGGATTATTAGGCGCCCCGCCTGAGCGCCTGGTCGGCGGTCCGGCGGAGTCCCGCGGCCCTGACGCAGTCGCTCTCCCAATCGTTCCGGCCGACGAACATCGACTGGACGGCGGCGATCATCTGCATCGCGATGTCGAGGTTCTGGAGCGCGGTGCCGTGCCGTGTCACCACGTCGGCATCGCCGGCGAGCGCGCCGCCAAGATCGTCGAGCAACTCGGATACGCGCCGCAGATCGTCGGCGATCTCCTCGCCCCGCTCGGGCGCATCGTCGCGCCGGTCCGGCTCGCCAAGTGGGGCCACGGGCAAGGGCACCGCACCCGCCTTGACCAGGCTGACCACGTCATCGACCCGTTGCTGCTCGCTGTTGGCAGGTGCCGCGCGCCACTGCTGCACATCGACCGAGCCCGAGAATTTGAGGCCGCACCTTCCGTCAACTGCCCAGACGACCAGCCCGTGCACGATCAACGATCCGCGAACCAGCTGAACGAGGGCGCCGACTTCCGGCATCACCCCGCTTTCGACGAGCGCTCCGTTGAACGACATGTTCCTGATCCGCGCTGGCGTCGAACAGCCGTCGCAATAGAGCGCCGCACCGAGATACAGGCTCGACCTGCCGGCAGCCCGTCCGTCCGACGGGCCATCGAGGGGTCGGGATTGGGGTGAGCTTGGCACGAGTGTCCACTTCTTGCAGGCCACGAAGGCTCGGTAGACACCGGCAGGTGTTAACGCCTGAACAGGCAATCTTCCATTTTGGTCCTAATCGGGGCGGCTGTCCGATCTCCGTCACGTAGCCGCCCTAATGCAACGGCGCGCAGAGCGTCCGGATTGCTTGCGCCGTAAGCGGCGTTTCGTCGACGCTGGCGGGCTTTATCCCCAATCGTGCCCCCTCCGCTCCCAGTCTTGGCAAGTACGCGTCCAACTTGTCTGCCGCCACCTGAGCACGGGAGCGTGCCTGCCTCACGGCCGCCAGGTCCTCCGCGCCGAGGCTACCCGGATCGTCGAGTTCTCCGAGAACGCTCCAGGCGTCTGTCTCATCGGCGGCTCTCTGCGCGTACCACTGAAATCCGTCATAGAGTTCCGCGTAGCCGAGCCGGGTAGCGAGCGGCATGTGTTCGGCAATCTGTCCGGCCATCGCGGCTTGCCAGACGTTGGTTCCCGGGCGCCAGAGCTGCGGCTGTCCGAGCGGCGCTCGGCGGTGCGAGGCCGGCGTGGCCTTGGTTGTCGTCAGCAAGGCTCGGATCTCCGCCAGGCGGCGGTCGATGCAGGGGCCCTCCTGCTGACGCTTGGCGATCGCCCCCAGGTTCTTCGCAACTTCGCGGTCGAGCGCTTGGCGGGCATCGGCAACCTGGTTGCGCCAATGAACCCACTCGACCGCCTGTTCCGCCGCCAGCGCGATCAGCACGCCGAGGACAATAATTCCAACTTCGCCGACCAGGGCGCGCCAGCCGTGCAGCGGTTTGGGAAGGTGGAAATGCATTCCGACTGGCCCCCCAGCGAAAGACGCGAGCCTAACAGAAGGGCTCGTCTCCGCAATATGTGGGGAGCGGACCTGGCAGGATCATCCGCTTGGCTTCCACAAATGCTCCGCACGTCGGACAACCATCCTGTAAGTCGGCGAACGCGCTCCTCGAGGCCGACAGGCAATTCCAGCTTTGCCGGAAGGACCGGCGGAAGTTGCCCTGCCATCTCTCCAATGGGTCGGAAGCGGACCGCTTCACGCGAGCAGGAAATGCTACAGCATTAGGCACCTCTCCGGTGTCCTCGCGTTGCTTGTCAGGTTGGGTGCCTGTCGCATCTCGCGCCGATCCTCGCACAGGAGACCGATCATGGAAGTCACACGCGGTAGCGACCTCAAGACGGGTCGACGGTCCGGACCAGTATTTCACCGGCAAGGCGACGATCACGGGCCAGTTTCAACGCCCCGACCCGTCCCGTGTCAGTGGCGCAATTGTCCATTTCGAGCCCGGTGCGCGTACCGCCTGGCATACGCACCCCCTGGGACAGACCTTGATCGTCACCGAAGGGGTGGGATGGACCCAAATTGTCGACGGGCCGGTCATTGAATTCCATGCCGGAGACATTCTCTGGTGCCCGCCTGACCGCAAGCATTGGCACGGAGCGACCCCGCACCAGGGGATGACTCACATCGCCATTCAGGAGTCGCTCAACGGCTCGCCTGTCACGTGGATGGAGAAGGTGTCGGACGACGAATACCTTGCTGGCCCGCCAAATGACTGAGCCGGGTTTATGAGCCGGACATCGCAGCGCGGGGTCAACCACCGAACGCTACGGCCAGCCGACATCTCGTGATTTAGCAGAGGACCAGACCTATGCGCGCGACCATCATGCCCAAAGCCCACGACATCCGGGTCGACAACGTTCCCGACGCGGCAATCCAGCAGCCCACCGATGCGATCATCCGCGTCACGCGCGCGTGCATCTGCGGCAGTGACCTGTGGCCATACAATGGCGGGCCCAACGTAGAAGGGCAGCGGATGGGCCATGAAGCCATCGGCGTCGTCGAGGACGTCGGCAGCGACGTTCAGACCGTCAAGCGGGGGCAGGTCGTGATCATGCCCTTCGCGGACTCGGACGGCAGCTGCATCTTCTGTGAGGAGGGTCTCCAGACGGCGTGTGTGCACGTCGGCTTCTTCGGCAACGGAACGCTCGACGGAGCGCAGGCGGAGGCGCTGCGCATCCCATACGCTGACGGCACTCTGTACCCGCTGAACGTGGGCGAAGACGATACATTGATGCCGTCGCTGCTGACACTGTCGGATGTGCTCGGCACAGGGCACCACGCCGCCGTCACGGCTCGCGTCCGGCCGGGCGGAAGCGTGGCCGTCGTCGGCGACGGCGCCGTCGGGCTGTGCGGTGTCATCGCTGCCAAGCGGCTCGGGGCCGAACGGATCATCCTGATGGGTAGGCACCAGGCGCGGATCGAGCTGGGCAGGCAGTTCGGGGCCACGGATATCGTCAGCGAACGCGGCGACGAAGGCATCGCCCGGGTGCGCGAGCTTACGGGTGGTTTCGGGGTCCAAAGCGTCCTCGAGTGCGTCGGCACCGAGCAGGCGATGGACACGGCGATGGGCGTGGTTCGTCCGGGTGGCGCGGTCGGTCGCGTGGGAGTCCCTCACTACGACAGCATCAAGGGCGCGCAGCCGATGTTCTACCAGAACGTGATGGTGGCTGGCGGCCCGGCACCGACCCGCGCCTACATCGACGAGCTGCTTCCAGACGTGATGGACGGCCGCATTCAGCCGGGCCTCGTATTCGACCGGACGGTCGATCTCGACGGCGTCCCCGATGGCTATCGCGCGATGAACGAGCGGGAAGCCTTGAAAGTGCTCATCCGGCCATAGGGGAGTTGGCTGACCCCGGCTTTGGATCGACAGCTGACATAAGCTCGCCGCCGAAATCTCTGTCCTACAGGCGACCCGGTGTGATTGATGCTGCTGGATGTCGATCAGCGACGCGCTTGCCCACGTGACCTTGCCGACCGCCGCCTCGCGCGCGCGCCCACGCGGGCACGTGTGGCATCGCTGCGATTGCTGCGTTTCGGCTTTCCTCGCACGCGCGCCTGCGCGCGTTGAGGTGCCAACTTTGACAACTTCCGCGCGCCGGCGCCCGGCTGTTCGACATCGTCATCGCGGGCTTGACCCGGCACCCGCCTTCTTTTCTACCGCTGCAAGGAGAGGCGGGTTCTGGCTTCAGGGCCGGGATCACGGGGAGGGGCGCGGCGCATGAAGAACTGGAAGTATCGCAAGGCGGTCGTCGCCCGCGAGGACATGCCCGAGGAGCACCGGCTGAGGCGCTCGCTCTCGTGGCCGCACCTGATGGCGCTCGGCGTGGGGGCGATCGTCGGCACCGGCATCCTGACGTTGATCGGGGTTGCATCGGGAAAGGCCGGACCGGCGGTGATCCTGTCCTTTGCCATCGCCGGCGTGATCTGCGCCTGCGCGGCGCTGGCCTATGCCGAGGTCGCGACGATGATCCCCGCGTCGGGCTCGGCCTATACCTATTCCTATGTGGTGTTCGGCGAGCTGATCGCCTGGATGATCGGGGTGGCGCTGATCCTCGAATATACTTTGGTGGTCAGCGCCGTGGCGGTCGGCTGGTCCGGCTATGCCGCGGGGTTCCTGAAATCGATCGGGCTGGGGCTTCCTGACGCATTGATCCAGGGGCCGGCGCTCGGCGGCGTGATCAACCTGCCGGCGATCTTCATCATCTGGGTGGTTGCCGGCCTGCTGATCGCCGGCACGCGAGAGAGCGCGACGGTCAACGCCATCCTGGTGGTCATCAAGATGCTCGCGCTGGCGCTGTTCGTCGCCGTCACCTTGCCGGTGTTCCATCCGGCGCATTTCCACCCCTTCATGCCCTACGGCTTCCCGCGTAGCGGCCCTCCGGGGAGCGAGGTCGGGGTGATGGCTGCCGCGGCGATCATTTTCTTCGCATTCTACGGCTTCGACGCCATCGCGACCGCCGCGGAAGAGGCCAAGAACCCCAGCCGCGATCTTGCGATCGGGATCGTTGGCTCGATGCTCGTCTGCGTCCTCATCTACATGGTGATCGCGGCGGCCGCGATCGGGGCGGTCGCGACGACGGGTTTCGCCAACAGTGCCGAGCCGCTGGCGCTGATCCTGCGTGAGATCGGCAAGCCGTGGGCGGCACGGGTGCTCGGCGCCTCCGCGGTGATTGCGCTTCCGACCGTGATCCTCGCCTTCTTCTACGGCCAGAGCCGGATATTCTTCACCGTCGCCAGGGACGGGCTGCTGCCGCCGAGCCTCGCGCGGGTGTCGCGGCGCGGAACGCCGGTCCGGATCACCGTCTTCACGGCGATCGTCACCTCTGTCTTCGCCGGCCTGATCCCGCTGACGAGCATCGCGGCGCTCGCGAACGCCGGAACGCTTGCCGCCTTCATCGCGGTCTGCGCCGCGATGCTGGTGCTGCGTCGCCGCGAGCCCGACCGTGAGCGCAAGTTCCGGGCGCCCGCGGCGCCGCTGGTCGCGGCGGTCGGCATCCTCGGCTGCCTCTATCTGTTCATCAGCCTACCGAACCGGACGCAAATCTTCTTCCTCAGCGCGCAGGTCATCGGCCTGGTCCTCTACGCCATCTACGGCAGCAGCGCCGCCGACCGCGCCCGGACTGCCCGTGGCTGACGTGGTGGCCGGCGAGCGGAGCCGCTCGCCACTGGGGCTGTTCATCGCGGTGCTGCTGATCCCGGCGGTGCTCGGCAGCTCCAAGACGATCTTCAACGACGGCGATGTCAGCTGGCACATCGCGACGGGGCAGTGGATCATCGAGCACCGCGCTATCCCCCATGCGGACCCCTTCTCCTTCACCTGGGCGGGCAAGCCGTGGGTGCCGATCGAGTGGCTTTCCGAGGTGATCTACGCCTCGGCCTACCGGCTAGCCGGCTATGGCGGTGTGTCGGCGCTGGTGACGGCGGCGCTGATGGCGCTCCATGCGCTGGTCTTTCTCAACGCCAGCCGGCGCATCCGCACCGCGCTGCTGCCCATCGTCGCGATGGACTTCGTGCTGGTGCCGATGGTGCTCGCCCGTCCGCACCTGCTGACATGGCCGCTGCTCGCCTTCTGGACATGGCTGATGCTCCGCGCGCGAGCGCAGAACCGGGCGCCCCCGCTGGTCGCGGCGTTGCTGATGACCCTTTGGGCCAACATGCACGGCAGCTACGTGTTCGGGCTTGCGATCGCCGCTGCGTTCGGGCTGGAAGCGCTGGTCGCCGCCGATGACAAGCGGCGGGCATTCCGGCAGTGGCTGCTGTTTGGAATCGCGTGCGGCGTCGCGGTGTTCATCAACGGCAACGGTGCGGAAGGGGTATTTCACCCATTCCGCTTCACCCAGCTGCAGATGCTGCCGCTGATCGACGAATGGAAGCCGTCGACCCCCGCGCGAACGCCGTTCTTCTTTGCCGTCCTGGCGCTGACACTCGCGCTGATCGCCTCGAAGCGGCCGCGGCTGCCGTGGGTTCGTTGGCTGCTGCTTGCCGGGCTGCTTGGCTTTGCGCTGTTCCAGGCGCGGGAGCAGGCGATGCTGGCGATCGTCGCGGCGATGCTGCTCCCCCAGGGATTCGCTGATGGAGCGGAGACCGCGTTGAGGCGCGACAGGCCGCTTCAGTGGGTCCTCGCGGCCGGCGCGGCACTGCTGGTGATCGCCCGAGCAGCGATGCCGCTGACTCCGCCCGACAACCAGGCGAACCCATGGAAGCTGATCGCAGCGGTGCCGCCCCAGCTCCGCTCGCAGCCGGTCCTCAATGGCTATTCGATGGGTGGACCGCTGATCCTGTCGGGCATCCGTCCGTACATCGACGGGCGCGGCGACATGTACGGCGATGCCCACGTGCTTGGATTCCTGGCGATTTCGCACGGGGACCAGCAGGCCTTTGCCGCCGCGGTGCAGCGCTGGAACATCCGCTGGGCGATCATCCCGAACGAGAGCAACCGCCTGATCGATCTGTTGAATCGCACGCCCGGCTGGCACCGGATCGCCGCGGACAAGGTCGGGGCAATTTACGTTAGGGACGGTCCCTAGCGGTTCAGGAGGCCGTCGAGTTCGTGCTGCAGCTGCTTGATTCCAAGCCGCTTCCAGCGGGGATCCCACGGTGACGCTCCGCCGTCGCTTGCCTTGTCGAGATAGGCCGGCGGCGTCCAGGTCGCAGGAGCGAGGTTCGGGCAAGCCTCGGCAAGCTGCGCCAGGTCGAATGAAGACTGGAAACGCAACCCGACCTGGTCGCCGACGGACCAAACGACGGTCGCGGCGATCATCAGGTTCTCGCCAAGCTCCAGCATCGGCTCGGCGCCAACCCTGACCGGCGTTTCGGACTCGATCATCGCCCCGACCGCGGAAATGTTGCGGATCCGGATCGGCGTGGTCTGGTAATCGTGGTGAAGCTCACCGGTCCAGACGAGTGGATGACGAAGTGCCGAGCGATGCTCGTCGTCCAGGGGTTCCGCATCCACGCCCTCGATCTCCGGCTCGGCCGATGCGCCGAATCCGAGGTCCGGGAAGCTCCGGGCGATGACTTGGCGAAGCACCGCGGCGACCTTGTCGGGCTTGCAGTCGAGTCGGGTTTCGTGTGCGAACTCGAGTCCGACTCGCCCGCCCCTGATCCACCTGACGGCGCATTCGATCGTGCCGTTCTCGCCAAGTCGGAGGTAAACCCGATCCCACAGAAGCGGTTCGAACGGGCCGGAGACCATCGCGCCGCCGCCGGAGAGGTTGAGCAGCTCGACTTCGATCTTGCGGCGCTTGTAGGTGAGCATTGCGCGTTCGCCGGTCAGGCGATGGCGGTCCTCGCCTCGGCTGTTGGTTGTGCGGCGGGCCTCCCGCGCAACGGCGACGCTGTCCAGTTCATCGGCCTTTGCGCCCCTCGGCTGCTTGGCCTTGAGGAGGGGCTCATCGGCGTAATCGTCATCGCCGTAGATCTTCGCCCGGATGTTCATTCCCTGCTCCGTACCGCGGACGCGCCATCGTACGCCGGTCTTGGTTACGGAATCGTGCACTCATTTTTCGATTGGTTTCCGGATGCCGATGGAGAGAAAGGGAAGGTGGGAGGGTTCCCTCCACCGGCGTTCCGGAAATCGGAGTTTAGCGCGTTTTTAACCAGATGAATAGGCCGGATCGGTGGCCTGCCTACGACGAGTAATACATGTCGAACTCGACCGGGCTGGGCGTCGTTTCCCAACGCATCACATCGTCCCACTTGAGCTCGATGTAGCTGTCGATCTGGTCGTTGCTGAAGACATCGCCGCGAGTGAGGAAGTCGCGGTCGTTCGAGAGGCTGACGAGCGCTTCACGAAGCGAGCCGCAGACCGTCGGTACATTGACCAGCTCCTGCGGCGGCAGGTCGTACAGGTTCTTGTCCATCGGGTCGCCCGGGTGGATCCGGTTCTGGATTCCGTCGAGTCCGGCCATCAGCAACGCAGAATAAGCGAGGTACGGATTGGCGAGCGCATCCGGGAAGCGGAACTCGACGCGCTTGGCCTTCTCGCCCGCCCCGTATGGGATGCGGCACGAGGCCGAGCGGTTGCGGCTCGAGTAAGCGAGCAGCACCGGCGCCTCGAAGCCGGGGACCAGCCTTTTGTAGCTGTTGGTCGACGGGTTGGTGAAGGCGTTGAGAGCGCGGGCGTGCTTGATGACGCCGCCGATGAAGTAGAGCGCGGTGTCGCTGAGGCCGGCATAGCCATTGCCGGCGAACAAGGGCTTGCCGCCCTTCCAGATCGACATGTGGGTGTGCAT
>JAICXF010000064.1 GCA_025981625.1 Sphingomonas sp. | reverse complement strand
GTCGCGCCTCAGCGCCAGCGTCCCAGGAAGCAGCCGCAGCACCTGCGCAGCGGCACGCGTCGGAATCGTTTTGAACAGGCGGATCAAGCGGCTGCGTTCATGCGGAGGGTCGATCGACTCAGACGACCGCGTTACGTCTGATCACTTCCCTGTACCAGGCGGCGCTGAGCTTGGGGGTGCGTTTCTGTGTCTTGAAGTCGACATAATGGATGCCAAAGCGCTTGGAATAGCCGTCGGCCCATTCGAAATTGTCCATCAGGCTCCACAGGAAATACCCTTTGAGCGGATAACCCTCGGCGACCGCACGGTGAAACGATGTGATGTAGTTGCGCAGGTACATGACGCGATCCGCGTCGTCGATGCGCCCATTCTGGACCGGATCGTCGGCCGAAGCGCCGTTCTCGGATATGTAGAGCGTCTTGGGTCCCCACAGCTCGCTCACCTGGCGTACGCCCCAATAGCCGACTTCGGGTCCGACGATCAGCCACGGCGATGCCATGTGCGGGGACGAGGCGATATGCGGGATGGTCGCATAGCCCTTCGGTGAATCGTCGGCGCGCACCCATTCGGGGGCGTAGATGTTGAGCGCGACGAAATCGAGCGGACTGGCGATCGCCTCCATGTCCCCAGCCACGACCTTCGGTGCGTTGGCGCCTTCCTGCGCCAGATATTCGTCGATGTACTTCCCCTCCATGATCGCGGTGAGGAACATCGCATTCATCTCCCGCGTCGCCTTCTTCGCCGCAGCGATATGTTCGGGAGTTTCGATCACGGGCACATAGAAGGTCGTGTTGTCGGCGATCCCGACCTGTGTGCCTCGCTTGGCCGCTGCGCGGATCGCCTGCACACCGAGACCGTGCGCGAGGACACCGTGATGGCGGACCTGGTTCACTTCTGCCTGCGCGAGCTTGAGGCCCGGCGCGTGGATTCCGACCTGGTGCCCGAGATCGGTGAAGCAGCGGATCTCGTTCACCGTCATGATGTGCTTGACGCGATCTGAAAGCTGGCCCGCCATGTAGCCGGCGTAATCGGCGAAAGCCTTTGCCGTGTCGCGGTTCTGCCAGCCGCCAGGGAGCGCTGCGGGCAGGTCCCAGTGGAACATGGTGATGTATGGTTCGATCCCGCTCTCGAGCAAATTGTCGACCACGCGACTATAGTGATCGACGCCTTTGCGGTTCGGCTGACCGCGTCCGTCGGGGAAGATTCGTGACCAGGCGAGCGACATCCGGTAGGCGCCCACGCCGAGGTTTTTCAGCAGCTGCGTGTCCTCGGCGTAGCGGTGGTAGCTGTCGTCGGCGACATCGCCGGTCTCGCCGTTGAAGGTCTTTCCGGGGGTGTGGGAAAAGACGTCCCAGTTGGTCGGTCCGCGGCCGTCTTCATTGACCGCGCCCTCGATCTGATAGGACGCCGTCGCAGTGCGCCATGTGAAGCCCTTAGGGAAGCTGAAGTCGGTGGGCGTGAGCGCTTTGGCAATGCCGGGGCGGACGGCCGCGCCTGCCGCACAAGCGGCGCCGAACGCCTTGCCAAGATCGCGGCGACTGAACTGCGTCACGCTGACTCCCTCCCTCATTGCGGGTCGAGCTTAGCAGGTTCGCGATGGCTGGCGAGACTGCTGTTGGCTGCTTAATAGGCGCGGAGGAGGTCCGATGGACGACAAGGGCGGATCAGCGCTGGTCGACGAAAAGCTTCGCTCGCTCGACGATTGGCGCGGCGCGATGCTCGCGCGGCTGCGGCGGCTCATTCGCGAGGCCGATCGCGACGTTGTGGAGACCGTGAAGTGGCGCAAGCCGTCCAATCCTGCAGGGGTCCCTGTTTGGGAGGATCACGGAATCGTCTGCACGGGCGAGACTTACAAGGACAAGGTGAAGCTGACCTTCGCGAGAGGCGCATCGCTGGAGGACCCGTCCGGGCTGTTCAATTCGAGCCTGGAAGGCGGCACGCGCCGAGCGATCGATTTTCGTGAGGGCCACCAGGTGAATGAAACGGCGTTGAAGGCGCTAATCCGCGAAGCGGTCGCGGCGAACCTCGCAAAAGCCTAGTCGCAGATCGTCGGGGTCGAGGGCCCCTGCGCGGCCATATAGCAATTGCCGCCGGCCGCGTCGGCGCGGCTTTCCCTGTGCATGGCCGCGAACAGGCCGGCGCTTGCCGCCACGATGACCAGAACTGCTATTGCCTTCAAACGCATGGCGTACCCCTGTGCGAGTCAGCCCCGCCGCCCATTGAAGGGTAACACTTAACTATCGGGCGAAGAAGGAGAGTTTTGGGCGGACAGAGCGAGTCGCATCAATCTCTGGTGCAAAGTTGGGGATTGTGTCTTTCGCGCCACGGCATTGCGGAGCGGCACGCGGCCGCTAGGGTCTCGTGCATGGCCCGAATTGTTAGCGCTATCGCAGCTCTTTTCCTTTGCATCCTGGCGCAACCGCTCCGCGCCCAGACCGTGCCGCTGCCCAACGGCATCGAGGCGAGTGGGGGCGGCATGAAGATGCGGGTCGAGGCGCTGACCAATTCGATTCTTCGCGTCCGAGTCACGCGAGGGCGCGACTGGCCCGAGGACGCGAGTTGGGCCGTTCCTCCTGCCGTCCGGCATCAGCGCGCCGCGGTCGAGCAGACCGCCGACGGCTTCCGCACCGCGGCACTTCAGGTGCACGTGATTCCTTCGTTGCTGTCGCTGACAGTCACCGACCTCCAAGGGCGCGAGATCGTCAGCGATTTCTACGATCCGGTGACGATCACCGCCAACCGGTTCACGCTCAAGAAGACGCTGCGCTCCGGCGAGCATATTTATGGGCTTGGCGACAAGACCGGCAATTTCGACCGGACCAGCGCGAGCTTCGTCGACTGGAACACCGATGCCTACGGGTTCAACCGCGGCACCGATCCGATCTACAAGTCGATTCCGTTCTACATCGCGACGGGGGCGGAGGGCGGCGCGTACGGCCTATTCCTCGATAACACATGGCGCAGCTGGTTCGACTTCGGTCACCGTAACCAATTCTCGATCGAGTTCGGCGCCGAGGGTGGGCCCATCGATTATTACATCATCGGAGGTCCGAGCGTCCGCGACGTCGTGCGGCGCTATACCGATCTCACCGGCAAGGCGCCGCTGCCGCCGCGCTGGGCGCTCGGCTTCCAGCAGTCGCGCTACAGCTACATGAGCGCGGACGAGGTCCGGCAGATCGCCGCGACCCTGCGCAAGGACCGCATTCCCTCGGACGTGATCTGGCTCGACATCGACTACCAGGACCGGAACCGGCCGTTCACGACCAACACCAAGACCTTCCCGGACCTGAAAAAGCTCGCAGGCGACGTCGGGGCGGAAGGGTTCAAGCTGGTCGCCATCACCGATCTCCATATCGCCTACGCGCCGAACCAGGGATACGCTCCCTACGATAGTGGAGCGGCCGGCGATCGCTTCGTCAGGACTGCAAACGGGGAGGTGTATGTCGCGCCGGTGTGGCCCGGCCCCTCGGTCTTCCCCGAGTTCACCGAGGCGAAGACCCGCGCCTGGTGGGGGTCGCTTTACAAGGATTTCGTCGCGGACGGCATCGCCGGGTTCTGGAACGACATGAACGAGCCGTCGATCTTCGACACGCCGTCGAAGACCATGCCGGCCGACGTCCGCCACCGAATCGACAGCGACGACTTCGCGCCGCGCACCGCCGGTCATTTCGAGATCCACAATGTCTATGGGATGGAAAACAGCCGCGCGACGCACGACGGGATGCTGACGCTAAGGCCGAACGTCCGCCCGTTCGTGATGACCCGGGCGAGCTATGCCGGCGGTCAGCGCTACGCGGTGACCTGGACCGGCGACAACAGCTCGACCTGGGACCATCTCAAGCTCGCCGTGCAGCAGATGCTGAGCCTCGGCCTGTCGGGCTTCACCTGGTCCGGCGCCGACGTTCCGGGATTCACCGGCGGCGCCTCGCCCGAGCTTGCTACCAAATGGTACGAGATCGCGGCGTTCACGCCGATCTTTCGCGCCCATTCGGCCAAGGGTACGCCGCGAGCCGAGCCGTGGGTCGACGGTCCAGCGCAGCTCGCGATCCGGCGCCGCTTCATCGACGAGCGATATCGTCTGCTGCCCTATTTCTACGCACTTGCCGACGAGAGCGCCCGCACCGGGGATCCCGTGATGCGGCCGACCTTCTACGACTATCCCGCCATGGAAACGGCGTCTTGCGACCAGTCGATGGCGTTCACGCTCGGCGCCGACCTGCTCGTGGCTGCTTCTCCCAAGCCCGAATCGCCGTACCCGTATGACGTCTGCCTCCCGGGGAATGGCTGGTACGACTACTGGACAGGCGCGCGGATTGCTGGGGACAGGCTCAGCGTCACTCCGAAGCTCGACGAGCTTGCGGTGTTCGTCCGGCCGGGCTCGATCATCCCGAAGCAGCCCTTGGTGCAGAGCACGAGCGAGGTGCCGAAAGGGCCGCTCCAGCTCGAGGTCTATCCCGGAGACGACTGCCGGGGCGACATCTACCTCGACGATGGCACCAGCATCGAGGGGCCGAGCCTCCGCCAGAAGGTCACCTGCACGGTCACTGCGAACGGCGTCGCGCTGCATTTCGGCGCGCGCGAGGGCACGTACCGGCCGTGGTGGAAGTGGATCGCGGTGACGGTGCACGGCGCGCGCGCGGTGACGAAGACGATCCCGGACCAGCCCGGTCCGGCAACCGTCCAAATCAGCGGCTGAACAGCTCGAGTCCCTCGGGCGACGCGAAGCCGTCGAGGGGTACGTCCCACGCGTCGCCGGGAATGGTTTCGGTGAGACGCTGCATCGCCCAGCCGACGCCGATCAGCCGTGCGCCGTTCTTCTTCAGCCGGACCAGCGCGCGGTCGTAATGGCCCTTGCCGCGGCCGAGCCGGGTGCCGGCGCCGTCGACCGCGACCAGCGGCACGAGCACGAGGCCGGGTTCGACCGCCGGATGACGCCTCGCCGGCTGCATCAGCCCGAACGGGCCGGGCTCGAGCGGGTCGCCGGCGACGAAGCGGAATGGCTTGGCCGGATTGCTGAAGCAGGGGAAGGCGACGATCGCGCCAACGGCGCGCGCTTCCTCGGTCGCGGGAAGTGGGCTGATCTCCGACCCGAGCGGATGATAGCCTCCGACGACCGAGACCCCCGCGAACAGCGAGGTGAGATTCTGCGCCAGCTTCTGCTCGAGCCGGGCCCGCGCAGCGTCCGACAGCGTGCGCACATAGGCCTTGCGTGCGTCGAGCGCCGCGCGGCGGAGCGTCTCCTTGGACAGCGGCTCCATTTCAGGCCGCGGTTCGGGAGGTCCGAAGGGGGGTGACGGGACCACCATGGCCGTTTGCCCTAAAATCCTCTGACGCCAAAACGTCAGGTGGGCGCCGATTGCTCCGGACCTGGATCCGGAACAGGGTCAGCTCCCAAGTGGATTGAATCGCCTCAGGGATTTTCCGAAGGCGCGCACCTGGCAGTACCCGTCGATCGCCGATCTAGGGCTTCGCGGCGTCACTCTCAAGCTCGGCCGCAAGCATTTCGAGGCCGTTTGCGAGCGCTTCGGCGCGCTCCACGAGAGCGGGGTCGGGCGGTGCCGCAGTCGGAGCGACGACCGCATCCGGGCTCTTGTCGATCAGCTGGTCTGCGAGAAGCAGCGAAGCGAACAGGAACTGCCGCGCTTCGGAAAGGGTCCCGAGGCCCGCCAGTGCTTCGCGCGCCTTGCCATCGACCAGCCTTGCCGCAGCGCGCAGATTGTCTTCCTCGCCGTCGCGGCATGCAACCTGGTAGCTGCGCCCGGCAATGTTGAGATCGATCAGGCTCGCCATCACGCAGCCGCCTGCCGGATGAGCTCGTCGAGCTCGTCGACGACCTCGCGGACCTTGGCCCGAAGCTCGTCGTCGCGACCGGCCGCGGGCTTCCGCTGTCCGAGCGCGCGCTGAATCCGCTTCATCGCCTGTTCGGCTCTGTCGAGTGCGGCTGAAAGACCCCCGTCATCCATTTGATTTCCGCTACGCACTTTAGCGATTCCGGGCAAGCGTTGACGCGGCACGGCTCACCTTCCAAAGGGGCCGGGCCGCCGCTCGGTCCGCGAGCGGCCCGAATCCGCTAGCGGAGCCTCGATGCAGCTGACCGACCGCCGTCTCGCCAATGCCATACGCGCCCTTGCGATGGACGCAGTCGAGGCTGCGAACAGCGGCCATCCCGGGCTGCCGATGGGCATGGCGGATGCGGCAACGGCGCTGTTCACGCGGCACCTGAAGTTCGATGCCGCCGATCCGCACTGGCCCGACCGGGACCGCTTCATCCTCTCCGCCGGCCACGGCTCGATGCTGCTCTATTCGGTCCTCTACCTTACCGGCTACGCGCGCCCGACCCTCGACGAGATCAAGCGATTCCGCCAGCTCGGCAGCCCGACTGCCGGTCACCCCGAGAATTTCGAAATGCCCGGAATCGAGGTGACGACGGGGCCGCTGGGGCAGGGCGTTGCCATGGCCGTCGGAATGGCGATTGCCGAGCGGCACCTGAACGCCGCTTACGGAGACGCGCTGGTCGACCACCGGACGTTCGTGATTGCCGGGGACGGCGACCTGATGGAGGGCATCAATCACGAAGCGGTCGGGCTTGCTGGCACGCTCAAGCTCGGACGGCTGATCGTGATGTGGGACGACAACAACATCACCATCGACGGCTCGACCGCGCTGTCGCGCAACGAGGATGTGGTTGCGCGCCACCGCGCTGCCGAGTGGCACACGGTGGAGTGCGACGGTCTCGATACCGACGACGTCAGCCGCGCGATCGACGAAGCCGTCGCCGACCCGCGGCCCAGCCTGATCAGGTGCAAGACGATCATCGGCTTCGGCGCCCCCGACAAGCAGGGGACCGCAGCGACTCACGGTTCCGCGCTCGGCCACGACGAGGTCGAGGCAGCGCGCAAGCAGCTCGGGCTCGAGGACAAGGACTTCTTCGTTCCCGACGATGTGCTCGCCGCCTGGCGCGAGGCTGGACGCAGAGGGTCTGAAGCGCGCGCGCAATGGGAGGAACGGCTCGCAAGCAGTTCCAGGAAAGACGATTTCCTGGCCCGCGTGTCCGGCGCAGTCAGCGATGCGTGGCTGAAGCCGTATCTCGACAAGCTGCTCGGCGACCTGAAGCCGGTCGCCACCCGCAAGGCGTCGGAAATGGCGCTCGAAGCCATCAATGCGGCAATCCCGGCGACCATTGGCGGTTCGGCCGACCTCACCGGGTCCAACAACACCCTGACCAAGGGCCTCGAGTCGCTGACTCCCGCCAATTACGGCGGCCGCTACATCCATTACGGAATCCGCGAGTTCGGCATGGCCGCGGCGATGAACGGCATGGCGCTCCACGGGGGGGTGATCCCGTACGGCGGCACGTTCCTCGTCTTCACCGATTACTGCCGGCCGGCGATCCGTCTTTCGGCAATCCAGCGGGCGCGCGTGGTTTATGTGATGACCCACGACAGCATCGGCCTGGGCGAGGACGGACCGACGCACCAGCCGATCGAGCAGCTGCAGAGTCTTCGCGCAATGCCGCAGCTGCTGGTTTTCCGCCCCGCCGACGCGGTTGAGACGGCGGAGTGCTGGGCATTGGCGCTGCAGAGCGAAGAGCCATCGATCCTCGCCTTGACCCGCCAAAATCTTCGGCCGTTGCGGACCGAAGCCGCTGGAGAGAACCTGTCAGCGCGTGGCGCCTACCGCCTGAAAGATGCTGAAAACGCGCGCAAAGTCATCTTCATGGCCACCGGCTCGGAAGTCGAGATCGCGGTCGACGCAGCGGCGCAGCTCGAAAAGCAGGGGATCGGCGCGGACGTCGTTTCCATGCCGTGCACCGAACTGTTCGACGCGCAGCCCCAATCGTATCGCGAGAACATCCTTCCGGACGTCAGCAACCGCGAGATTCTGCGCGTCTCGATCGAGGCAGGAACCACCTTCGGATGGGAACGCTACACGGGTCTGCACGGGCTTCGAATCGGCATCGACCGCTTCGGCGTCTCGGCGCCGGCGAAGGACGCCTACGAATTCTTCGGCCTCACGCCCGACAAGGTCAGCAGGCGCGTGGTCGACTTCATGAACCAGCGAGGAATTCAATGACCAGAGTTGCAATCAACGGCTTCGGGCGGATCGGCCGCCTGGTGGCACGCGCAATCCTCGAGCGGCCGGATTGCGGGCTGGACTTGGTCAGCGTCAACGATCTCGCGGATGCGAAGGCGAATGCGTGGCTGTTCAGCCACGACAGCGTTCACGGCAAGTTCCCGGGCACGGTGACGACGGACGGCAACGACATCATTGTCGACGGCAAGCGCATCCACGTGACGGCCGAAAAGGACCCTGCCAAGCTTCCGCACGCGGCCAACCGCATCGACATCGCGCTCGAATGCACCGGCTTCTTCACCAGCCGCGAAGGCGGGGAGAAGCATCTCGAAGCCGGCGCGAAGCGGGTGCTGATCTCGGCGCCGGCCAAGGGCGTCGACCTCACCGTCGTCTATGGCGTGAACGACGACAAGCTGAAGCCCGAGGACCGGATCGTCTCCAATGCATCGTGCACGACCAACTGCCTTGCGCCGGTGGCGAAGGTGCTCAACGATGTGCTCGGGATCGAGCGGGGGCTCATGACCACCGTCCACGCCTACACCAACGACCAGAAGATCCTCGACCAGATCCACAAGGACCTGCGCCGCGCTCGTGCCGCGGCGATGTCGATGATCCCGACGACGACAGGAGCGGCGCGGGCGGTCGGCGAAGTGCTGCCCGAGCTCAAGGGCAAGCTCGACGGCTCGGCGATCCGCGTGCCGGTGCCGGACGGGAGCATCATCGACCTGACCTTCGTGCCGGGCAGGGAGACCAGCCGCGAGGAGGTCAACCAGATCCTCAAGGCCGCAAGCGAGAGCCAGCGCCTCAAAGGCATCCTCGTCTACAGCGAAGACCCTCTGGTCTCGGTCGACATCGTCCACACTTCGGCGAGCTCGACCGTGGACAGCCTCGAAACGGCGGTGCTCGACGGCAAGCTGGTCCGGGTCGTCAGCTGGTACGACAACGAATGGGGCTTTTCGAACCGGATGGTCGATAC
>JAICXF010000021.1 GCA_025981625.1 Sphingomonas sp. | reverse complement strand
GAACCGCTTCAGCTCGACCCTGTCGGTTGGGATGAGCGCGAAGTAGCGCGCAGAGTACTCACCGTCTTCACCCTCGGCGACCTCCGGCCATGCGCGATCGCGTGTCGCCGCTGGTCTTTGAGGTGCGCCGCCACGTCCGTTATGCCCCGGCCCAGGAGACGCTGCAGAGCTTCCTCAGCGTGATGGTTCCCGAGCGCCGCAAGGGCCTCTGTAAGCCACGCGCCACGGTCCTTCGCCTCTATTGCTACCTCCAGCACCCGCCAGAGTGACAGGAAGGCATAAGCGGAGTGCTGCAGGCCGCGGCCTTCGCGCATCAATGCAAGGGCCATGCGGCCATCATCGTTTGTCGGGATGGGGAGATAGGGAAGGTCGAGATACCCTGTGATAATCCCGAGCATCGCTCGTTGACGGCGCATTACTCGCGGCAGGTTGCCCCCCGAGAAATCCTCAACAAGGACGCCTTTGTCCTCGGCCCAAGATAGCGCGCTTAGGAACCGCAGTAGTTCCGTCTGGTCCTCGCGGAGGTTCTGATGGTGTCGCTTGGTGGTAACCGCCGGGAAGCTTTCGCGGGACGCGGGGATGAGCCAGTAATCGCGGTCGAGATAAGTGACCTTTTGCTGGGTTGTTGGCCAAGCAAGCGATGTCTGAAGTTCCGCTACTATCCACGAGCCGCTCTCCAGGAGTTCCCCCTGAAGAACGTCCTCATACGCTGGCATTTGAACCTGCATCTCATGCGGCTCCCGTCAACGCGCGGGCCGAACCCAACAGCTGTTACATAGCAGCGCGAAAAAAGCACTGCATAGCGAGGGTATAGAACAATAGGGCAAGGCCTACGCCTCGAGCCGAGCCAGCGGGTTGCGGACGGAGGAAGGATGCCATTTGCCACCCCTCACCATGCCGCGCCGATTCAAGGCCTTCGCGAGTGCCGGGAGGGAGGAGTGAGCTTCGGCCCGGGCCTGCGGCACGACAGGCGCCAGATCGGCGGTGTAGCGATCAGTTGCGCCCTTCAGCGCTCGCACTGCATTCCGAGAAGTCTCACGACATCCAATGAAAACTGTGGGGCTAAATGTGGGGCCGAGAACTAGCGCGCGGACAAGTATCTTTGCTTCTCAGTTGCTTACCGGCGAAATATGGAAACCTCCCGCTCCGCTAGTTAGGGGCAGCTTTCGACCCACTCCTGCCATTAGCAGCTCGTCAAATCTTCAAATTGGAAGAAGGGATAGGCTTGGATTAGGGATGCCTCCAAAACCGGGCCGAACGTTCGTAAACTCCGCAACCGGCGCCGCCAGCGTGAGACATTGCCGGCGTCCAGTCGGCTCTTTGAGCTTCCAGCGGGCACGCCCGGATCAGATTTGCGTAACAGGGCCCCGGATCGGGGCATCGAAGGTTGCTGACTAGATCTAGCCTCTCGACTTTTTGATGACGACGAGCCGCGCTCGCTGGACTTTCACCCTGAAAACTCGGTGCCGCTCTGAAACGAAGTCGAGAACTACGCGGTCGTGGAGATCGTCTCAAAAGAGCAGAATACTGCGACACTGACGCTGTCCGTGGCAAGTTCGACGATGCAGGCGCAATGATTAGCTAAGGACTCAACGTCGGTCGACGCCGATGTCCCTTTGCACCCAAAACTGACATTAGCGGAGGCTTTGGTTCCCGACCTCTTTGAACGCAACCAGTTGTAGAATAGTCGGAAATACTCAGGCCAAGACTTGCACGACGAGCAATTGGCGTGCCACCATTCCTTCGCTCGGACCTTTGGGGGGTGTGACTGTGCGCGTTTTACCAATTGTCCTGCTCGCAAGCGCAGTGTTTCCCGTTGATCAGGCGTCCGCCTCGGACGTTCTTAAATTTGGCGCTGCACCATCGTGGGTGCGCCCTCAGGCGATCCCGGCAGCCAAGGCGACGGGGGCGCCCGTCTCGCTTCTCCTAAGTGACCAGCAGATTGCCTTCGAGCGGGGGAAAACCTCCACGTACAGCGAAGGCGCGATCAAGATCGAGAATTCTCAAGGCCTCGCTGCCGGCAATCTGGCGCTGGTCTGGGACCCGTCCACCGAAACGGTGACCGTGAACAAGCTCCAGATTCGCCGCGGGAACCAGGTCATCGACGTGCTCGCCGCAGGACAAAGCTTCACCACGCTTCGTCGCGAAACGAACCTCGACGCGGCGATGCTCGACGGAACGCTGACCGCGACGATTCAGCCCGAAGGGCTTCAAGTTGGCGACATCATCGATCTTGCGACCACCACCGAACGGAGCGACCCGGTGCTCAAGGGCCACGTAGAATCGATGTTTGCGAACTGGGATGCCTTGCCGATCCGGTCGGCCCATGCCGTGCTGCGGTGGCCGAACGACGTGCATCTCCAGTTTCGCGCGACATCCAATCTCCCGGCGGCGCAGAAATCCATGTCGGGCGGGACCAACCTCCTCGAACTGTCAGCCGAGAACGTCGAGCCTTTGGTGCCGCCCTTGGGCGCTCCGGCGCGGTTCAAGATCGGCAGGCTGGCGGAGGTCACCGACTTCGCCACCTGGGCGGACCTCGCGAACCTGATGGTCCCGCTCTATCGCGACGCGTCGGTCATCCCCGCGTCGGGCCCGCTGCATGACGAGGTCGAGAAGATCCGCGCGGCGTCGACCGACGCCAAAGCGCGCGCCCAGGCGGCGCTTTCGCTCGTCCAGGATCGCGTCCGCTACGTCGCGCTGCTGATGGGGCAGGGCGGCTATGTGCCGGCCTCGGCGGAAACGACCTGGTCGCGGCGGTTCGGCGACTGCAAAGCGAAGACCGCGCTCTTGATCGCAATCCTGCATTCGCTCGGAATCCAGGCCGAGCCCGTGCTCGTGCAGGGGAGCCTCGGCGACATGATCGCGGATCGTGTGCCGATGATCGGCCTGTTCAATCATGTGCTGGTGCGCGCGCATCTCGGAGCGAAGGACTATTGGCTGGATGGAACGCGCACCGGCGATACCGATCTTGATTCAATCGAAGTGCCCGATTTCGGTTGGGGCCTGCCCGTAGTACCCGGTTCAAAGCTCGTGCAGATGGTCCCGGCGCCGCTCGCGGCGCCCAGCCTCGAGCGTCACGTCAGCATTAACGCGAGCGGCGGCGTGTACGCCACGGTACCAATTACGATCGACGAAATTTATCGCGGCGATTCGGCGATCACGGTGAACGCCGCTTATTCGGCCGTCACGGGGGCGCAGCGCGACCAGGCCCTGCACGACGAGGCAAAGAGCTTTTTCGATGACTTCGGCTCGGATTCGTCTTCGGTTCAGTTCGACCAGAAGAAGCGCGAATTCCACATGTCCATGAAGGGCACGGCCAAGCTGAACTGGAAGGACGGCTGGTTCTACGTGCCGACGTCGTCGATCGGGTTCGATCCCGACTTCGATCGGCCAGATGGCCCGTTCCACGATGTGCCGATCGCGATCAACCATCCGCGTTACACCAGGGACGAAGCGACCATCCGGCTACCGCCGGGATTCGCCGCAAGTCAGAAGCTTGACCCTCCAATCCGCGAGACGCTGGCGGGCGTCGAATATGTTCGGACGGAAACGGTCCACGGCGACGCTATTGTCGTCGACTCGAGCGAGCGCAGCCTCGCACCCGAAGTCCCCTACAAAGAGGCCTTGGCAGCAGTTGCTCGCCTTCGCACGCTCGATAAGGACGATATCAATCTCAACGTACCCGGAAACTACGGCTTCACGCAAAATGATGTTGCCGAGCTTCAGACTCGGCAGGCCATTTCAGCGATGGATTATTTTCTGCGTGCCGCGGCCTACCTGTCGCAACGCAACATGGACCAGGCCCTGGTAAGCTTGAACGCAGGTCTCGCGATCGATTCCAAGAATGTTTGGGCACTCCGAAGCCGGGCTGGCATTTTCCTGATGAAGCAGAGGCCCGAAGAAGCCCGGCAAGACCTCGAGGCCGGGCTGGCGGTGCGGCCTCATGACAATGAGTTGCTGCTTCTCAAGGCCACGATGGCGGCGGCGGGCGGTTCGATGGATTCCGGCATCGAGGGGATTTCGAAGCTGCTGAAGGACGATCCGAAGAACGCCGATGCTTTAATTCAGCGCGCTTGGCTCTTGAACGGAAAGAATGACCGCGACGGCGCTCTTCGAGATTTTAGCGCTGTAATCAACGACGATCCGAAAAACGTGCGCGCACTTGCGGGTCGAGCTATGGTTTACGCTGCAAAGCGAGACTTCACCGCCGCCGCTCATGATCTCGCAGCAGCAGAAGCGATCGACGCCACCAATCCGATGGTGGCCAGCGCCAAGGTCGAGGTTGCGCGATGGCGGAACGACCTTCCCGCGGCGATCGCCGCCATTGAAACTCAGATCGCGGCAAATCCAAGGGACGGGAGTGCGTATGCAAGTCGCGCCCAGACTTACTTCTCGTCCAACAAATACGACTTGGCGCTGAAGGATTCGGCCAAGGCCATGGAACTGGGCTTCACCAGCCCACAGCTGCGGCTCCTCCGTGCCAATATCTACATGAAGCAGGGCAACCGAAGTGCCGTCGCCCACGAGGCGGATCTGCTGATGCAGGAAAACCCGAGCTCGAACTTTGCCTTTGTGGCCGCGGCGAAAAGCTTCGCGGCCATCGGTCAGAACGACAAGGCGATGCAGGCATTCGACCGTGCCCTGGCGATAAAGCCCGACGCCTATGTCTACATCAATCGCGCGCAGATCCGGCCGAAGACAGACGTCAAGGCCCGGCTAGCCGATCTCGACGCAGCCCTTAGGCTCGAGCCGCACAGTTTCGAAGCGTTGTATGCAAAGAACGAGGTGTTGAGGGACAGTGGCGACTATGCCGGGGCATTGGCAACTTTGGACGCGATCGACCCGGAGAACCAGCCGAAGCTGCGCGCCCAGCGGGCGTTCCTCCTCTACAAAACCGGGCACGCCGACGAAGCGACCAAGATGTTCGAAACCATTCGGTCGAGCACGACCGATCCGGCGGAGCTCAACAACCTCTGCTACGATAAGGCCATCGCCGGCATCATGCTCGAATCTGCGCTCCAAGATTGCAACGAGGCGCTCAAGCTGAGCCCGAACAATCCGGGCTTCGAGGACAGCCTGGGCATGGTCTACCTAAAGCTCGGCAAGCTCGACGACGCGATCTCCGCGTACAGCAAGGTGCTTGCTAAGGCGCTGCTTCCCTCGTCCTATCTCGGACGAGCATTCGCTTATCGGCGCAGAGGGAATGCGGCCGCGGCGCAGAAGGATCGCACCGAGGCGAACAGACTTATGCCCGGAATTGAGGCCGAGTTCGCCGGGTACGGGCTGAAGTTCGATGAGCCGCTGCCAGCCAGGATGAATGCGGCATCCACCAACAGGCGATGACCTGATCAGCGCGCATAAGGCGGACTGATGCGGCCAGCGATGGCCTCCTGACGGGCTCACTGGCTACGTATCGCCGCTTTTCACCCAAAGCTGCCTTAGGCGGGTGCCTGCTTTTGACGCCTTCCGACATCGCACCGAGCAATGTTGGTCCGAGCAAGTGCGGCGATCCGGACGCGGGGTTAGCAAGAGGACCCTAGCGGGCCAGCGCCGCCGTCGGCCGGGCATCAATGCTTGTGTCACGCGCAGCAGCGCCGAGATATTTGTGGATCGCGGCGACCACCTGGGCGCCATCGCCGACCGCGGCGGCAACGCGTTTGACCGAGGTCGATCGAACGTCGCCGACGGCGAATACGCCGCGGCGGCTGGTTTCCAGCGGCAGGCGATCCTCGCCGACCTCATCGCCAGTCAGGACGAAGCCGCGCAGGTCGAGGGTGATTCCGGAGCTTTGCAGCCAATCGGTGTTGGGCTCGGCCCCGATAAAGGAGAAGAGAAAGCGCGCGGACCGGCGTTTCTCCGCCCCCGTGGTCCGGTCCCTGATGCCGACCGACTCCAGCTCCCCTGGACCGCCCTCGAGCCGCGAGATTTCGCAGCCAATGACCACGTCGACATTGGGAAGACTTTCGATTCGGTCGATCAGATATTGCGACATCGTCGATTGAAGCGGCCGCCGAGCGACGAGGGTCACGTGCCGGGCTCGGCCGGCGATGAACACGGTTGCCTGGCCTGCTGAATTGCCGCCGCCGACGAGAGCGACGTCCTGATCGGCAGCGAGGTCGGCTTCCAGCGGCGACGCCCAATAATGGACCGAGCTGCCTTCGAACTCCTCAAGCCGCGCGACCGCGAGACGGCGGTAGCGTGCTCCGGTAGCGATCACGACGCTGCGCGCCTGCACCCGCTCGCCGGTGGCGAGCACCAGATGGCAAGGCCGGTTCCCGCACTCGAACCTGACCGCTTCGTCCGGAATTGCCACCTCGACCCCGAACTTCTGCGCCTGGCTGAAGGCGCGTCCCATCAATGCCATGCCGGAGATGCCGGTCGGGAAGCCGAGATAGTTTTCGATCCGGGCGGAGGCGCCCGCCTGGCCGCCGAACGACCGGCAGTCGACCACCAGGACAGACAGCCCCTCGGAAGCCGCATACACCGACGTCGCCAGGCCCGACGGGCCGCCGCCGACCACCACCACATCGTAAACACGGTCGGGGTCCAGTTTCCCGACCAGGCCGACGCAGCGTGCGAGCTGATCCTCGCTCGGGTTTCGGAGCAGCTGGCCGCTGGGGCAGAGGACGATCGGCAGCTCTTCGGCAGTGACCTCGAAGCGCTCGATCAGCGTCCGCGCGCAACTGTCGGCGGCGGGGTCGAGATGCTGGTACGGGTGACCGTTACGGCGCAGGAAATTGATCAATCGAAGGACATCGGCATTCGCGTCGTCGCCGATGACGATCGGTCCGGCGCCGGCCTCGATCAACCCGACTCGCCGGAGAATGAGCGCGCGCATGATCCGCTCGCCGAGATCGGCCTCGGCGATGAGCAGGGCGCGCAGCTTGTCGGGCGCAATGGCGACCGTTTCAACGTCGGTCAGCGCCGCCGCATCCACTAGAGAAGGCCGGCCAGAGAGCTGCGCCAGCTCGCCCGTGAAATTGCCCCGCTCATGAGTGACGATGTGCTCACCCGTGCCGGCGTCGCCGTGCTGGGTCACCTCGAGCTTGCCTGAGAGGATCAGTTGCAGGCCCGGCGGAACCTCCCCGACGCGCGCGACGGGCTCTCCGGCACGGTACGTGCGCGGCGCACCGAACCTGGCAAGCCGCGCCATTTCCTCATCGGTCAGCCGCGGAAACATCTGAGCCGCCCGCGTCGCGATTGTCGGTCGGCCGGCGTCGGTCATGACGCTTCTCTACCAGTTCTGGTGCGGCAACGAAATGAGAGGCATAGGAGGGATGAAAGAACGGCGTGCCTCCGAACCCTGCGTCCGCTTTCCGGGCGCGACCATTACGCCGGCAATGGCGGCTGAGAAGTTCGGCCACGGCCACTTGGTTCGAAAGCGGTCGCGTCGAGGTCGCCAACGAGCATTGCGAGGCCGTCGGGCGTCATTCACTTCAAGGACGTAGTTCAGCCGACAAGGACGGTCGCGGGCTGGCTTCATGGGAGAGGCTACTGACCAGCCGGTTGCCGCGCCACACCTCGCATTTGAGGACGCCCTCCTTCAGGTTTCGGGCAAGCGCCAAAGCTTCGCTGTCGTCCTCGGCCTCCAGCCATTCGGCGAAGCCAATGCGCCCGGCGCGATCTAGGCAATACATTCGATATGAAGCCATGACGGTCCTCCACGAACCAGACTTCACGCGACCTCTTTCTCCCGAGTCGCCAGTCCGACATATCACGGCTGTTGTGTGGATAACTTCATCTAAGCTAGCCTCTGCTTTCCAGCCATTCCGGACCTCAGCTTCTCTCGCTCGACCGCGGCGGCCGGCATGGGCTTCGAAATCTGTCCGCGATTCCACGCGATGGCGTGCGGGCCGGGCGGCAAATGCGGAACATCGCATTCGCGTTCGGAGTTGATCGCTGGCTACGGCCGTCTTGGGGAGCGAGGAGACGACCTTTAAGGAGAAGGGCAATGTCTTTGCCGACACTTCGCTGGCGCCTGTTAGGGATGGCATTTGTGGCTTCGGGCGCGCCCGCGCTGGCTCAGCCCGTACCACCACCACCACCACCGGAGGAAATTGTCATCGTCGGCCACTATGGCCGGGCGCCGGACAACGTCGACAGCTTGTCGATGACGGTCGGTTACGCCGATCTCGATCTCAGCTACCCTGCAGACCGCGAGATACTGAGACATCGCATTGCGCTCACCGCACGCTATGTGTGTGACAAGCTCGGTGAAAGCGATACAGGCCCTGGCTCCTGTCGGGATGTCGCGACCCAAGATGCGCTGCGGCGTGTCGGAACCATCGAGGCCCACTTCGCGCCGCGGGGAACGGCCTGGGTGCGCCCTCCGCCCTGGGCGCCGCCCTATCCAGTCGTCTGGGTACAACAATATCCCTAGGGTGCCGCTCGAATGGCTTGCCGTTACCAGGAAGCTGAAACGCCCTGGCCGGCCTTCAGCCGATCGTCCGCTGTTGAGCCACGCCGACACCATGCTCGGGCCGCTCGTCGTCGACCAGCGCACGGATCTTGGGCAGTGCGCTTGCGCGACGGCGGAACCGCAGCCCTGATGCGGTCGCTGACTGTGGCGCTAGCCTCTGCTCGCGCCTGTTCATTCCGGAGGAGCTGACGCGCTCCACACGGCGTCGGGCAGGTTGATGTTGATGCTTTGCACGGGGGAATCGGATGCCGTCGCGAGAATGAGGCGATAGTTGCCCGCGTGAGTGTGCCAGTTGTTGCCTGCCGCTTCGTATGTGGCGAGCAAACGCGGGTCGATGGTCAATTCGACGGTCCTGGACTGACCCGGCTTCAGATCCACCTTGGCGAAGCCGCCGAGGCGCTTCGGCGCCTCCCAGCCGGCGTTCTGCCAGTCCTCCGGACCAACATAGACCTGGCCGACAGCCTTGCCTTGGCGCTGACCGGTGTTGCGGATCGAAAAGCTCACGTGAATCGCGTGCCCGTTCGGCTGCGCCGCCAGGCCAGAGAGGGCGAAGCCCGTGTAGCTGAGCCCGAATCCGAAGGGGAACAGCGGCTTGTAGCCTTTGAGATCGTACCATTTGTAGCCGATCGCGGCGCCTTCGTCGTAGGTGACCTTCGCCGGCGTGTCGTTGGATAGGCCGAGGCCGGCGAGCTGCGGGTGCGCAAGCTGCGCGGGGGAGGCCGGGAAGCTGATCGGCAGGTGGCCCGAAGGATTGACCTTGCCCGTCAGAATCCGCGCGATGGCCTGTCCGCCCCTGATGCCCGGATAAAAGGCTTCGAGGACCGCGGGCACTTTGGACAACCAGGGCATGAACACGGCGCCGCCGCTTTCGACGACGACAATGGTCCGGGGATTGGCGGCCGCAACGGCCGTGACCAGCGCATCCTGATTGTCGGCAAGGACGAGGCTGCCGTCATAGCCTTCGCTGTCGTGCTGGGTGACGAACACCACCGCGATGTCGGCCCTTGCGGCGAGCGCAGCCGCCGAAGCCAGGGCCGCACCGCCGTCGAATTCGATGTGCGCGCGCGGCAATTCCTTCCTGAGCGCTGCGAGCGGCGGCGAGGGAAGGAAGGTATGCTCCTTGATCATGATCGCGCCGCCGACCGGCGTCACGTCGGATGAGCCGCCGCCGGCCATCACGCCCTTGTCGGCATTGCCGCCGATGACGGCGATCGATTTCGCGGCACGCAGCGGAAGCAGGTCGCCCTCGTTCTTCAACAGGACCAGAGAATTCTCCGCGGCCATCTGGGACACAGCGGCGTTCGCGGCGAAGTCGATCGGCGCAGGTTTGACGGGATGGTCGACCGCGCCCTTGTCGAACAGTGCCCACAGGATGCGCCCGGCCATGTCGTCGAGCCGGTGCTCGGAAACGTCGCCGGCAGCGAGCGCCGCCCTGAACCTGTTGGCCGCGAACCAGGGCTTGTCGCCGGCACAGCAGAAGCCGGTGAACTCGTCGAGCCCGTCGTTGGCCGCGTCCGCGGTGGAATGAACCGCGCCCCAGTCGCTCATGACGAAGCCCTTGAAGCCCCAGTCGCGCTTCAGCACCTTGTTGAGCAGATAGTCGTTCTCGCATCCCCACCGCCCGTTGATGAGATTGTACGAGCACATTACCGATCCGGGCCGGCCGCCTTCGATCGCCAGCTCGAACGCCAGCAGGTCGGATTGTCGCATGGCCTCGGCGGAGATCGTGACGTCGAGGGACGTTCGCTGGGTCTCCTGGTCGTTGACCGCATAATGCTTCACCGTCGAGACGATGTGGTTCGACTGAATTCCGCCGATGAGCGCGCCGACCATCGTGCCGGCGAGCAGCGGGTCCTCGCCGGCATATTCGAAATTGCGGCCGTTGCGCGGCTCGCGGGCGAGGTTCACGCCGCCGGCAAGCATCGTGTTGTGACCGGTGGCTCGCGCCTCCGCACCGATCATCGCGCCGCCGGCGCGGGGCACTTCGCGATCGAAGCTCGCAGCGGTCGCGAGGGACGAGGGCAGCGCAGTGCTCGGCATCAGGCTGTTGCGCACGCCGATCGAGGCGTCGGTTTGGGTCTGGTCGGGGATGCCGAGGCGCGGGACACCCGGGACGAACCCCGCGGAGCCCTTCACCGCGTGCTCGATCACCTCAGCCTTGAGGGCGGGCGCGACGACGTCATCGGGGACCCTGGAGACTTCCGTGACCGCCTGGTCGGAAAAGCCGAAGATGACCCTGAGCTTCTCGTCGAGGGTCATCGCCGCGACAGCGGCGCGGGCTCGCTCTCCGGCCGGAAGCTTTGGATCGAGCCAGGGTTGCGCAGGCCTCGTTTGCGCGCCCGCGTGAACCGATATGAACAGCAGGAGTGAAGCAGAACTCACCAAACGGGTCGTCTTGTGCATAAGCCGATCTTTCCCCCTCAACCACTCGCATCCCACCAATAGTTCACGAGGACATTGAACGTTTCGAGGGCTTCGACGTGATGAAACCAGTCGCGCGGGATGTAGAGACCGTCCCCGGGCGACAGCTCGGCTTCCACGGCACGGTCCAGCGCTCTCGCGAACTGGGGATATCGGTCCAGATCCGGCGCGGTCACATGGACCATGCTGACGGGAGTCCCGGCGGGCGTGGGATGTGCCGGGCCCATGTACAGATCGGGCTCCGCGTCGGGCGGAAACAGCGTGAATCGGCGTCGCCCCGCCGCAATGATCGCGATGTTGTCGAAAGGGTCGTTGTGGGTTGCGACCTTGGCTGCATTGCCGATCCACAACCGCGGTTCGATCGAGGCGGGAAGAAGGGGCATCGAGTGCGCGCTGGAGAAGCCCGGCAGAAAATGGTCGGCAACCAGCCCCTGGGCGGCGATCGCGGACGGCCGCTTCACCCGCTCCTGCTCGCGCAACGCGGCAATCAGCCCGGGGAGATTGCCGCGCCCGCGAATGAAATTAAGTCCGCGCCGATCGGGAGTGTAGTGGAACCGGCCTTCTTCGGCGGGCTCCGCGCGGAGCACATCGGCCTCGGCGGCGGTTGCACGGCGCGAGAGCATGTCCATGGCCCGGTGTGGATCCTGCCGGGCAGCGACGACCAGCGGCCACGTCCGGGCGATCTCGCGCAATACGGCGGGCCGGCTACCGGGCAGAACGGCGGTTCGGAACTGCTCCCGGGTAGGGGCTACCCATTCGGCGATCCGCCGGGAAACTTCAGTGCGTGATGAACTCATAGCCATCCCACTCGCCGCGACGGGCATTGATCCCCCGGGCGCGAAGAGCCTCGATGTGCGGTTTCAGCCGCTGTTCGAATTCGCTGTCGTGACGCGGGCCCTTCGCGCGCCAGGCCACCTCCGAAAGCGCAAGGAGCCGCGGGAAGGTCATGAACTCGAGATAGCGTTGCGTTTCGATGAACTCGGTCCAGACTGCTGCCTCGACGCCGAGGACCTGCGCGGATTCTGCCGGCGTGAAGCTTGCCGGCACCGGCTCCCAGGCCAAGATCTTGGCGATCGAGGTCGGTCCGCCGTCATTGCCTTCCCAGGGCGCGCCGGGCTCCCCCGGAGCCTGATGATAGTCGAAATAGAGCCGGTCGACAGGCGACATGACAAGCTCGGAACCGCGTTCGGCGGCGGCGCTGAGCACGTCGGGATGATCCTTGCGCCACCATTCAATCGCAACGTCCTGTGACGCACCCGCCTCGGCCTGTTCGTCCCAGGCCATCGGCTTCTTGCCCAGCGCTTCGATGATCTTGACGACCTTGCGGACGAAATAGGCCTCGACCTCCCGGGTGGTCTTCAGGCCAAGCTTGGCCTTGAGCTCGTCGACGTCGTTCGATTTGCTCCATGCGTCGTCCGCGACCTCGTCGCCGCCAAAGTGGATGTACGGCGCCGGAAACAGTCTGGCGACTTCGCCCATCACAGCGCCGATGAAGGCATAGGTTCCTGGCCTCGCCGGATCGAGCGCGCTCCCGCCGTTGTAGAGCCCCGGATAGGTGGCGGCGGCAGATCCGGAATGGCTCGGCAGCTCGATTTCGGGCACGACCATGATGTGCCTCCCGGCGGCGTAAGCGACGATCTCGCGAATGTCTTTTGCGGTGAAATACTCCCGGGTGCCGTCAGGCTTGACCGCGGACTGGGTGAGCTTCGGATAAGCCGGAACCTCGAAGCGCCACCCGGGATCGTCCGTGAGGTGCAGATGCAGCACGTTGAGCTTGTACGCAGCCATCTCGTCCATGATCTTGAACAGGGTCGGCTTGCCGAAGAAGTGCCGGCTGACATCGATCAGCAGGCCGCGCCAGCGAAACCGTGGAGCGTCGGTGATGTCGACCGCCGCGATGCTCCGCGGGCCAGGACCGGGAGTGACGAGCTGGCGCATCGTCTGTGCGCCGTAAAAAAGGCCGCGCGGATCGGAGGCCTCGATCAGGACCTGCCGGCCCGCGGCGCGCAGATGATAACCTTCCGGGCTCGGGATCCTGCGCGCCGACACGATCGCGAGCCGGATGGTCGGCGCATCAGTGCTCGCCGGCCGCAGGCCCAGCAATTCGACCACGTAGCGGGCGGTCGCGGCCGCCTTGCCCTTGCCATCGACCGCCGCGCCGGCGGCAATGGGAATGCTGCCGTCGAGCCACTCGACGGAGCCCGGCATCGGGATCAGCGCCGGCCTGGCGGGGGCGGCGTTCGCGCCCGCGCCGATGAACACAACGACAATCGATGCTGCGAGTACTCGAACCAAAATGATCTTGACGCTCCGCTCACGTGTGCGTGCGTACGATCCCGCACCGCCGGCGGGTTCGCAATCACCGTTGCGACGCGCCCGAAGCATTGCCAACCTGCGCGCGCGATGAAGCAAAATTCTACCATCGACGATGTGGCGCGCGCCGCGGGCGTTGCCCGGGTCACCGTGTCGCGCGTGCTCAACAACGGTTCGAATGTCCGGCCCGAAACCCGCGAGCGGGTGCAGCGCGCGGTGCAGGAGCTGGGCTATTCGGTCAACCACCAAGCGCGCGCGCTTGCGAGCGGCATGAGTCGGCAGATCATGCTGATCCATGCCCTCAGCCCCGAGGTGGAGCCGAACAGCTATTACAACTCCGGACTGGAGCTCGGTGCGCTCAGGGGCTGCTCCTCGCTCGGCTTCGACCTGGTCACTCGCTCGCTGGATCCCGAAGATGACCAGCGCTTCCGCTTGTTGTCATCGATTGTCGATCGCGATCGGCCGGCCGGGATCATCCTTTCGCCGCCCTTGTCCGACGATCTCGACTTCATCGAGCTGGCGCATCGCGCCGGCGTGCGCGTCGTTGCCATTTCGGCCGGCGACGAGGCGCGCAAGTCGGTGCTGGCCGTGGGAATCGACGAGCGCGCGGGCGGCCATGCGATCGGCCGGCACCTGACTGCGCTCGGGCATCGACGCGTCGCCTTCATCAAGGGGCCGTCGGAGCACCGGGCGGCGGCTCTCCGTTACGATGGCTTCGTCGACGCGCTTCGCCAAGCCGGCATCGACTGCGATCCCTGGACCACGAGCGGCGATTTCACCTTCAAGTCAGGCGTCGAAGCGACCGAGCAGGTGCTTGCCGCCGGCATCGAGGTCACCGCCATTGCCTGCGCCAACGATGACATGGCCGCTGGAGTCATGCTCGCGCTGCACCGCGCCCATATCGAGATCCCCGCTTCGGTATCCGTAACCGGGTTCGACGACACGCCCATGTCCGATATCGTGTGGCCGCCGCTGACGACGATTCGCCAGCCAATCAAGGATCTCGCGGCGCACGCGGTGCGATTGTTGATCGACAATCACTCGAACAGCAGCCTCGACCCCGGATTCTTCCCGTTCGAGCTGATCGTCCGCGAGTCGACATCTCCTCCCCGGGGGCGGCCCTTAGCAACTTGACAGCGCCGCGCTTTTGACACCAGAATGGAAGCGCTTCCATGGAGAGAGGAAGCGGGCCGATGCAAGGCACTGGCCTCTGAGGGAGAGAATCATTGCCGAATCGTTCGTCGCGCGCGCGCCGCGCATTGCTGCTTGCCGGGGGATGCTGCTCGTCGCTGGTCATGGTGCCGTCGGTCGCCTTCGCCCAGGAGACCCAGACCAATCCTGACGCACCGGCTCAGCAGCCAGCTCCGTCTCCTACGCCGGGCGAGCCGAACGCGACTCAAAAGCAGGATCAGGGCGCGATCGTCGTTACCGGACTCCGCCGCAGCATCCAGGATTCGCTCGCCATCAAGCGCAGGGAATCGAGCATGGTCGAGGCCGTCTCGGCCGAGGAGATCGGTAAGCTGCCGGACGTGTCGATCGGGGAATCGATCGCTCGCCTTCCCGGCGTTGCCGCGCAGCGCGTCGGCGGCCGTGCCCAGATCATCTCGGTTCGCGGCTTCTCGCCCGACTTCACGACGGTGCTGCTTAACGGCCGCCAGCAGGCGAGCTCGGGCTACAACCGCGGCGTCGAATTCGACCAATATCCATCGGAACTGCTGGGTTCGGTCGTGGTCTACAAGACGCCTGACGCGAACATTGCCGGCATGGGACTTGCCGGCACGGTCGACCTCAGGACCATCCGCCCGCTCGAATATGGCAAGCGCGCCGTCGCGCTCAACCTGCGCGGCCAATATGATCAGGGTGGCGGACGCAATGCCGGCTTCTCCAAACACGGCTGGCGGGGAAGCGCGAGCTACATCGGTCAGAATGAGGACGGCACGCTCGGCTGGTCGATCGGCTATGCCCACCTGGACGCGCCAAGCCACACCGATCACACGAAGAACTGGTTCTACGACAATTATGCCGGCCTTCTGCCGGACGGCTCACCCTACATCCTGTCGGGACAAGAAGTACGTGCGTTGAATTCGCGCGATGTTCGCGACGGCGTCATGGGAACATTGGAATGGAAGCCGAGCGACGCCATCCATTCCGTGCTCGACCTCTATTATTCGCGGTTCAAGCAGCACACGGTCACGACGGGCGCCGAGTGGTTTTCGACGCGTGGGTCGACAACGTCACGTACGACAACGTGCAGACGGCGACCCGCGGCGGCACTCTTTTCGACGTCGCCGATCATGTGAACAATGTCGTTCCGGTGCTCCGCTGGGACGACAACAAGCGGACCGACCATCTCTTCTCCATCGGTCTGAACAACGATTTCCGGCTTGCCGAGCACACGCACCTGCTTGCCGACCTCTCTTATTCTTCCAATAAGCGCGATGAATCCGACATCGAGATATTCGGCGGCTACGGGGTTGGCCCACTTCTGACGCGGGCGTTCGACAGCTACGATCGCGTAATTCCCGAGAATGGTTTCCCGCAGTTCACCGGTTTCGGCCTGGATTATGCCGACGCAAACCAGGTCTCGCTTGGCGATCGTTCCGCCTGGACCGGCTATGGCTCCGAAGGGCATATCAAGTCGCCCCACATCAAGGAGACGCTGGCCCAGGGCGACCTGACCCTGAAGCAGGATCTCCAGGGGAGCTTTCTCAGCAGCATCGAGGCCGGCGTCGACTACACGCACCGTCACAAGGACAAGACCGTCACCGAACTCGACCTGTTCCTGAAAAACGGCCGTCAGCAGGTTCTGATCGATCCGCGATACCTTACGGATCCGACGTCGTTGAGCTTCGCGGGCGACATGAACGTGCTCGGCGTCAATGTCCCGAGCCTCGTCTACAACAGCGGCTATTATGACATCGTGCAGCTGGAGGACGCGAACCACTTCGACAAGTCCTGGGACATCAAGGAAGACATTGTCACGTTCAAGGCGAAGGCGAACATCGATTCCGGCAACCTGCACGGCAATGCCGGCGTGCAGGTGGTCAGGCAAAAGCAGGAGTCGGCCGGCCTGCGGATCAACACGGCGGTCACGCCGATCCAGCTTGTTCGGGTCGACCAGAGCGACTCCTACACCGACGTTCTTCCCAGCCTGAACCTCTATTATGACCTGGACCGGCACAGCCGCATCCGCCTTGCCTTGGCGAGGGTCATGGCGCGCCCACGCATGGACGACCTGCGGGCGAACCTCGTCCCGAGCTTCAATGGCCAGATCTGCGCCAGCGCTCAGCCGCCCTGCACACCGGGGACGGTGGTGCACCCGTGGTCGGCGTCGGGAGGCAATCCGAACCTCCAGCCCTGGCGGGCGAAGGAGGCCGACATCGCCTACGAATGGTATGGCGGAAAGGCGACCTACTTCAGCGTCAATGCATTCAACTTCTGGCTTGAAAATTACATTTACGATCAGGCTCTCCCGGTGGATTTCACGGGCATAACCCCGCCGCCGGATCAGCTTGCTGCCATCCCGCCGGGGGTCATCGTCAGCCCGATCGGCACGCTGAGCGCGCCGGCTAACGGGGCCGGCGGATGGGTCCGCGGGGTCGAGATCAGCGGCGCGTTCGAGTTCGGCAAGCTTGCCCGGTTCCTCGACGGCTTCGGTGCCCAGGGCAGTGTCTCCCGCAGCAAGTACAAGTTGAAGCCGGCCGCGGCGGCCGTCATTCCGGTGCTGCCGGGCTTTTCGCCCTGGACCTACGATCTAACCGCTTATTACGAGAAGAACGGCTTCCAGGCGCGCGCGAGCTATCGCTACCGCTCTGCTTTCCAGGGCGAGGTCATCGCGCTCTTCACGAACCCTGGCTTCCCGCAGATCCTAGCCGACAAGCAGATGGACGCCCAGATCGGCTACACGTTCCAGCCCGGATCGCGGTTCAACGGGCTCGGCATATTGCTGCAGGTCAGCAACGTGCTGAATTCACCCTACCGAACCTCTTATACGACCGGTCCCAACCGGACGGATACGCTTGAGACGTTCGAGAAATACGGGCGCGAGTGGCTGCTCGGCGCCAGCTACCACTTCTAGGCGGGTTCGACATGGTGATGTTTGGCGGCCGACCTCGGCCGGTTGCAATTCTGTGCGCCCTGGCGACCATCGTCGGGTCGGGAGCCGCCGCTGCTGACATGTGGCCGAAGGCGGCGATCCCGCGGTCGCGCGACATCGCGCTCGAGGCCCGGGTCCACTCGATCGTCGCGGCAATGACGCTCGAGCAGAAGGTCGGCCAGATGACTCAGGCCGATATCCGCTCGATCACTCCGGACGAGGTGCGCCGCTATTATATCGGCTCAATCCTCAACGGCGGCGGTGCGTGGCCCGCCATGAACATGCATGCAGGCGTCGGCGACTGGCTCAAGCTTTCGGACGCCTTCTATCGCGCGTCGATGTCCACCGACATGAAGGCGAAGGTGCCGGTCATCTGGGGCACCGACGCGGTCCACGGGCACAACAACGTCTATGGCGCAACGCTCTTCCCGCACAATATCGGGCTCGGCGCCGCGCACGATCCGCAGCTGATGACCAGGATCGGCCACGCCACGGCGGAACAGGTCCGCGCGACCGGGATCAGCTGGGCCTTCGCACCGACGCTTGCGGTCGTGCAGAACCCGCGGTGGGGGCGGACTTACGAGAGCTACAGTTCGGATCCGGCGCTGGTGCGCGCTTACGGCCACGCCATGGTTGCGGGCCTGCAGGGCAATCTTGGATCCTCAACTTCGGTACTGGCGACGGCAAAGCACTATCTGGGCGATGGCGGCACGGTCCACGGCCAGGACCAGGGCGAGACGCGGACCAGCGAAGCGAACCTCGCCCGCACTCACGCCGCCGGCTATTATGGGGCGCTGAGCGCAAACGTGCAGACCGTCATGGTCAGTTATTCGAGCTTCACCGACACCGCGACCGGCAAGCAGTGGGGCAAGATGCACGGCAACGCCCATCTGGTCGGCGACGTGCTGAAGCGTCGAATGGGGTTCAACGGTCTCGTCGTCAGCGACTGGAACGCGATCGGGCAGGTCCCGGGCTGCACGACCTGGCATTGCCCGCAGGCGATCAACGCCGGCATCGATCTGGCGATGGTCCCCGACGACTGGAAGAAGTTCATTCAGGCGACGATCGCGGACGTTCGCGCCGGGCGCATTCCGATGAGCCGTATCGATGACGCCGTTGCGCGGATCATCCGGGTCAAGCTCAAGGCTGGGCTGTTCGACGCTTCGCCCGCGAGCGGTCCGCACCCCGACGCTTCCGTGCTTCATTCTCCGCAGGTGCGCGCGCTCGCGCGCGAAGCGGTGCGCAAGTCGCTCGTTTTGATCAAGAACGACGAAGGCGTGCTTCCGCTTCGCCGCGGCGGCAGGGTGCTGGTGGTCGGGAAAGGCGCCGACAGCCTCCCGATGCAGGCTGGCGGCTGGTCCCTGACCTGGCAGGGGGATCAGACCACGACCGCCGACTATCCGAACGCGGATACCTTGCTCTCGGCCGTTCGAAAGACGCTCGGCGCAGGCGCGGTGGACTACAGCCCCGACGGCAATGGCGTGGACCTCCGCCGGTATAACGCGGTGATCATGGTGGCGGGCGAGAACCCCTATGCCGAGGGCAAAGGGGACATCACTTTCCCAGCGTCCATGCGCCATTCGAGCCGCTATCCGGAAGACCTCCGGACCCTCGAGAGAGTTAGCGGCAAGGGTATCCCCGTCGTCACGCTGCTCTATTCGGGCCGGCCGGTCGCCGCGAATGATTTGATCAACCGCTCGGACGCGTTCATCGCCGCATGGCTGCCCGGTACCGAGGGTCTGGGGCTGACCGACATGCTGTTTGCTTCAATGGCAGGACACCCCGCCTACAATTTCACCGGTCGCCTGTCGTTCGACTGGCCCGCCGGCGATTGCCTGCCGCAAAAGGGAGGAGTTCAGTTCCCGCGCGGTTACGGGCTGTCGTTCGGCAGCCGTTCAAGGCTTGGCCAGCTGCCCGAATCCCCGCCCGTCATGGCATGCCCTGCCCAAAGCCGTTAGGCTTCGGATCGATGCGCAAGATATTGATTGTCGGCGGCGGGACGGCGGGATGGATGACCGCCGCCCTTTTCGGCAAGCTGTTCCAGGGTCTCTATGACATCGAGCTGATCGAAAGCGAAGCCATCCGCACCGTCGGGGTGGGTGAGGCGACCATCCCGGCGATCAAGAAATATAATGAGCTGATCCAGCTCAATGAGCCCGAGTTCATGAGTCGAACCCAGGCGACTTTCAAGCTTGGCATCCGGTTCGATAATTGGGTGAGGGACGGCCAGAGTTACGTCCACGGCTTCGGCATCATCGGGCAGGACTGGGAATGGCTGCGTTGCCATCAATATTGGCTGCGGGCCAACCGGCGGGGGCGCGCCCGCGACTTCGCCGACTTCTCCATCAACACGGCGGCGGCGCTCGCCAACAAGTTCATGCATGCCCGCCGCGACATGGGCGAATCGCCGATCGGCCACATCGCCTACGCCTTCCAGTTCGATGCGTCGCTCTACGCCAAATATCTCCGGTACCTGGCAGAGCAGCACGCGGTTCGCCGAACCGAAGGAAGGATCGTCGATGTGGGCGTTCACGACAGCGGCGACATCGCCTCGGTGACGCTCGATGATGGTCGCACCATCGAGGCGGATTTCTTCATCGACTGTTCGGGCTTCCGGGGACTGCTGATCGAACAGACGCTCAAGACAGGATATGACGACTGGAGCCGCTGGCTGCCCTGCGACCGGGCGATGGCGGTGCCCTGCGCCCGCACCGAACCGCTCGCGCCGCTGACCCGGGCGACGGCGCGCGAGCCCGGCTGGCAGTGGCGGATCCCGCTTCAGCACCGGACCGGCAATGGCCTCGCTTATTCGAGCAAGCACATCGATGATGACGGGGCGGAGAAGCTGCTGCTCGCCAATCTCGACGGCGAGCAGCTCGCGAACCCCAACCGGCTGCGCTTCACGAGCGGCAAGCGGCGCAAGATGTGGAACCGCAATTGCGTCGCCCTCGGGCTGGCAGCCGGCTTTCTCGAGCCGCTGGAATCGACCAGCATCCATCTCGTCCAGTCTGCCGCCATCCGCCTCGTTCGGCTGCTCCCCGATGCGGAGACCGACGAAGCCACTGTCGACGAATTCAACCGCCAGTGCGACTTCGAATGGGAGCGCATCCGCGACTTCATCACGCTCCATTACTGGGCCAACCAGCGGGACGGTGACTTCTGGCGATATTGCCGGACGATGGAATTGCCCGAGACGCTCCAGAACAGGATCGACCTGTGGCGATCCAACGGCCGCATCTTCCGCGAGAATGACGAGCTGTTCAGCGAGGAAAGCTGGATCCAGGTCTTCATCGGCCAGGGCATCCTGCCGCGAAGCTATGACCCGCTCGTCAGGATCAAGAGCGACCCACAGATCGAGCAGTTTCTCGGCAACATCGCTTCGACCATCAAGCGCTGCGTCGACGTCATGCCCGGTCATGATGAGTATGTGAGGAAATACTGCCCGGCGGAGCCGGTGTCGTGACGCGGTTCGAGGTACTCGTGCTTGGTTCGGCCCTTTGGGGCAGCGCCGCTTGGGCCCGGCCCGTGGCGACACCTGCCGCGATGTGGGTGACAAGCGCCGACGAAACCCAGAAGCTGGCGCGTCAGCCGTTGCAGCGCGCCACCGGAGCAGCCAAGGGCGACGAAGCAGTCACGATCGACACGGCGAAGCATTTTCAGAAGATCCACGGCTTTGGCGCGGCGATGACCGATGCGTCCGCGAAGCTGCTCAGCGCTCTCCCCGCGCAGAAGCGCAAAGCGGTGATGGCCGAGCTGTTCGGACGCGCAAACGGCGGCCTCGGCTTGTCCTTCACGCGCCTCACCGTCGGTGCCTCTGACTTCTCAATGCGGGATTACAGCTACGACGACACGCCGGGCAACCTGCCTGATCCGCAGCTGCGTCATTTCTCGATCGCAGCGGCCCGGAAATATGTCCTTCCTCGCATGCGCGAGGCGCTGGCGATCAATCCCCGGCTTTTGGTGATGATCAGCCCCTGGAGCGCGCCGGCGTGGATGAAGACGACACGCAGCCTGATCAAGGGCCAGCTCGTTCCGCAATATTATCCGGCCTTCGCCAACTATCTTGCGAAAACCGTTCGGGCGTTCGGGCGCGAAGGCGTGCCGGTGTCCATGCTCACCATCCAGAACGAGCCGAATTTCGAACCGGACAATTACCCCGGCGAACAGGTCGACCCGCCGCAGCGGGCCGAAATTATGGGGCGGTATGTCGGGCCCCGGTTCAAGGCGATGGGGCTTCGAACGCGGATCCTCGATTGGGACCATAATTGGGACCACCCTGAGATGCCGCTCGAAGTGCTCCGCGATCCGGCAGCGCGGCGGTACCTCGAAGGGGTCGCCTGGCACTGCTATGGCGGCGATGTCAGTGCACAATCGCTGGTCCACGACGCCTTTCCGGACAAGGACGCGTGGCTCACCGAATGCTCGGGCGGCAACTGGAGTCCCGATTACGCTGAGGTGCTCGGCTGGATGACGTCCAAGCTGATCATCGGCGCGTCGAACAATTGGTCGCGCGGAACGCTTCTGTGGAACCTCGCACTGGATCCGGCGCACGGTCCGCATACCGGCGGGTGCAGCGATTGTCGCGGCGTCGTGACCATCGATCCAGCGACGGGCGCGATCACCCGAAACGTCGAATATTACGTCCTCGGGCATGCCAGCCGCTTCGTCCTGACCGGCGCCTTTCGCGTTGCCACCAGCATCCGCGGGGATCAGGTCGAAGGAGCCTCGTTCCTGAACCCGGACGGGAGCCGGGTGGCGATCCTCTACCGCAAGTCCGGCGACGGGCCGGTGAGCGTCAACTTGGACGGCGCGCGTTACTCAGTGGCGCTGCGCGGTGGCTCGGTCGCGACCTTGCGCTGGAGCACGCCAAGCAGAGCGACGTGACAAACGCTCGTCAGGACAAGCGGCGGACCCTTTGGGCGTTCGGCGCGATCACGACATTGTTTTTCGCCTGGGGGTTCATCACCTCGAACAACGATCCACTGATCGTTGCCCTCCGCGTCGCCTTCAATCTCGACTACACGGAGGCACTTCTCACCCAGATCATTTTCTTCATTGCCTATGGGCTGCTGTCGCTGCCTGCTGCGTGGCTTGCCAGCCGCGTCGGCGCCGTCGACGTGATCCTCGGCTCGCTCGCGCTGATGGCCGGCGGTTGCGTGCTGGTGGTGTTCAGCACGACACTGGATCGTTTCGGGCCGATCCTCGCCGCACTGTTCGTCCTTGCGGCCGGGTTCACGGCGCTTCAGGTCGCTGCCAATCCGGTCGCGGCGCAGCTTGGATTGCCGGACCGCCGTCACTTCCGGCTGAACTTTGCCCAGGCCTTCAATTCGCTTGGGGTCGTGCTGGGCGTTCATTTCGGGTCCGTCGTGATGCTTGGAGATCCGGCACTCCAAAATACCCCGCGTCGACTCGTGAACGTCGCACAACGTGCGGAATTGCTCCACGCGGTCGACCGCGCGTTCCTGATCATGGCCGCGCTGCTGGCGGGAATGTTCGCGTTCTTCGCGCTCCTCCGCCGCTTCCTTCTGCGCGTGGTCCCCGATCGGCGGACCGTATCTGCGGACGGGATGTTCGATGCGCTTCGATCTTCCTGGGCGCTGTTTGGCGCCGCCGCCATAGGGCTTTACGTTGGCGCCGAAGTGTCGATCGGCAGCATCATGATCAACTTCCTCAACCAGCGGTCGGTGCTCGCTTTGCCGTTCGACGAAGCCGGTCGCTATCTCGCGAACATCTATTGGGGCGGTGCGCTTTGTGGACGGCTTATTGGGACGGCGTTGCTGACGAGGATTCCGGCTGGTCGCCTGCTTACATTGTGCGGCATCATCGCCGGCCTGCTGTGCCTGACCGTCCTCACGACCAGCGGGTCTGTCGCCGGTTACGCAGCGCTCGCGATCGGTTTCTTCAACTCGATCATGTTCCCGACGATCTTCACGATCACGCTTGAGCGGTCGGCCGTTTCCCAAAGCTCGACTTCGGGTCTGTTGTGCCTCGCCATCTTCGGTGGAGCGCTGTTGCCGGTGGCGGTGGGCGGCATCGCGGACCGGTTCGGGCTCAGCGTATCCTTCATCGTGCCGCTCGTCGCTTACATATTCATCACGTTCTTCGCGCGCGCCGCGCGGATTGAACATGATCCCGCGGTTGAGCCGGCGGCGACCGCGTCACCAATCGCCTAACCGGAGCGGATCAGATGGTTCCCACATTCCTGCTGTTTCTCGCTGCCGGCACCTTGGCCGGCGATCACTCAAGATCGGTCCTGTTCGTCGGCAACAGCTTTACGTTCGGCGCCTTGTCGGACGTCCTGACCTACCGCAAAGACAGCGTTTCCGACCTCAATCACGACGGGATCGGTGGTGTGCCCGCGCTCTTCAAGCGCTTCGCCGACGAAAGCGGATTGAGCTACGCGGTCTCGCTCGAGACTTCGCCTGGCAAGACGCTGGCATGGCACCTTGCGAACAGACGCGTGGAGCTTGACCGGCCGTGGGATTCGGTCGTGCTCCAGGAGTACAGCACGCTCGATCCGGACAAGCCGGGCGACGTTGCGAACACCATCACGTCTGCGGGCGCGCTGACCAGCTTGCTTGCCGCCCGCAATCCGCGCGTCGACATCAGCCTCGTCGCCACGTGGACGCGGCCCGATCTCACCTATCCGCAGGGCAAGCATTGGTCCGGCCAGCCGATCGGACAGATGGCGTTGGATCTGCGAAAGGCGGACAACAGTGTCCGCGAGCACGTTCGCTCTATCGCTCGCGTGGTGCCGGTCGGGCAGGCCTTCAGCTGCGCCATCACTCGCGGGATTGCAGATCCCAATCCCTACGACGGCCTCACGCCGGGCCAGATCGACCTTTGGGCAAGCGACCATTATCACGCGTCCAACTACGGTTATTATTTGGAGGCCTTGACGATTTTCGCGGCGGTGACCCATGCCGATCCGCGCAGGCTCGGCTCCGGCGAGCAGGCGGCGCGGGATCTTGGCATCCCGTCGGAGATCGCCGGCAAGCTTCAAGACATCGCGTTCACGATGGCCGCAACCGGCCGTTGTGCGCACTGACGGCGGGACATTCCCGCTTCTGCAGATAGACGTAAGCGCCGGCAACGGACAAAGGTCTTCGGTCATGCTTTGCCGAACGGACTATGCACATTGGGCTCGATACTGCGGTATTATGTAGCGAACGCACCAATGGTCTTCGGCGGCAGCCAGACCGCGATCACATCACCCATCACTCGATAGGGCGTCGAGGCGATGATCGCCTGTTTGAGCGAGTTCGGTCCATCCAGAAGCTCTAACCTGCCCGGCAATGCCTCCTTCAACTCAGCGAAATCGGCTTGGTTCTGGTCCGTCCACCAGTCAACGGTTGCATCATTCATTCCGGTGGTGATCCTTAAGTAGACGTCCACGTCACTGTCCGGGCGGTGATCGCCCCTGACCCGACTACCGTAGACATAGAAGAGCAGTCCCTTGGTTCCGCGAGACCACTCAGCAATGACTTGCATCGTCGATCCAAGCTCATCTGCGGCGGTCATCACTTACACATCTCTCACGCAAGCTGCTGGCTTAACGCCTCGATGAGTTTCCGAATATCAGGCTGCGGGACGACGATATACGGATCGTCATCCTGATATATGGCCTCGAGCCTGCTGCAAGATTAGGCATCTGCTCAGTCGAACGTGGCCGCCTACGCGCGGCCAAACCGCCCCTTGATTATTTTGGCGCCGCTTCGAAGCGCATCCAGATAGTCCGACCAGTCCTGCATCATCTTGACGCGCTCCGCCCAGTGCTCGCCGCGGGCGTAGGCGCGGCGCACATCATTGCCTTCAACATGTGCTAATTGCCTCTCAATCGCGTCGGGATGCCATTTCCCCATCTCATTGAGGAGCGTGCTCGCCATCGCCCGAAAACCGTGAGCGGTCATTTGCGTCTTGTCGTAGCCAAGGCGACGGAGAGCAGCATTGAGAGTATTATCGGAGATAGGTCGCGAGGCTGAACGGACGCTCGGGAAGAGCGGCACGCCTTTGCCGCTGACAGATTTCAATTCTTCCAGGATCGAGAGTGCCTGTCGCGCGAGCGGGACACGATGCGGGCGACGCATCTTCGTTTTTGCCGGAGGGATGGTCCAGACCCTCTCATCGAAATCGAACTCCCGCCATTCCGCCTGTCGAAGCTCGCCGGGGCGCACAAAGACGTGCGGCGCAAGGCGCAACGCGTGGCGGACGACCAGCTGACCGTCGTAGTCTTCGATCGCCCTGAGGAGGGCTCCGACAGCTTTTGGCTCAAGAATAGCGGCCCGGTGAGTGGTCTTCGGCGTGATCAGTGCGCCACGCAGATCGAAGGCCACATCTCGCTGTGCACGACCAGTCGCGATCGCGTAGCGAAAGATCGTGCCGAACGTGCTTCGTAGCCGGACGGCCGTTTCATACCGACCCCGCGCCTCCACTTGTCGTAGCACGCTCAGAAGCTCGGGCGCCGTGATCGCAGCAATAGGCCGGTCACCGAGGGCAGGGATCCCGAAGTCTAGCAGCCAACGCATTTTCTTGAGAGTGGAATTCGAGCGGCCCTGTTTCTCCAGCCGTTCTAACCACTCGTTAGCGATAGCGCGGAAGGTTTCGCTCTCCCGGACTCGCGCTTCGAGTTCCTCCTCTTTGCGCCGGGCTGCTGGGTCCTCTCCAGCCGCGATCAGCTTGCGGGCGGCATCGCGCTTCTCACGCGCATCAGCCAAGCCTACGTCCGGGAAGACGCCGAAGGCGAGGGTCTTCTGCTTGCCTCCGAAGCGATAGTTGAAACGCCAGTAACGCCGGCCATCGCTGTTCACGAGCAGATAGAGGCCAGCCGAATCCGTAAGCTTGTAGGGCTTTTCGCGTCCTTTCGCGTGTTGGACCGCCGTCGCCGAGAGAGGCATTTGATGGTATCTCCGTGAGGGTATTTGCAGATACCATCACCAGATACCATCAAACTAGCGGGATACCAACAGACGAAGCGGACTTGTCTGGGATGTGAGTTGGTCAAGAAATGGCGGTTTTCAACCGTTTCTGAGATGCTCTGGAATGCTTTGGGATGAGGGGCTGGTGCCCAGGGACGGAATCGAACCGCCGACACCGTGATTTTCAGTCACGTGCTCTACCAACTGAGCTACCTGGGCATCCGCGTGCGTCCGGCTGGACCGGGCGAATTGACGGCGCTCACTAACCGTCGCTCCCGTCGCTGTCCACTCTTTCGGGATCGGCGGCGGGACCCGGGATTCGATAGCCTTCACCGAGCCACTTCAAGAGGTCGCGATCCTTGCAGCCGCGGCTGCAGAACGGCGCGTGCTCCGCCTGTTCCGGCTCTCCGCAGACCGGGCAGGACTTCGGTTTGTCAGGTGTTTTCGGCATACCCGCTCGACATGGGAAGAGCGGCGTCGGCACGCAAGCTGATTGCGCCGCCGACTTGACGGGCCAGTTCGGACGTCCAGCCGGGCCGAGCTTCGAGCAGCTTGACGACAGCCGGGTGAGCGACCAGCCGCCTTGCGCCGCTCCCCTCGAGCGCGGCTCGCCGGAGGAGCGCTCGAGCCTCGAACGCGGCGCGGTCCTCGGCCAGTTCGAGCAGCGAGGCTCGTCGACGGGGCCGGACAATCTGGACGAATCCAAAGCCATTCACCGCTGTTCGCTCGAACGGCTGCAAAAGGATGGCATCGATCGCCTCGCCGATCGCCTGGCGATCCGCTCTGCCGGCAACGGTCGGCAGATCGATGCCGATCGACCCCCCGATGTCCAGCCGCAGGATCCCGCGAGTTGCGGCTGCTGCTCCAGCCAGGGCCAGCTCCTGCGGCGCCAGATAACCATCAACGTCGATCAGGGTCATGGCGGGGGTCGGCGAGAATCGAAGCTCGCCGCCCGGAAACCGGACGATGCCGCTCCGCGCCTCATCGATGACATCGTTCCAGCCGGCCTTGCCGAGCAAGTCCTCGGGCAGCGGGAATGGGATTTCCAAGGCATTCAACTCCGGCGCAGGTGCCGGGGCTTCTTTGGCGATTTTGGCCAGCGCTCGCTTCCACGGTTCGGCGCCGGGTATCGCCTCCCGAGTGACCTCGATGACGAGCTTCGCCCCCTCCGAGACGCCCGGCGCGCCTCCTGGCAGCAGATATTGCTGCGCCGCCGCCTCGGCGATCGCGCGCGGCCGGGAAGCGATCAGCCGAGCAGGCAGGCGAGTTCCCGAGCGCTCAATGCCGTCGAGCAGAATCCGTGCTTCCACGATCTCGTCATCGACGATCCGTGCGGCCCGGCTCTCGCCGATACCCCGCTCGATCAGCCATTCAGGCAAGCGGGTATCCGGCGCTCTTCAGCAGCACGCGGGTTTCGGCGAGCGGCAGGCCGACGACATTCGAATAGCTGCCCGCGATGTGCCGGACGTAGACCTCGCCATAGCCCTGCAAGGCATAACCACCCGCCTTGCCGCGCCATTCGCCATGGCTGGCATAATAGTCGATCTCTTCATCGCTGAGGCGTTTCATCGCGATCATCGTCTCGACCAGCCGCTCCCGAAGACCTTTGCCGGGGATTGCCAGGGCGACGCCGGTGAGGACCCGGTGCCGGCGGCCTGACAGCAGCTTCATGCAGGCACGCAACGTCGCCTCATCCTCGACCTTCGGAAGGATTCGCCGTCCAACTGCGACCACCGTATCTGCGCCCAACACCAGCGCATCGGGCTCATTCGCGGCCACCGCTTCCGTCTTTTCCCGCGCGAGCCGAACCGCGTGCTCGCGCGGCAGCTCACCTCTGGGCACGCTTTCATCGATGTCGGCAGGCACGACCGCGTCGGGCGTGACTCCGATGCGGGCGAGAAGGTCGAGGCGGCGCGGGCTCGCCGAAGCGAGGATCAGCCGCATTAAGGGTCCAGACCGGCTATCAACGAGAGCCGTGACATGGTCCTGCCGGATGCTGCGCT
>JAICXF010000002.1 GCA_025981625.1 Sphingomonas sp. | reverse complement strand
GGCTCGCCGGCCGACAGCAGGAAGCTGCCCATCGATGCCGCCTGACCGATGCACACCGTGCCGACGCGGGGGCGGATGTATTGCATCGTGTCGTGGATCGCGAGACCGGCGGTCACCACGCCGCCTGGGCTGTTGATATACATCGAGATGTCCTTCTTCGGGTTCTCGGCCTCGAGGAAGAGCAGCTGGGCGGTGATGAGCGAGGCCATGTGGTCCTCGATCGCGCCGGTGACGAAGATGATCCGTTCCCGCAGCAGCCGCGAATAGATGTCGAAGCTGCGCTCGCCCCGGCTGGACTGCTCGATGACGATGGGGACGAGCTGGGAGATGATGTCCTGGTGGTCGGTCACGTGAAACGGATCCTTTGTTGATTGTGCTGGCTACATCGGCGTGAAGCGTTGAAGGTTCAAGGCAGGCTATCCTCCCCTCGTTTTCGAGGGGAGGTGGCACGGCGAAGCCGTGACGGAGGGGCCCCTCCACCGCTCTTCGAGCGGTCCCCCTCCCCGAGCGAGCTCGGGGAGGAATAAGCGAGATAAGCGAGCCGGCGCATCTCGCGGCGGCCGCGGGTAACGGTGTCGAGGATCAGGCCGGCGAAGAAGCTCAGCACCGCGACGATGATGATTCCGGTGACCAGGATCGCCGTCGGGAAGCGCGGCACCAGCCCGGTGTGGACGTAGGTGATCACCAGCGGGATCGCGAGGACGACGGCGAGTGCGATGAGGACGGCGCCGATCAGGCCGAAGTAGAGCGCCGGCCGCTCGACCCGGTAAAGAGTCACGATCGTGCGCAGGATCCGAAGGCCATCGGACCAGGTCGACAGCTTGGATTGGGAGCCCTCCGGCCGGGCGGCGTAGGCGGTCTCGAGCTCGCCCACCGGCATGCGCAGCTCGAGCGCGTGGACGCTCATCTCGGTCTCGATCTCGAACCCGGCGGAAAGCACCGGGAAGCTCTTCACGAACCGTCGCGAGAACACGCGATAACCCGAGAAGATGTCGGTGAAACTTCGACCGAACAGGCCGGCGAGCATGCCCGTGAAGATGCGATTGCCCAGCACGTGACCGCCGCGATAGGCGTCCTTCTCCTCGTGCCGCCGGGTGCCGACGACCATGTCGAGCTGCTCGGCGATCAGGAGGTCGACCATCACCGGGGCGGATTTCGGATCATAGGTCAGGTCGCCGTCGGCCATGACGTAAATGTCGGCGTCGACGTCGGCGAACATCCGGCGCACGACATTGCCCTTGCCCTGCTGACGTTCAGTGCGGACCACGGCGCCGGCCTTCGCCGCCACCTCGCGGGTGCGGTCGCGGCTGTTGTTGTCATAGACGTAGATCGTCGCTCCGGGCAGCGCCGAGCGAAAGCCGGCAATCGTCGCGGCAATCGCCGCTTCCTCGTTGTAGCAGGGAAGCAGCACGGCGATGCGTGGTGACGCGACTGTGCTCAGGCTCAAGCGCAAACCCCTCCCGTCACCCCCGCGGAAGCGGGGGTCCCGCTCGGTCATTAGCGCAGCTAAATGAGAAGCGGGATTCCCGCTTTCGCGGGAATGACGATTATTTCTTGGCCGGAGTCTTCTTCGCAGAAGCATTCTTCGCGGCCAGCTTGGCTTCGGGCTTTGGCTGCGGTCCCTTGCGGCCCGGCTCGTCCTTCACCGGCTTTGCAGCCTTCGGCTTGGCCGAAGCTTTCTCGACCGGACCCTTGGCAGGCTCCTCGGCGACGGCCTTGTCCTCGTCCTTGGCCTTTGCCTTGGGCTTTGACGCAGGCTTCTTCGCCTTCGCTTTGCCGCCATGGTCATGGTCGTGGTCGTGGCCGCAGTCGGGGCCGTGGACATGCCCCTCTTCGGACTCGAGGTCCGCCTCGAGTTCGGCGCGGCTCGCCTTGCGCTCGCTGATCTCGGCCTTGCCGAACAGATAGTCGACCACCTTGTCCTCGTAGAGCGGGGCGCGAAGCTGGGCGGCGGCCATCGGCTCCTGCTGGACGTAGCGGATGAAATTCTCGCGGTCCTTGGCCGCATATTGCGACGCGGCCTGCATGATCAGCCGGTTCATCTCCTGCTCGCTGACCTCGACGCCATTGGCGGCACCGATCTCGGACAGCAGCAGGCCAAGCCGCACGCGGCGCTCGGCGATGGCGCGATAGTCGGCCGCTTCGGTCTCGATTTCGGCGAGCGCCGCTTCCGGATCGGCCTCGTGGCTCGCTTCGTGGCGAAGCTGGGCGAGGATGTTCTGATACTCGGCCTCGACCATCGATTCGGGCACGACGAAATCGTGCCGGGCGGCGAGCTGGTCGAGCAGCTGGCGCTTCATGTGGGTGCGGGTGAGCCCGTTCAGCTCCTGCTCGTGCTGGCCGCGGATCAGGCCCTTGAGCTGCTCGAGATCGGTGAGCCCGAGCGACTTGGCGAACTCCTCGTCGACCTTCGTCTCGCCGGCGGTCTTCACGCCCTTCACGGTGACGGCGAAGGTGGCGTCCTTGCCCTTGAGATTATCGACGGGATAGTCGTCGGGGAACGTCACCTTGACCTCGCGGCTGTCGCCGGCCTTGGCGCCGATCAGCTGGTCCTCGAAGCCGGGAATCAGCTGGCCCGATCCGATCTCGACCTGCATGTCCTCGCCGGTGCCGCCTTCGAACGGCTTGCCCTCGACCGCGCCCGCGAAATCGAGGACGACCAGGTCGCCCGTCGCGGCAGCATGTTTCTTGGGTGCGTCTTCCCAGCGCTTGTTCTGGATCGCGAGCTGCTCGAGCTGTGCATCGACCGCCGCCTGGTCCGGCTCGACCGTCAGCCGCTCGAGCTTGAGATCCTCGATCGCCGGCGCGCCGACGTCGGGCAGCGCCTCGACGCTGACCTTCACTTCGGCGTCCTTGCCCGGCGTATAATCGTCGTTGAGCTCGACCTGCGGCTGGAGCGCGGGACGGATCTTCTGTTCGCTCAGCAGCTGCTGAACGCCGTCCTGCACCGCGCCCTGAAGCGCATCGCCGCGCAGGCTCTCGCCGTGCATCTTGCGGATGAGGTTGGGCGGCACCTTGCCGGGACGGAAGCCGGGCATCCGGATTTGCGGCGCGAGGCGCTTCACTTCCTGCTCCACACGGGCCTCGATGTCCTCGGCGGGGATGGTCAGCATGAAGGCCCGCTTCAGGCCCTGGTGTTCGGTCTCGACAGTCTTGATGGTCACGTCAGTTTCCTGAATTCTGCTTGCTCGGGCTAGACTGCGCGTGGTGCGGGCGGAGGGACTCGAACCCCCACGGTTTCCCACTTGGACCTAAACCAAGCGCGTCTACCAGTTTCGCCACGCCCGCGCGGACGCCGTCAAAGGAAGCGCGCCTATAACAGGCGTGCCCGCTTGGGCAACCCGCATCGGACGCGGCAACCGTCTCCTTCGCTGAGGCGTTCGCGAGCTTGAAGGAGCAATCAATGCAACAAGTTCCGCCGATCCCGGAAGAACCCGGCCCGGCACCCGCGCCCGAGCCATCCCAGCCTGGGCATCCGACCGAGCCGCCGCCCGAGCACCCCGTGCAAACTCCCAATATCGACGTGCCCTCGCCGCCCTCGCCGGGCACGCAGCCGCCGACCAATCCTGCCTCGCCGGTCGCCTAGCGCGGGGCGCAGGCCGTCCCCGAAACAGCGGCGAGGCAATGACCGTCGATCGAGGCACGGTCGACTGGCAAACCGATCATGCTCGCAAGCGTCGGCATGATGTCGGTCGTCTCGACGGGATCATCGCTGCTCGAGGGTGTCGTCCCCTTGCGCCAGAAAATGACCGGAACGCGCCGGTCGTAGTCCCAGGGCGAGCCGTGGGTTGCAACGGAATGGCTGGGATTGCTGATCGGCGTGACGTACTTTTTCAGAACGACGAACAAATCGCCTGAGCGCCCCGGGTAGAAACTCGCGCGGGCGCGCTGAAGGAGGGTCCAGCCAACGGGAGAGCCGGTGGGTACGGGCGTTGCGGCGATCTGGTCGGCCGTGAAGACGGCTTCGACCTGCGGATGAGCGCGGTACGCGGCAATGGCCGCATCGAGCACCCGTTTGCGGTCGGCTGGAGCAAGCGAACGATCGACGCAGATGTTGCCGAACGTGCCGCCGGACAGGCCAAAGCCGGCGAGCCCGAGCTGTCCGACTATCCTGCGGCCGATCGTCCCTGCCTCCAGAGCCGGATCGACGCGGGCCGCGGGGGTGATTCCGGCGAGCTGCTCCCGCTCGGGCAGGTCCTGCCCCCCATGGTCGGCGGTCAGCGCGACGGCATAATCAATCCCGCGGCTGTCGAGCAGCTGGAAGAAATCGCCCAGCTCGCGGTCGAGGTCGAAGAGGTTGAGGCACATCTCCTGACCCTCGGTGCCATAGGCGTGTCCGACATGGTCGGTCGCCGAGAGACCAATTGCGAGCACATCGGGGGAAGGACCGCGCCCGAGCTGCAACTCGTCGACGAGACCGGCGGCGACCGCGAGCGTGTCGCCGTCGAACTCGGGCGAGTCGGTGAGCGCACCTGCATCGCCGGCCTTGCGCTCGAAACGGCCCGCGCCGACGATCTTGCCGCCGGGAAGCGCGATTGGCTTCGCCTTCGACTGGCAGAAGGGTGGCGGGACGAGTGGCGGACGCGGCTGCGCCAGCGCAGCAGCAATCGCGCGATTCGCCATGGTGACGCTTCGCGGCGTCAAGGCACGCGGGTTGTCGGTGACGAATTGCGTTCCCTGCCAATACCAGCGCTGATCCGGGGAATGCCCGCTCATCATCACGGCGGCGCGGTCCTTGCCGGAAACCGCGACGTTCCGGCTCGCGGGCCAGCGGCGCTTCATCAGATCGCCCAGCGTGGGCACCAGCAAATGCCTCGCGGACACGGTGTAATGAGACGAATCGCTTCCCGGGACGCGCTCGTCCTCGGCACAATAAACCGACTTGTCGGCGCGCGCGATCGACTGATCCAGCCAGTTGTTGGAGACAATCCCGGTGCGGGCCGGATGATCACCGGTCAGGATGGTCGAATGGCCGGGGCAGGTCTCCGTCGTCGCATGGCTCTGATAGCCATTGTGGAACACCGAACCCTGCGCCAGCCGCGCGAAGCCGGCAGTGAACTGCGGCCGGTATTCGTCCCACAGGTCCGCGGAAAACTGGTCGACGGCGATGACCACGAGGAGCTTCGGCTGAGCGGGTGCCTGTGCGACCGACTGCGAGGCAAACAGCACCGCGGCGGCGGCAACGATGATCTTACGCAATACTCACTCCCGTCATTGCGAGCAGAGCGAAGCAGTCCAGTCGCGCTGCCCAACCGTGGATTGCCGCGTCGCTACGCTCCTCGCAATGACGGGATCATGACAACTTCGCCCGCAGCCGTTCGTTGACGACCTGCGGATTGGCCTTGCCGGCCATCGCCTTCATCGTCTGGCCGACGAAGAAGCCGAACAGCTGCTGCTTGCCTGCCTTGTACTCGGCGACCTTGTCGGCGTTGGCGGCGAGGATCCCGTCGATTTCGGTATCGATCGCGCCCGTGTCGCTGGTCTGCTTGAGACCGCGCTTGTCGACAATTTCGGCGGCCCCTTCGCCGCTTTCGAGCATGATCTCGAACACCTGCTTGGCGATGGTGCCGGAGATGGTGCCGTCGGCGACCAGCCCGAGCAGCTCCGCCGCCTGCGCCGGCGTTACCGGGCTCTTGTCGATGCTTTCCCCGCGGCGGTTGAGCGCGCCGAACAGCTCGGCGACGACCCAGTTGGCCGCCTGCTTGGGCTCGGCGCCCGCTTCGAGCAGCGCGTCGAACCAGCGTGCGGTCTCGACCTCGGCGGTCAAAACGCTGGCATTGTAGGCGGTTATGCCGAGCGCTTCATATCGCTGGCGCTTGGCCCCAGGCAGTTCCGGAAGCGACGAACGACACTCGTCCAGGAAGGCTTCGTCAAGCTCGAGCGGAAGCAGGTCCGGGTCCGGAAAATAGCGGTAGTCGTGCGCGTCTTCCTTCGACCGGAGCGACCGGGTGACGTTCCTGTCCGGATCGTAGAGCCGGGTCTCCTGGGCGATGGTGCCGCCGCTTTCGATGAGCTCCACCTGCCGCTTCGCCTCATGCTCGACAACGGCCATGACGAACCGAACCGAATTGACGTTTTTGGTTTCGGTGCGGGTGCCGAACTCGGCACCGGGCTTCCTCACGCTGACGTTGACGTCGGCGCGCATCGAGCCCTCTTCCATATTGCCGTCGCATGAGCCGACGTAGCGCAGAATCGATCGCAGCTTCCTTAAGTAAGCGCCTGCTTCGGCTGGTGAACGCATGTCGGGCCGCGACACAATTTCCATCAGCGCCACGCCGCAGCGGTTAAGGTCGACGTAGCTCATCGTCGGGTGCTGGTCGTGCATCAGCTTGCCCGCGTCCTGCTCGACGTGGATGCGCTCGATGCCGATGGTCTTGGCGCTGCTGTCGTCCTTCTCGTCGACCAGCACCTCGATCTCGCCTTCGCCGACCAGCGGATGGTAGAGCTGGCTAATCTGATAGCCCTGCGGCAGGTCGGCATAGAAGTAGTTCTTGCGATCGAACCGGCTCCAGCGGTTGATCTTCGCCTCGAGCGCCATGCCGGTGCGCACCGCCTGCCGGATGCACTCGCGGTTGGGCACCGGCAGCATCCCGGGCATCGCCGCGTCGACCAGGCTCACCTGTGTGTTCGGCTCCGCCCCGAAGGTGGTCGAAGCGCCGGAGAACAGCTTCGACGCCGTCGCCGTGATCTGCGCGTGAACCTCGAGCCCGACCACGACCTCCCAGTCGCCGGTTTCGCCCTTGATTCGGAAGGGTGCTGCTGCGTCAGCCATGATGCCTCAATATCCTCCCCACGATTTTCGTGGGGAGGGGGACCATGCATAGCATAGTGGAGGGGTTCTTCGTTGCGCCGAGAACCCCTCCACCGCCTTCGGCGGTCCCCCTCCCCAGCAAAGGCTGGGGAGGATGAGCAGGCGCGCTCACCACCACTTCTCCGGCCGTGCCGCGAACCCTGCGCGCTCCTCGATCGCCAAACCCGCGTTCAGCACCGTCTGCTCGTCCAGCTCATTGCCGATCAGGTGGAGGCCGAGCGGTAAGCCCTGCCCGTCCAGCCCTCCCGGGACGCTCATCGCCGGCAATCCCGCGAGGCTCGCCGGGACCGCGAAGACGTCGTTCAGATACATCGCCAGAGGGTCGGTCGTCTCGCCGATCCCGAACGCCGCCGATGGTGCGGTGGGGGTGAGGATGACATCGCAACTCTCGAACGCCTTGCGGAAATCCTGCTTGATCAGGGCGCGGACCTTCTGCGCCTTGGTGAAATAGGCATCGTAGAAGCCGGCCGAGAGCACATAGGTACCGATCATGATCCGGCGCTTGACCTCGGCGCCGAAGCCTTCCGCGCGCGTCGCCGAATACATCGCATCCAGATTGCCGCCGGGCGGCACGTCGCGCAGGCCATAGCGAACGCCGTCATAGCGGGCGAGGTTCGACGAGGCCTCGGCGGGGGCGATGATGTAATAGGTCGGGAGCGCATATTTGGTATGCGGCAGGCTGATCGTCACCGGAGTGGCCCCGGCATCGCGCAGCCACTGGATGCCTCGGTCCCATAGGTCATTGATTTCGGCGGGAACACCGTCAATCCGATATTCCATCGGAATACCGACGCGCTTGCCGCTGAGATCGCTCGATAATCCCGCTTCCCAATCCGGCACTGGCAGGTCGAGCGAGGTCGAATCCCTGGGATCGAACCCGGCCATGGCCTCGAGCAGGATCGCGCAGTCGCGGACCGTCTTCGCCATCGGCCCCGCCTGGTCGAGCGAGCTTGCAAAGGCGACCACGCCCCAGCGCGAGCAGCGGCCATAGGTCGGCTTGATCCCGCAGATGCCGACAAATGCCGCCGGCTGGCGGATCGAGCCGCCGGTGTCGGTGCCGGTGACGCCCGGCGCGAGCCCGGCCGAAACCGCCGCCGCCGAACCCCCCGAGGAGCCTCCCGGCGTGAGGCCGACATTGCTGCCCTTGCGCCGCCACGGACTGATCACCGGCCCATAGGCGCTGGTCTCGTTCGACGAGCCCATGGCGAACTCGTCCATGTTGAGCTTGCCGAGCATCCCCGCGCCGGCCTTGCGCAGGTTCGCGGTGACCCTGCTCTCGTACGGCGGTTTGAAGCCCTTGAGGATGTTGCTTCCGGCGGTGCTGTCGACGTCCTTGGTGGCGAACAGATCCTTGATGCCGAGCGGGATGCCGGCGAGCGAGGGCAGGTCGCCCGAGCCGCGCGCCTTGTCGGCCGCGTCGGCGGCGGCGAGCGCATCCTCGGGAGTTTCGACCGTGTAGGCATTGAGCGTCCGCGCACCCGCGACCGCCGCGTTGAAGCTTTCGGCCACTTCCCGCGCGGTGAACTCGCCCTTTCGGAAGCCGTCACGCAGCTCGGCTATGGATTTTGAAGTCAGTTCAGACATCACTTTCTCGTCATTGCGAGCGAAGCGAAGCAATCCAGTTCCCCGACACTGGATTGCTTCGTCGCTACGCTCCTCGCAATGACGTCTCCCGAAGTCATCACTCGATCACCTTCGGGACCGCGAAAAACCCGTGCTGTGCTTCGGGAGCGTTGGCGAGGACCTCGTCGCGGATGTTCCCTTCGGTCACGAGGTCGTCGCGAAGCCGGAGTTTCTGGTCGATGACCGCGGTCAGCGGCTCGACCCCGTCGGTGTTCACCTCCCCAAGCTGTTCCACCCAGCCGAGAATATTGTTGAGCTCGGGCGCCAGCCGCTCGATCTCCTCGTCGCTCATCGCGATGCGCGCGAGCCTGGCGATGTGCCGCACCTGTTCATTCGTCACTGACATGATGCGCGCCGGATAGCGGCGGGTCCGCGGAGCGACAAGCGCGGGTTTAACTGGAACAGCCGTTCAAGCGCGCTAAGCCTTGCGAACAGCGCATGAAGGGGGATTTGATGGAACACGCCCGCAACCCGTATCTGGAGCTCCGCAGGAAATATCTGAGACCGCTCGAGAAGCGCGAGAATCGCTTCAACGACAAGCTTGCGGTGAAGATCACCAACATCGTCGGAACGATGTGGTGCGCCTATGCCTTTGCGGCGCTCGCTTTGGTCAGCCTGCCGGCGGCGATCCGCGGCGGCACCGCGACCTTGATCGGCTGGATCGCCCAGACCTTCCTTCAGCTGGTGCTGCTGTCGATCATCATGGTCGGCCAGAAGGTCGCCGCCGAGAAGTCCGACCGCCAGCTCGAGCAGACCTACAAGGACGCCGAGGCTCTCCTCACCGTCAGCGACGAGATTCAGACGCTGCTGAAGCAGAACACCGCGATGACCGAGGAAATTCACCAGGTGGTGCGCAAGGACCTGCAAGCCTGAGAGCCGGCAGGCGGCACTTCAACCGACCGACTCCTCCTCGGGATGCGGGTCGGTGACAGTCTGCGGCACGGGGCGGAGCTCTTCGATCCTCTCCTCGTCCAGGTCCTCGATGCCGATGAGGTCGTTGCTGGCTTCCTTGTTGGCCTTGATCAGCTCGTCGAGCTTGGCCTGAAGGGCAGCACCGTCGCGGTTCTGGGTCGCCTGGAGGATCGGCAGGAACAGCAGCGTCAGGACGTTGATGGCAAGATTGGTGCCGTTGATCAGCAAATCTCCCCCGCGGAAGAACGCCCAGAAGGACAGACCCGCGAGCACCAGGCAGATCAACAGCATCAGCGGGCGGCCGATGAACCGCGCCAGCAGCGTCGTGATGCGCTGGAACCAGCTTCCCACGTTAAACTCCGAGCCAAGTCTCTGGCGTCGAACGCTTTGCCGTGCCGGACGCTGCAACGGCTGTTTGCCCCGCTTGTCGGCGGCCAGTCCCTCCCCTAACCGCCCGCCCATGTGCGCTCGCCGCTTCCTCGGCTGTATCTTCGTCCTGACGCTGCTGGTGGTCGCGGCGGCGTTCGCCATTTATCAGTGGGGCGGGCGCGCGCTGGTCAGCGAAGCGACGCCCCACGGTCATTTCCGGCCGGCGGCGGCGGGAGGCGGGCCGGATTACGGGCAATTGTCGGCGTGGATCACGCGGCCCGGCATCGCCGACAGTCCGGCCCAATGGACGCCCGCCAACGGCCGGTTGCCCGAGCCGGTCGCCGGAGGCAATGCGCAGGTCTTCTATGTTCATCCCACGACCTACCTGGAGAGCGACCGCTGGAATGCCCCGCTGTTGCCGGGAGGCGATACGGAGTTCCGGACGCGCCTGTTCGTCCAGAGCCAGGCGAGCGCCTTCAGCCAGTTCGCGACCGTGTGGGCGCCGCGCTATCGCCAGGCCGCCTACGGTGCCTTCCTCCTCAAGAACGAGGATGCCCAGGAAGCGCTCGACCTTGCCTATGGCGACGTCGAGCGAGCGTTCGACGAGTTTGTCGGGCAAATCCCCGCCGGCAGCCCGATCATCCTGGCCGGCCACAGCCAGGGCGCGCTGCATCTTGAACGGCTGCTGCGCGACAAGATCGCCGGCAAGCCGATCGCCAGTCGCGTGGTTGCCGCTTACGTCGTCGGGTGGCCGATCAGCACGGCCTCGGACCTGCCGGCGCTTGGCCTTCCGGCCTGCTCGTCATCGAGCCAGAACGGGTGCATCCTGTCGTGGATGACCTTCGCCGAGCCCGCCAATCCGGACCTCATCTTCCACGAATGGTCGAAAACCAAGGGCTATGACGGTGGGGAGCGGCGGCAACAGGACGTCCTCTGCGTGAACCCGATCAGCGGCACGAAGGATGGCGCAAGCCCCGCCCGCGACAATCCGGGAACCCTGGTCCCGACAGCCGACCTCCGTTCGGCCTCGCTTCAGCCGGGACTGGTCGGAGCCCATTGCGACAAGGGCCTGCTGATCGTCGACGGAGCGCTGCCGCCGCTGGGCCCCTTCGTGCTCCCCGGCAACAATTATCATGTCTATGACTATGCTCTGTTCTGGGGCGCCGTCCGCGCCGATGCACAGCGAAGATTGGCGGCCTGGAATGCCGATCACCGGCAGCAGCACTGATTTCGCCGCGGCATTGCCGAATGGCGGCAAGCTCGCGGGCCTGGACGTCGGCACCAAGACGATCGGGATCGCCATTTGCGACGCCGGCTGGCATTTCGCCGGCCCCCTCGAAACCATTCGCCGGACCAAGTTCACCCAGGACCTCGCCAGCCTGCGGCGGATCGTCGATGCCGAGAGCATCCAAGGGCTGGTCGTCGGCCTTCCGCTCAACATGGACGGGAGCGACAGCCCGCGCACCCAGTCGGTGCGCGCCTTCGCCCGCAACCTCGCGCCGCTCGAGCTTCCATTGCTGCTGTGGGACGAGCGCTGGTCCACTCAGGCGGTCGAGCGCGCCATGATCGCCGCCGACGTCAGCCGCGCCCGCCGCGCGGAGAAAGTCGACGCGCTTGCCGCCGCGCACATTCTCCAGGGCGCGATCGATGCGCTGGCCAACCTCCAGGAGCCGCAATAAGCGTCGATGGCCATGGACCTGCTTTCCATCGACTCGCTCAGCGACGCGGCGATCGGCGACATCCTCGATCGCGGGGAGCTATATTTCACCGGCAACCGCGGCCGCCGCGCGAGCGAACGCCTGCACGGCCGGGTCATCTTCAATGTCTTCTACGAAAACTCGACGCGCACGGCGATGTCCTTTTCGACCGCCGCCCATCGGCTCGGCGCCTCGGCGATCGCCCTATCGGTCGAACGCAGCTCGGTGACCAAGGGCGAGACCCTCGAGGATACGGCCCGCACCCTCAATGCCATGCGTCCCGATGCACTGGTTATCCGCCACCGCGAGAACGGTGCTCCGGCGACCGTCGCGCAGATCCTCGACGCCCCGGTGATCAATGCCGGCGACGGGACCAACGAACATCCGACTCAGGCACTGCTCGACGCGGCGACGATCCGCCAGCGCTTCGGGCGCACCGAAGGACTGAAGATCGCGATATGCGGCGATATCCGCCACAGCCGAGTCGCGCGCTCCGACGCGAAATTGCTGCCGCGGCTGGGAGCGGAGGTGCGGCTGGCCGGTCCCCCCGAACTGATGCCCGGCGACGTGCCCGCGCGCTCCATCGACGAGGCGATTGCCGGCGCCGACGTGGTGATGATGCTTCGGGTCCAGCGCGAGCGGCTGGAGTCGGAGCTTGGCGACGGACCCGGCGAATATCTCGCCCGCTATGGCCTGACCAGCGAGCGGCTTACGACGGCCGCGCCGGGCGCCGTCGTCATGCACCCCGGGCCGATGAACCGCGGCGTCGAGATCGAGGATCGAATCGCCGATGATCCCGACCGTTCGCTCATCGCGCTTCAGGTCGAGATGGGCGTGGCGGTCCGGATGGCCTGTCTTGAACTGCTGATCGGCGTCTAGCGCGAGGCGTACTGGACCGGGGCATCGCCCGCGAAATTGCGGACGAAGCAGCTCGCACCCTGGCGACGCAGCGAAGCGCACAGCGCGTTCGCTTCACCCACGTTGTTGAAGCCGCGAACGGAGAGCCGATAAAAGGTGCCCTTGGCGCTCTGGAAGCGTGCGCTCATCGGCAGATAGGCCTTGAGGGCGCCGTATTTCTTGGCCGCGCCGTCCCACGCCGTCAGCACGCGCTTGGGTGAACCATAAGAGCCGAGCTGCACGTCGGTCGGCGCATTGCCGCGGTGCATGGCTGCCTGGACGATCCGATGTTGAGGCTTCGCCGGTTTGGCGGGAGCCGTCTGGCTGTGCGGCAAGACCGAGGCGAGAACGGCCTTGGCTTCCGACACGGCCGCGGACGCGAGCGTCGCCAGCGTCGGGCGCTGCGGCGGCGGCGCCGGCGGCACCGAAGCGCGGACGACCGGCGCGGGAGCAGGAGAGCTGGAGATTCGGGCTATCGGCGCCGGAGCGGCCGCGGGCACGGCCGCCGGCTGAGCGGCGGCGACCTGGACAACCGGTGCCGGAGCGGCCTTGGCCGCCATTACCGGCGCAGGCGCGGGACTGGCCTGAGCCACCGCGACTTGCGTGTCCGATTTGTTGAGCGCGATCTGGACGGGTTCGCCGGCGTCGAATGCGGCGGGGGTCACGCCGACAAGCGCCGCGACCTGGTCGCCCGGGCGCTTGGGCGAAGCGAGCTGCATCCACTGTTGAATGCGGGCGTCGAGCTGGCCGGCCGGAACGTCCTGCGCCGCAATGGTGCGGGCTTCGGTCCACTCTCCCGCCAGCGCATGGGCAAGCGCCAGATTCTGCCGCACGGTAGAGTCGGCTCCGGCGCGGCGAGCGGCGGGATCGAGAACGGCGATGGCGTCGCTCGGGCGCCCGGCCAAGGCCAGAGCAAGCCCGTAATCGGAGGAATCGAGGACATCGCGAGCGGAATTCAGGAATGCGACGGCCTGATTGTTCTTGCCCTGGGCGATCTGCACCAGCGCCAGCTTGAGGACGGCCTGCGGCTGGTCCGGATTGAGGGTCAGCGAGTCGCGAAAGGCGGTCTCCGCGGACTGGAATCGGCCGGCCGCGAAATAGGCGTTGGCGAGCAGGGCGCGAACTGTCGCGTCGGTCGGAGACTTGGCGGTGGCCTTTTCGGCGAGGTCGACAGCCAGTGGAACATTGTTGGCGTTCAACGCCGCGAGCGCGCGGCTGGCGAACGCATCCTTGTCGACCCCCCTGGTCGAGTAAGCTGCAGAAGCGGCGCTGTAGCGGGCATGCGGCGCCGCACACCCCGCGATCATCGACGATACGAGGACGATCGAAACTGCGGTCGTGCTACGGAGCGGCTGGTTCATAAATTACCCCCTGCGTTTTGCCTTTGCGGCCAGCCCGTCGAGATCGGGCATGCGCTCGAGCAAATGATCGAGCGCGTCGGTCACAAGCTGCTGGGCCGAGCGTCCATCCACCGCACAGGCCAAGCGAAGCTTGAGATGACGATCCGGGTCGAGGCGGAGCGTGAACGCCGCCTTCGCCTTGCTTCCGGGAGCAGCGCGCGGGCGCGGAGCCCGACGCGGCGCCGAAGCCGAATTTGGAACAAATGCGACCGGGAGCGACGGCGCGAAGGGAGCCTCGTCGGCTTCTTCCGCGATCTCGAGCGCCGGTTCAGGCTGGCAAAGTTCGGGAGCTTCCTCGAACTCTTCGCCTTCGTCGTCGGCGCCATTCAGCCGCTCGACCAGCTCGGCCTGCTGCGAATGAACCGGCGAATGCACCGGGGTCAGTCCCGTCGGATGCGCGCGCGGATGCTCGACGACATCGTCGCCGAACGCATCATGGCTCGAATCGCGTGCGACTTCGGAAGGCTTGGGCGGCTCGAACCCCATGTCGTTCCAGCCGAGGTCCTCGAGATTGCCGCCACCCATCTGGCCGAAGCCCTGGGGCTTCATGGCCGGGCGCGCGGCGCCCTTGCGAGCGAGAAGTCCGGACGAGAGAGAGGCGAAGGGCTTGGCTTCGATGGCCACCACAGTCCCCCTCACTGACCGACGACGCGGCGGCCGAAGCCGCCGACGGGTCGCGGGGCCGCCGCGGCGACGCCGGGCGATGCACCCGGAGCGGCGAACACGGTGCGGCGGAAATTCTTTTCGAGACGATCGGAAATATAGTCCCAAAGCTCGGTAACCTCGCGCGCCGAGCGGCCTTGCGGATCGATTTCCACGACGGTTCGCCCGTCGATCATCGAGGCTGCGAAATCGGTGCGGTGGTGAAGCGTGACCGGGGCGACGGTGCCGTGCTGCGATAGCGCGACCGCCGCTTCATAGGTGATCTTGGCCTTGGGCGTCGCGGCATTGACGACGAAAATCAGCGGCTTGCCGGCACGGTCGCACAGGTCGACGGTGGCGCCGACGGCGCGCAGGTCGTGCGGACTAGGCCGGGTCGGAATGACGATCAGCTCGGCCACCGCAATGACGCTCTGGATCGCCATGGTGATCGCCGGCGGCGTATCGATGACGGCAAGGCGGAAGCCCTGCTGACGAAGCACTTCGAGGTCGGACGCAAGACGGGCGACGGTGGTCTGGGCAAAAGCCGGCATGTCGGCCTCGCGCTCGTTCCACCAGTCGGCAAGGCTGCCCTGCGGGTCGATGTCGATCAGGCAGACGGGGCCAGCCCCGCTGAGCTGCGCCTGCACCGCAAGATGTCCGGACAAGGTCGTCTTACCCGACCCGCCCTTCTGCGATGCCAAAGCCAGGACGCGCATGCTTTTCCCCTCGGTGAATTGACCACAGTTCCATGAGGGGAGTGACACCTGAGGCTCTAAAATCTGGTTAACGTCGCCACGACACTGTTTGCGGTTTACCCTTCGTCGGCTAATGAGCTTGGGGGGTATTTTTAACGCATGATTCCCAAACGCTTAGTTGCTCTCGCCCTGGCCGCGCTCGTCGCGGTGCCGGTTTCCGCGCAGTCGGTGAAGGCAGGCATCGATGCCTGGCAGCGGGCGGATTATTCGTCAGCCGTCGCGATCTGGCGCCCGCTCGCGCTGCGGGGGGATGCCGATGCGCAGTTCAATCTTGGCCAGGCCTATCGCCTCGGGCGCGGCGTGCCGCTCGACCTGTCCACCGCCAAGAGCTGGTTCGAGCGCGCCGCAGCCAAGGGGCACGTCGACGCCCAGACGACGCTCGGGCTGCTGCTGTTCCAGAACGGGGAGAAAGCCGAGGGCGTCAAATGGCTGCGCCAGGCGGCCGACCAGAACGATCCCCGCGCCCAGCTCGTCTACGGCACCGCGCTCTATAACGGCGACGGGGTCACCCAGGACCGCCTGCTTGGCTACGCCTACGTCAGTCGCGCCGCGAGCCAGGGCCTTGCTCCTGCGCAGGACACGCTCGGCCAGCTCGATGAGATGATGCCGGCCGCCGCCCGTCAGCGTGCGATGACCCTTGCCCGTGCCATCCCGAAGTCGGCACCGGCCATGCCCAAGTCCACCATGACGGAGGTCAGAAAGGTCGAGAAGCCGCAGCAGACGGCGCGGATAGACCAGTCTGCATCCGCACCCGGCAAGATTGCGATACCGAGGCCGCAGGTCGTTAAGCCGCAACCGAAGAAGCAGGTTACCGCCGTTCCAGTGACTGGTCATTGGCGGATCCAGCTCGGCGCGTTCGCGCAGCGTGGCGCCGCCGAAGCACTTTATCGCCATGTGTCGGGCAAGGCCGCTCTCGAAGGACGATCCCCATTCTATGTCTCGGCCGGTGCGGTGACCCGGCTGCAGGTCGGTCCATTCCCGAGCAAGGCGGCCGCTGCGTCGGCTTGCGCGGCCGTCGGGACCGCCTGCTTCGCCGTTCCCGCCGGCTGATTAGGGGCGGTACCACTCGCGCCGACTGACGCCCTGCACCCACAGCAGCGCGTCGAGGCCGTGATGACGCAACTCGGCGTCGGCGGCCCTGGCGAGCGCCGGCTTGGCCTTGAACGCCACGCCGAGCCCAGCCTCCTCGATCATCAGCTTGTCGTTGGCCCCGTCGCCGACTGCGAGAATGTCGGCATTGGAAAGCCCGAGCTCGTCCCGCGCCTCGATCAGCGCCTCCCGCTTGGCCACGGAGTCGACGACGGGATCGCCGACCTCGCCGCTCAGCTTGTCGCCGGCGAACACGAGCCGATTTGCTTTGACCCGGTCGAAACCCACGGCTTCGGCGATCGGGTTGGCGAACGACAGGAAGCCGCCTGAAACCAGCAGGCAGCTCGCTCCGCCGGCCCGCATTGTCTGCACGAGCGTCTCGGCGCCGGCGGTAATCTCGACCCGCTCGTCGAGGCAGCGGCTGAGTGCCTTCTGGTCGAGCCCGGCCAGCAGGCGGACGCGCTCGCGGAGTGCGGACGGGAAATCGAGCTCGCCCTGCATCGCCCGCTCGGTGATCCGCGCGACCTTCTCCTTGAGGCCCGCGAAATCGGCCAGCTCATCGATGCACTCCTGGCCGATGATGGTCGAATCCATGTCGGACACCAGAAGCTTCTTCCACCGCGGCTCGTCCGGCTGAACGGCGATATCCACGCCTTCCATGGCATCGAGCGCCCAGCGCGCATCCTTGCCGCTGCCGGAAAAGCGCAGGTCGGCGGCGTCGCCCTCGTCGATCCAGCATTTGAACGCGGCAGCGGGATCGAGTTCCCGAAGCAATCCGAGCGCGCGATCGATCAACCTGTCATCGAGCCGTCCCGCTGCTATCAGCGTCGCGATTGCCATGGTGAAACCCAAACCTCCTGTCGTCGTCATTGCCGGTCCGACCGCCAGCGGCAAGTCGGCGCTGGCACTCGCGCTCGCTCAACAAACAGATGGAGTGATCGTCAACGCCGACAGCGCACAAGTCTATCGGGACCTGCGCATTTTAAGCGCGGCTCCGACGCAGGAGGAACGGGCGCCCGCCGAGCATCGCCTCTACGGCGTCCAGGACGGCGCCCTCCCCTGCTCCGCCGCCGAGTGGGCCGCGCTCGCGCGTGCCGAGATCGGCAAGCTGCACGCAGCGGCGCGAACGCCGATCCTCGTCGGCGGCACGGGCCTCTATCTGCGCACGCTGCTCGACGGAATCGCGCCCGTCCCCGCGATCGACCCGGAGGTGCGGGCCCGCGTTCGAGAAGCGCCGCTGGACGGCAATCGCGCGCAACTCGAAGCTCTCGATCCCGACGCGGCGGCGCGGCTCAAGCCGGCCGACGCTGCACGCATCAATCGAGCGCTCGAGGTCATCCTGTCGACTGGCCGAACCCTCGCCGAATGGCAGAAGGACCGCGAGGGAGGCATTGCCGATGTCGTCGAGCTGCGGCCATTGGTTCTCCTGCCGCCGCGCAAATGGCTCTACGCGCGCTGCAACGAGCGATTTGCCCGGATGATCGACGAAGGCGCCGTCAGCGAAGTCGAAGCGCTGCTGGCGCGAAAGCTCAATCAAAACCTGCCGGTGATGCGCGCCATCGGAGTGCGCGAAATCTCAGCCTACCTGCTCGGACAATGTTCGCTCGACGAAGCGATCGCGGCCGGTCAGCAGGCCACCCGCCACTACGCCAAGCGCCAGTACACCTGGTTCGCGCACCAGCCTCCCGCCGAGTGGCCGCGGTTCCGGGAGTCGCTCGATCTCGATAATCTGGACGAAGCGCTGGCGTTGTTCTCCGCGAACCGTTCGGGCTGAGCTTGTCGAAGCCCTGCCCTTTCTCCAAAGCGGCAGAGAAGAAGGAGAGCCCTTCGACAAGCTCAGGGCGAACGGACATATGAAATTCCTCCGCGACCCGGACATCGATCCCGACGCGCTCGCCGGCAAGCGCGTGGCGATCCTCGGCTACGGCAACCAGGGCCGCGCCCAGGCGCTGAACCTCAAGGACAGCGGCATCGACGTGGTCGTCGGCCTGCGCGGCGGGTCCGGCAGCGCGATGGAAGCCGAGGCGGCGGATCTGGCCGTCGGCCTTCTCGACCAGGCGGTGCAATCGGCGGACCTCGTCATGATGCTGTCGCCGGACGAGACGCACGCAGACCTTTATCGCGAAATCGAGCCACACCTGCACGAAGGCGCCGCGCTCGGCTTCAGCCACGGACTTTCGGTTCGGTTCGGCTTGATCGAGCCGCGCCGCGATCTCGACGTGTTCCTCGTCGCCCCCAAGGGGCCCGGCACCGCGCTTCGCTCGCTCTACATGCAAGGCAAGGGAATGCTCGCCGCGTGGGCCGTCGGCCAGGACGCGACCGGCCGGGCTCGCGACCTCGCCCTCGCCTATGGCCGGGCGATCGGCTGCGGCCGCGCCGGGCTGATCGCCACCAGCTTCGCCGAAGAGGCCGAGGCGGACCTGTTCAACGAGCAGGCGGTGGTCTGGGGAGCGGTGCCGGAACTGCTCATCGCCGGCTTCGAAACGCTGGTCGACGGCGGCGTTTCGCCGGAGCTTGCCTATCTCGAATGCGTCGGCGAGCTGAAGCTGCTCGCCGAGCTGATCGAGGCGCGCGGCATCGCTGGAATGCGCGAGGTGATTTCGAACACGGCCGAACTTGGCGCGCTGCTCGGGGGCAAGCGAATCATCGACGACAGAGTCCGCGTCCGAATGGCCGAGGTCCTCGCCGAAGTGCGGGCCGGCCGCTTCGCCGATGAACTTCGCCGGGAAGAGGCCGAAGGCTATCCGCGGCTTGACGAGGCACGGCGCGCCAATCGTCAAAGCGCGATCGAACAGACCTATCGCCGGCTCAGCGACACCGAAGGCTGATCAGCCGATCGTCTCGGATCCGGTGCCCGGCCGCTCGCCGACGCTGGCGCGCTCGAGATAGACCCGCTGCAGCTTGCGATGAGTCTCGGCAACTTCGGGATTGGTGCAAGCGGCGGCGCGCTCCTGCTCCTCGGCGGCACGGCGGGCGAAATAGATTCGATCCTGCGTAGCCATGGCGCGCCTCCGTCCTGAAGGTGCCGGCTATAACAGTATTGCCTGTCAAAGTCGCCTGTTAAGCGGCGCTGGCGGCGAGCTTTTCCCTGGCGCGGTCGATCGCTTCGGTGACAATCCGCCGGGCTTCGGCCGCATCGCCCCAATGGCCCACCCGCACCCATTTCTCGGCCTCGAGATCCTTATAATGGGTGAAGAAATGCTCAATCTGCTGAAGCACGATCGACGGCAGGTCGTGCCGCTCGCCGACGTCCGAATAATAAGGAAAGGTCGAGTCGACCGGAACGCAGATCAGTTTCTCGTCGCCGCCATGCTCGTCCTCGAGATTGAGCACGCCGATGGGCCGCGCACGAACCACGCAGCCGGGGACAAACGGCGATCGCGCGATCACCAGTGCGTCGAGCGGATCGCCGTCGGGCGACAGGGTGTGCGGAACGAAGCCGTAATTGGCCGGATAGCGCATCGGCGTGTGGAGGATCCGGTCGACGAACAGAGCGCCCGACTTCTTGTCGAACTCATACTTCACCGGCTCGCCCCCGACAGGGACTTCGATGACCACGTTGATGTTTTCCGGCGGATTATCGCCGGTGGGCAGAAGATCGATGTTCATGTGCTTGAGCCTTAGGGCAAGTGGCCGCCGCCCCTAAACAGGGCGAGCCCCAGAAACAATGCCGAAATCCCGGCGGCGAGCGATCCGACCGCGTAGCCGAGGGCGAGTCCCCAGGCGTGCCGCTCGATCAGCAGCGCCGCGTCGAGCGAAAAGGTCGAGAAGGTGGTGAAGCCGCCGAGGACGCCGGTCGTCAGGAACAGCCGGACATGCTGCCCAACGCCGGGACGGAAAGCGAAATAGCCGGCGAACAGGCCCATGAAGAACGAACCCACCACGTTCACGATGAACGTGCCGTATGGAAAGCCCAGCCCAAGCAACCGCGTCGAGGCGATGTTGACCCCGTGACGAAGCGCTCCGCCGACGCCGGCGCCGATGAAGACGATCAGATAAAGCATGGCCCTCCTACTGCAGCACGCCTGCGACAAGTAGGAGCCATCAGCCGGTCGGCGGTTGAGAGTCGCTTTGACTCTGGGGAGACCCCATTCCCTGAGGTTCGCATAGCAGTGGGTGCGCGGCCGGGAAATGCGGAAAAGCAGCTATTGCAATGTCTGCTTTGGGTGCTGTCCCGGTCACGTAACGGTGTGCGAACAGCATTCAGGGAGGACAGCTTCGCGCCGAAACGAGCCTGACATTCCGATATGAGAGCGCGATTTTCCTTTCGGAGTCGCCGTCGGTCACCGTCGCGAACCCCTTGAATGTCGCGGGCACTTCACCACTGTTCTTGGGGAAGCGAATGTCCCTGCGCTGCACGGGCGCATAAAGTTCAACGAGAACGAGCGAACGAAACTCCTTCGGGCTCGCCGAGCGCGGCATCGAAACGCCAAGACTGCCTTGACCTTCGAAGGTTCCTTCTGGCGTCAGGCTGCCACCCGCCTTGATCGTCCAACCTGAAGGGATGTGACAAACCGCCTTGAACGTGACGCCCCACGTCGAAAAGGCGAAGCTCTCGATCATTTCGTCGCGCGGCACCGGGATGCTGCCAACCGAGACAAGAAAGCTCTTTGGATGGTCTGCTTGAACGGAAGCTCCAGCAAGCAACAGAAGCGAGAGCGGAATCATGCAATCTGATTAGAGCTGCATTGGACGTGCGCAATAGGTAGTTACGTGACCAGTTGACGGTCGGAAGCAGCCATTATCGCTGTCGCTTTTGACCGCTCACTTACGGCCGAACAGCTTCTCAATCTCGCCGTGGCCGAGCTTTACCCAGGTGGGGCGGCCGTGGTTGCATTGACCTGAGCGCGGCGTGACTTCCATTTCGCGCAGGAGGGCATTCATTTCCGCGACCGAAAGGATGCGCCCGGCCCGAACCGACCCGTGGCAGGCGATGGTCGCGGCGACGTGGTCGAGCTTGTCGCGAAGGCTGAGCGGGCCGCCAAGTTCGCTGATCTCCGCGGCGAGATCGGCGAGAAGCGCCGCGGGATCGGGCTTGCCGAGCGCCGCGGGAACGGCTCGGACGAGCATCGAGGTCGGGCCGAACCGCTCCACCTCGAGTCCCATGCCCGCAAGTTCACCCGCCGCTCCTTCGAGACGGTCGCAGTCCGGTTCGTCGAGCTCCACCACTTCCGGAATGAGCAGGGCCTGGCGAGCGACGGCCCCGCCCTCCCTGGCCGTGCGCATCCGTTCGAGCACGAGCCGCTCGTGCGCCGCGTGCTGGTCGACGATCACCAGCCCGTCCTCGGCCTCGGCGACGATGTAGGTTGCCGCCACCTGTCCCCGCGCTACGCCGAGCGGATAGCTTGGAACCGCTTCCACTGCTGGCTCAGCCCGTGCTGCGGGGGCGAAGGTGATCGGTTCGAAGGCGCGCTGCTGCTCACGGAAATTCGTCACTCCCGCGGAAGCGGGAGCCCAGTTTCCTTGTTTGGCTAGGTCCCCGCTTTCGCGGGGATGACGATTGAGGCTTTGGTCGTAGGAGGAGCTCGTGGTCCACATGACTGGCGCCGCCGCCTGGGTCCGAGCGGCGCTGCGCTGGCTCTCGTCGTCGAGCGCGCGACGAAGACCGCCGATGATCAGCCCGCGCACCGCCGCGGAGTCGCGGAATCGGACCTCGGTCTTGGCCGGGTGAACGTTGACGTCGACCTCGTCCAGCGGGACGTCGAGGAACAGGGCGGCGATCGGATGGCGGTCGCGGGCGATGAGGTCGCGATAGGCGGCACGCAGAGCGCCCACCAAGACCCGGTCCTTCACCGGCCGCGAGTTCACGAACAGATATTGCTGGTCGGCGACGCCGCGATTGAAGGTCGGCAGGCTGATCACGCCGGTGAGCCTCAGCCCCTCGCGGGTGCAGTCGATGCCCACGCCGTGCATGTCGAGCTCGTGGCTGAGCAGCTCGGCCACGCGCGTCGGAGCATCGGTCGGTTGAAGCGTCAGGATCCGCCGGCCATCGTGATCGAGCGTGAACCCGACGTCGCTCCGCGCCATGGCCAGGCGCTTCACCGAATCCAGGCAGGCGGCATATTCGGCGCGCGGGGTCCGCAGGAACTTGCGCCGGGCGGGCACCTTGTCGAAGAGGCCCTCGACCCGGATGCGGGTGCCGGGCGGGAGCGCGGCCGGCCCCTCCTCGCCATGTTCGCCATGGTCGATCTCGATTCGCCAGCCGTCGGCGCTTCGGACGCGGCTTTCGAGCGTCAGCCGCGAGACGCTGGCGATCGACGGCAGCGCCTCGCCCCGAAAGCCGAAGCTGGTCACCCGGTCGATGCCCTCGTCCGGCAGTTTCGAGGTGGCATGCCGTTCGAGCGCCAGCCGCATCTCGTCGGGGCTCATGCCGGAGCCGTCGTCGGCGACTTCGATCAGTTCGAGACCGCCGGCATGAAGCCGCACCGAAACCGAGCTCGCACTCGCATCGAGCGAGTTTTCCACAAGTTCCTTGAGCGCGCTTGCGGGGCGCTCCACCACCTCGCCCGCGGCGATGCGATTGATGAGCTCCGGAGGCAGCCTTCTTATTGACATGTTAAGGGTCTTATCCCAATTCCGGACGGGCGGCGAAGCACTGATTTTTCCTGAAAATTCAGACTGCATTCAACGGGTTGTGAACAATCGAAAATTAAGCGGTCTGGCGGCGTTATCGGGGCCTGACGAGCAGCTAGCGAGAGGCGGGGATTAGATGTTCTGGAATCGATGGTTCAAGTGGATGTCGCACGACATGGCGATCGATCTCGGAACCGCCAACACGCTCGTTTATGTCCGCGGTCGCGGGATCGTGCTCAACGAGCCGTCGGTGGTCGCGATCGAGACCATCAACGGCATCAAGAAAGTGAAGGCGGTCGGCGACGACGCCAAGCTGATGATGGGCAAGACCCCCGACCAGATCGAAGCGATCCGCCCGCTGCGCGACGGCGTCATCGCCGACATCGATGTGGCCGAGCAGATGATCAAACACTTCATCCACAAGGTGCACGGCGGCAAGATGCGCGCCTGGCGCTTCCCCGAGATCGTGATCTGCGTGCCGAGCGGGTCGACCTCGGTCGAGCGCCGCGCGATTCGCGACGCCGCGTCCAACGCCGGCGCAAGCCAGGTCTATCTGATCGAGGAGCCCATGGCCGCCGCGATCGGGGCCGACATGCCGGTGACCCAGCCGATCGGGTCGATGGTCGTCGATATCGGTGGCGGCACGACCGAAGTCGCCGTGCTGTCGCTGCGTGGCCTCGCCTACACCACCTCGGTGCGCGTCGGCGGCGACAAGATGGACGAGGCGATCAGCTCCTACGTCCGGCGCAACCACAATTTGCTGATCGGCGAAGCCACGGCCGAGCGGATCAAGAAAGAAGTGGGCATCGCCAAGCCGCCGGTCGACGGCATCGGCAAGACGGTCCACATCAAGGGCCGCGACCTGGTCAACGGCGTTCCCAAGGAAATCTCGATCAACCAGGGCCAGATCGCCGAGGCGCTCTCCGAACCGGTCGGCACGATCGTCGAAGGCGTCCGCATCGCGCTCGAGAACACCGCGCCCGAGCTTGCCGCCGATATTTGCGACCAGGGCATCGTGCTCACCGGCGGCGGAGCGCTTCTGCAGGGTCTCGACGAAGTTCTTCGCGACGAGACCGGACTTCCAGTGACCGTCGCCGACGACCCGCTCACCTGCGTCGCGCTCGGCACCGGCCGCGCGCTCGAGGAAGAGCAGTTCCGCGGCGTGCTGCAGACGGCATAACGGACCCCTGAGCGGTGGCGACCGCGCGCCCCGGCTGGTCGCGTCGAGCGCAATACGGCCTGTTCTTCAGCCTGCTGGCGGTCATCGCGGGCATTTTCGTCGGCCTGGCCCTGCTGGTGGTCTCGCTTGTGTCGCCCACGACCTTCGATACGATTCGCGGCGCCGCGCTGGACGTCACCGGGCCGATCGCCGGGGGACTTCATGAAGTCACCGCAACCACCGAAGGCGTGTTCACCGGAGCCGGCAATTATTGGGACGCCGCAAGCCAGAATGCCGAGCTGAAGCGCCAGAACAAGGCAATGCTCCAGCGAATGGTCGAGGCGAAGGCGATCTTCCAGGAGAATCGGCAGCTCAAGGCCACGCTCGACCTGCGCGAGCGCGAACGCACCACCATCGCGGTCGGCCGGATCGTGGGTTCGTCCTTCAACAGCCCGCGCCGCTTCGCGATCCTGTCCGCTGGAACGAGCGACGGAGTGCGGATTGGAATGCCGGTGCGCTCGCCCGAGGGACTGATCGGCCGAATCATCGACGCGGGCGCCCTCGCCTCGCGCGTCCTGCTGGTGTCCGACCGGGCGAGCATCGTCCCGGCGCGATTGCTAAGGAACGGCATTCCCGTCATCGCCCAAGGCCGCGGGGACGGCACCATCGACGTCCGCCCGCTCGAGGTCGGCCGAAACCCGTTCAAGCCCGGCGACATCGTCATCACGTCAGGGACCGGCGGACTCTACCCGCCGCTGGTGCCGATTGGCCGCGTCGTGAAGCTGCTCGACGATGGCGCGATCGTGCTGCCGCTGGCCGACCCGGCGGCGATCAGCTTCGCGATCGTCGAGGCCCCCTTCGAACCGATCGCCGTGGCGGCCGAAAATCAGCCGGCGGCGGCCGAAGCTCCCTGATGGTTCGCGCAGCGCTCTCGCAGTCGCGGCGGATCGGCCAGGGTCCCCGCGCCCTTGCGGCCTATGTGCCGGCAATCAGCGTGGTGGTGGCGATCCTGCTGTCGACCATGCCGATCGTTTCGACCAGCGGCTGGTTCCCCGATTTCGGCTACCTCGTCTTCATCAGCTGGCGGCTGCTCCGCGCCGATCCATGGCCGGCCTGGTGGGCCGCTCCGCTGGGTTTCGTCAACGACCTGTTCACCGCTTATCCAATAGGCTTTTCAATAGCTTTGTGGAGTGCGACCATGCTGGCGCTCGATCTGATCGATCGCCGCACGATGTGGCGCGACTATTGGATCGAATGGGTGCTTGCGACGGTGCTGATCGCAGTGGATGAAGGCCTGCAATGGCGGGCCGCGAGGGCGTTCGACGCCGCGCCTCCGTTCGCGCAAGTCCTTCCGGCGTTCGGAATTTCGGTTTGCCTCTTTCCCGTGTTCGCCTGGCTGGTGTCGCGGATCGACCGATGGAGACTCGGCCGGTGAAGCACATGCGCATCACGACGGCGCACCAGTCGTTCACTTTTTCGCGGCGCATGTTGATGCTCGGCGGAGCGCAGGTCGGCGTGGGCGCCTTGCTGGTCGGCCGGATGGGCTGGCTCGCCATCGCGCAGAACGAGAAATACCAGCTGCTGAGCGAGAGCAACCGCGTGCAGCTGATCCCCGTTCCGCCGCGGCGGGGCTGGCTGATCGACCGCAACGGCAAGCCGATCGCCATCAACAAGGCGAGCTTCCGCGTCGACCTCATCCCGCAGCAGATCGCCAAGAACGATGGTCCGCGGATCATCTCCGAGCTCCAGACCCTCATGAACCTGCCCCCCGACGAGGTCGAGCGGATCACCCGCGAGCTCGCTGCCTCGCGCGGCTTCCAGCCGGTGTCGGTCGCAGACAATGTTCCCTACGAGCAATATGCCGCGATCACGGTCCGCCTGCCCGAGCTTGCCGGCGTCGCCGCCTCGCGCGGGTTCACGCGATTTTATCCGGGCGGCTCAACCGTGGGCCAGCTCGTCGGCTACGTCGGGCCCGCTTCGGCCGCGGAGTATGAGAAGGAAGACAAGAACCCGCTGCTCCTCATTCCCGGCGTGAAGATCGGCAAGGAAGGGCTGGAGAAGACACTCGAATCGACGCTTCGCGGCGAGCCCGGCGGACAGCGTGTGGAGGTCACCGCGAGGGGCAAGCTGGTCAAGGAGCTCGAGCCCAAGCCCGACCGCAGCGGCGGGACGGTCCAGCTCACGATCGACTCCGACCTGCACCAGTTCGCGGCGCGCCGGATCGGCGACCAGTCCTGCTCGATCGTGGTCCTCGACGTCACCAATGGCGACATCCTGGCGATGCCGTCCATGCCCTCGTTCGATCCCAACAATTTTTCCGACGGGATCAGCAGGAACGAGTGGAAGATGCTCTCGGAAGACGACCATCTGCCGCTGGTCGATAAAGCGCTCGAAAGCCTTTATCCGTCCGGCTCAACCATCAAGCCGTCGATGGCGATGGCGCTGCTAAATGCCGGCATCGACCGCAAGCAGAAGGTCAATTGCACGGGCGCCTTTCAACTCGGGAATCACACTTTCCACTGCGACAAGCGACACGGGCTGCTCGATATGGACGGGGCGGTGGTCCACAGTTGCGACGTTTATTTCTACACGATGTGCCTGCGTGTCGGCGCCGAGAAGCTCTCGCCGATGGTTCGGTCGATGGGATTCGGCGAGAAGTTCGACCTGCCGTTCGACAACCAGCGTTACGGGACCGTCCCCGATCCCGATTGGATGATGCGCAAATACCATCGCAAATGGCAGGGATACGACACCGTCAACATGTCGATCGGCCAGGGCATGGTGCTGATCAACCCGATGCAGCTGGCGACCATGGCGAGCCGCCTGGCGACAGGACGGCGGGTCGTTCCGCGGCTGCTCAAGAGCAAGCCGGTGGTTCCGCAGCAGCAGCTGGCGGTCGATCAGGACCACATCAATTTCATCCGCACGGCGATGGCCGGCGTCGTCGATCACGGCACCGCGGCCGCCGCCAAGTTCCCCATTCCGGGCATCCAGATGGCGGGCAAGACGGGCACGGCGCAGACCCACAACCTCAGCGCGAGCGAACGTGGCGATTACACCGCGGCGAACTGGAAGCTGCGCGATCACTCGCTGTTCATGGCGTTCCTGCCCTTCGACAATCCCAAATATGCCGCCGGAGCAATTGTCGAGCACGGTGGATTTGGCGCTTCCGTCGCCGCGCCGCTGGTTCGGGACACCTTGCTGTTCCTCTATGACCGGCCAAAGGCGCTGGCGTCGCTGCAGGCGTTTGAGGAAAGCATCGGCGGCACGCTGGAAGAGCGGATCGCCCGCAAGACGGCCACCTGGCGCAGCGCCAACGGCCTGCCGCCGCTTCCGCCCAAGCAGGCATGATCACTTCGGCCATCATCCCCAAGCCGCTCGCGCGGCTGCCGTGGCGCCTGATCTTCCTGGTCACGGCGATCGCCTTGTTCGGCCTGATCGTGCTCTATTCGGCGGCGGGCGGCTCGGTGCACCCGTGGGCGGTCAAGCAAAGCATCGTTTTCTTCGCCTTCCTCGCCATCGCGGTCCTGATGTCGTGGATGAAGGAATCGACGATCAAGGCGATCGCCTTCCCGCTCTATGGAGTGACGCTGGTGATGCTCGTCGGCGTCGAGGCGCTCGGCTTCGTCAGCAAGGGGGCCCAGCGCTGGCTCGACCTGGGCCCGATCCGGCTCCAGCCGTCCGAGTTCATGAAGCCGGCCATCGTGCTCGCCCTCGCCCGCTTCTATGAGCTCGTCCCCGCGAGCGAGATCAGACGGTGGCGCGCGATCTGGCCGGCCCTGGCCCTGCTCGGGGTTCCAGCCGTGCTGATCCTCCTCCAGCCGGATCTCGGCACCTGCATCATGGTCGGCCTGTGCGGCGTGACGGTGATGTTCCTGGCGGGGCTTCCGTGGTGGCTGTTCGCCGGTCCCGCGGCGGCGATCGGAGTGGCGGCGCCGGTCGTATACAGCATGATGCACGGCTATCAGCGCAAGCGGATCGACGTGTTTCTCGACCCCGAAAGCGACCCGCTCGGCGCCGGCTATCACATCGCCCAGTCGAAGATCGCGATCGGGTCGGGCGGGATCTGGGGCAAGGGCTTCCTCCACGGCAGCCAGAGCCACCTTCAATATCTGCCCGAGGGCCATACCGACTTCGTCTTCGCGACGATGGCCGAGGAGTGGGGGCTGGTCGGCGGAGTGCTCCTGATCATCGCCTTTGGCCTGGTGATCCGCTGGGGCATGAAGGTCAGCCAGAACGCGTCCAGCCGCTTCGGCCAGCTCGCGGCGGCGGGACTGTCGGCGACCATCTTCTTCTACGTGGCAATCAACCTGATGATGGTCATGGGCCTGGCGCCGGTCGTCGGAGTCCCCCTTCCCCTCGTCAGCTTCGGCGGCTCGGCGGTGATGACGGTGATGCTCTGCCTCGGGCTGCTGATGGCCCTCGAACGCCAGCAGCGGAGCACGTCACGATTGATCTGACCCCGCTCCCACCCTGCCCCGCGTGCGCGGGAGGATTTCGGTGGAGGACGGTTGCGCACCACAGGCGCGCATGCTACCGGCGCGCCGCTCCAGAGCGCACCAACGCCGCCGGAGCTTCCGCCTAACGGCATCCCAGGTTCTCTTGGGGACGCATAGCTCAGTTGGTAGAGCAGCTGACTCTTAATCAGCGGGTCCTAGGTTCGAGCCCTAGTGCGTCCACCATTTTCGTCCGATCGTGAAAGCAATGGCTTAGCCGCAAATTCTAATGCTGCTTACTGCGACCGAGCGCGCCCTCCAGCGTATTTCTAACGCTTCAGCTAGCGGCGAGGGAATATTTGCATAGCTCTCTTTTCGGCCAAGAAATTGACGCCACCGCTGAGTGCTAGCAATAACCGCCCCGAAGCAGGGGATAAGAAATGGCAGCAAGCATTTCGGTTTGGGGTCACTTCAAGAGACTCTTTGATTTCGCTGGCCGCGAGGACCGAGCTAGCTTCTGGCCTTATGCGGCGGTTGCCTTCATTATCACTATGGTTGTGAGCATGTTCGTCTTCGTGCCGATGATGAGCAACTCCATGCTGGCGATGCAGCAATTTGCCGCGCAGCATCCTGACCAAGTGACCACAACACGTGGGCCGGGCCATTATTCAGTTTCGGTCCAAGGAAATCACCCTGACTTCATGCCAGCAGGCTCCGTCGCGCTTTACCTCGCCGTCACCTTTGGCCTGGCACTTTTACTCTTCGCCACAGCTGTTGTTCGACGGCTCCACGACCGAGGCAAATCTGGCTCGTGGGGGCTGATGCCCCTCCCGTTTATTTTGTATTCGTCGATTCAGATGCCACGGATGTTCGCGTCAGTAGGCACGGGGACCCAGCCGGATATGGCGCTGTTCTTCTCTATCTTCGTCAGCAATCTGCTCTACATTATCAGTTTGATTTGGCTGATTGTCCTGCTCGCAGGAGCGAGCGATCCAGCACCGAACCGCTACGACATAAGGTGAAGTAGCTGGCAACGTCAGGAGTAGGAGAAGCCCTTTCCCCGTTGCTGCGGCGGATGTGTTTAACGAGGGTCTCGCCGCCTAAGTTCGTCTGATCTGGCATGCCTCACTCGCTTCATCACCACGGGGCTTTCTAGCTCCCGACGGTGACCTCGCCCGCTCCGGGGTGATCCGGAATGGTGAAGGCGACGGTCTGCTGGCGCGGGTCGGCGACGGCGTTCGTTCCGTTTGAGACGCGCGCGGGGCCGTTCGACCAGCCGTGCACGGTCACTGCGATGGCATTCCACCACGGACGATAAGTGCCGGTCCGCTGGCCGAACCGAAGCGACAGCCCGCGTCGAGTCATGCTGCAGCTGATCTCCTGCTTCAGGGTCGCGCCGGCGATGCTGGTTCCGTCGTCGGCATAGATTTCGCCCGTGCAATTCTCGCCCGGATAGACATCGAGGCTGAGCGGCCCCCTGGGCAGCTCGGCGGTGCTTTGGACGACCGGCTGGCGGGGCAGGATCGTGCCGGCGCGGACGAACACCGGGAGCACATCCAGTTTGGGCGTCTCGGTCAGCTTGGCCTGGGTGACCGGCAATCCAGTCCAGTAATCGTACCACCCGCCTTTCGGCAGGCAGATGTCGAATTTCTCGGGCGATTCGGGCTTCGGCGGTCCGGCGATCAACAGGCTGCGGCCGAGCGTGAAGCTCATCGACTGGTCGCACCCGCTGTTGAGGGCATCGGGATAATCATAGAACACCGGCCGCATCAGCGGATCGCCGGTGCGGCTGTTCTGCTCGGCCAGCGCATAGATGTAGGGCAGCAGCTTGTAGCGTTCCTCGACGTAGCGCTTGCGGATCGCCAGCTGTTCGGGTCCGTCCACCCACGGTTCGGCGCGTGGCGTGTCCTTGGCCGAATGGTCGCGGAACACGGGCGTGAAGGCGGCGACCTCGAACCAGCGCGTGAGGAGCTCGGGGCTTGGTCCGCCGGTGAAGCCTCCGACGTCGGACCCGCTGTAGGAAAATCCCGACAGGCCCAGATTGATCAGCTGCTCGACCGACAACCGCAAATGATCCCACGTCGAGCTGTTGTCGCCGGTCCATGTCGCGGCATAGCGCTGGCCGCCCGCATAGGAGGCACGGGTCATCACGAACGGCCGCACTCCGGGGCGCAAGCGAAGCATGCCCTCGTAGGTGCCGCGCGTATTTTCCATGCCATAGACGTTGTGGATCTCGGCATGGGTCGCCGTCCGCGGCGCGAAATCGTCGCTCTCGATCCGGTGGAGATTGGTGTTCGGCATCGTGTGGCCGGGCGTATCGAACACCGCCGGCTCGTTCATGTCGTTCCAGAAGCCGGCGAAGCCGTCGGCGATGAAGTCCTTGTAGAGCGATCCCCACCAGGCACGCGTCGACGCTCGAGTGAAATCGGGGAACACCGAAGGTCCGGGCCATACCGGTGCCACGTACAGATTGCCCTTCGAATCGTGGACGAAGTTGTTGCCCGCAGCCCCGCTGTCGTACGGCGCGTAACCCTGGTTGGGCAGATAGGCGACGTGAAGGTCGGTGATCGGGACCAGCTTGATCCCGAGCTGCCCCATGTCGTGCACCAGCGCCGGCATATTGGGGAAGGTGCTCTTGTTGACGGTGAACGGCCGGTTGCGGTCCTGGTAGTCGATGTCGAGCCAGATCACGTCGAGCGGGAAGCGGTCGCGCCGGAACGTCGCGGCGATCTGCCGCACCTCGGCATCGCTCATGTAGCTGTAGCGTGACTGCTGATAACCAAGCGCCCACAGCGGCGCCATCGGCGCGTGGCCGGTCAGGTCCGTGTAGCGATGGACCACGTCGGCAACCGTCGGTCCGGCGATCAAATAATAATCGATCGGCCCGTCGACCGAACTGATCCTTAGCGTGTCGGCGACGCTGTGGCCGAAGTCGAAGGTGCTTCGATACGTGTTGTCGAGGAACAGCCCGTAGCTTCCGCCCGGCCCGCCGGTGGCGATGAAGAACGGGATCGACTTGTAGATGGGGTCGGTTGACGGGGTGAAGCCGTAGGTGTCGCTGTTCCAGTTGACGAAGGTGTAGCCGCGGCGATCGAGCACGCCGGTCTTGTCGCCCATGCCGAAATAATGTTCCGACAGCGGCATGTCCTTGCGAAGCTCGAAGGCATGGGCGTCGGAGCGGACCGGTCCCGAATCCGCGCTGATCACCGTTCCATGCAGATCGAGCGCCTGCAGCTTCATGGTCGCCGGATCGACCCGAAGCTCCATCGAAGCGGTGCGAAAACCGCGCGCTGTCGGCGCAACCCGAACGCTCTCGTGGCGGACGGCGGCGGGCACAGCCCAGCTCGCATCCTCGCCGAATTTCCCATCCTTCGCGACTCGGACCCGGATGATTGAATCGGTCAACGCGGTGACCCGCATCGATCCGGCGCTGCCGGTGAGCTCGATACCGTTTCGAAGGTGCGCCAGATGCGGCGCGACGGCCCCGGCCTGAGCGGCCGCCCCAAGAGCGCTGGAGGCCAGCAGCGCACGCGCCACGATCGCCGACAATCTCAATTCCGTTCTCCAGATAAAAGAAAAGCGAGAGCTACTCACGCGCCCCCGCGGCTGCATCGACACGAAGCATCGCGAGCGCGGCGGCGGCCATGACCAGTGCCGCCACGAGCATCGTCCAGATCGGCTGATCGGGGAAAAACGCTTTCATGATCGATCCCATGACGGTCGCGACGAGCAGCTGGGGAACGACGATGAAGATGTTGAACAGGCCCATGTAGATGCCAAGTTTGCGCTGCGGCAGGCTGCTGGCGAGGATGGCGTAGGGCATCGCCAGGATCGACGCCCAGGCGGTGCCGATGCCGATCTCCGAAATGATAAGCATCTTCGGATCGTGCATCAGGAAGAAACTGAGGAAGCCGGCCGCCCCCGCGAGCAGGCAGATCATGTGCGTGCGCGCCTTGCCGACGGTCCTCGCGAGCCACGGCAGCACCGCCAGTGCGACGATCGCCGCGACGCCGTTATAGACGGCGAAGAGAATCCCCACCCAATTGCCGGCATCCTGGAAGCCGGCGCTGGCGGGATCGGGCGATCCGTAGAAGTTGCGCGCGACCACCGGGGTCGTGAACACCCACATCGTATAGAGCGCGACCCAGGTGAAGAACTGCACGACGGCGAGCCGCTTCATGAGCGGCGGCATGCCGGAAAAGTCGCCGACGATGTGCGCCAGCATGTTGTTCGTGCTTCCCCGACGCGCGAGCATGATTGCGGTGAGGCTGGCCAGGCCATAAGCGATCAGAAGCCCGGCCAGGAGGAACATCTCTTTTTCGAGGGAGGCGCGGAACACCAGCGACGCGAGCACGATGCCGGCCGCAATCCAGGCGCAGGGTGAGAGGAGGCTTCGGTTCGCGAGGGCACTCAATTGCTCGTCGCTCCCGGGGTGATCGGCCGTTTCGGCGAACCGATCCATTTCGTCGGGCGAATATTCGCGCGTGGTAAGGACCGTCCAGAGCATCGCCGCGAACAGCGCCGCCGCGCCGAACCAGAAGCTGTAGCGAACCGTATCGGGTATCCCCCCGCCGGCGACGCTGTTCGCTACGCCCCATCTGTCGAGCAGCGCCGGGAAGATCGACCCGACCACCGCGCCGGCGCCGATGAACGCCGTTTGCACCGCATAGCCGGTCGTGTGCTGGTCCTTGCGCAGCATGTCGCCGACGAACGCGCGGAACGGCTCCATCGAGATGTTGAGGCTGGCGTCGAGCGTCCACAGCAGGACCGCGGCCATCAGCAGCTGCGTCGACAGCGGCATGAGGAACAGCGACAAAGCGGCAAGCAGCGCGCCCGCGACGAAATAAGGCCGCCGCCGGCCGAGCCGGCCGAGCCATGTGCGGTCCGAAAGATGACCGATCACCGGCTGGACGAGCAGCCCGGTGAGCGGCGCCGCGATCCACAGCACCGGCAGATTGTCGACGCTCGACCCAAGCGATTGGAAGATCCGCGACATGTTCGCGTTCTGGAGCGCGAAGCCGATCTGGATGCCGAAGAAGCCGAACGAGATGTTCCACAGGCCGGCAAGCGATTGCCGCGGCTTTTCCAGCATGACTTGCTTGTTCATGCGCTCTCTCCCCGCGGCCAACGCTGGCAGATGGCCGGCGGGCACACAACGGCGTCAGCAGCCGTGAATACGAATGCGCTGTCGTTTGTGGGCGGGACTCAGGCGATCACGCTCGATTCCCGCACGATCAGCCGCGCCGGAAGCAACTGGCTCGTCACGCTGCCGCCTTCGATCGAGGTGATGATCGCGTCGATCAGCGCTTCGCTCGCCTGGCGCGGGTTCTGGCTGACGGTCGTCAGCCGCGGGCTCGAGAGGCTCGCCGCCGGTATGTCGTCGAAGCCGACGATCGCGACATCGGCCGGAACTTGCCGGCCCATCCCCTGCAAGGCGTGCATGACGCCGATCGCCGTCACATCGGAGGCGGCGAAGACGGCGTCGAATTCAGCCTCGCGGGCGATCATGCGCCGGACCGAAGTCGCTCCCGCGTCTTCGGTCGCGTCGCCGTCGATCTGAAGCCGCTCGTCGGGCTCGATTCCCGCCGCGCGCAACGCCCGGCAATAACCGTTCCAGCGATCGAGGAATTCCGGATAGCCCGGATCGACCGTTCCGACGAACGCAATTCGCCGGCGCCCCTGCTGCAGCAGATGAGAGGTGGCATCGAACCCGCCCTGCTCGTTGTCGCACGACACGGTCGCGCCGAGTTCCCCTCCGCCCGCCGAGCCCCAGCGAACGAAATGAGCGCCGCGCTCGATCAATTGCTGAAGCTTGGGCCGGTACAGGAGATAGTCGCCGTAGCCGAGCAGGATGATGCCGTCGGCCTTGTGGCTGTCCTCATAGTCCACGTGCCAGTCGGACGAGAGCTGCTGGAACGAGATGAGCAGGTCGTAGCCCTTCTCGGCGCAGCAGCGCACCATCGGCCCGAGCAGCGACAAATAAAACGGATTGATGAGCGCGCCGCCGGGCGCATGCTCCTCGAAGAACAATAGCGCCAGGGTCCTCGACGAGCGTCGCCTCAGCCCCGAGGCGTTCTTGTCGACCTTGTAATTGAGCTGCTCGGCCGCGGCGAGGACGCGCGCGCGCGTCTCCTCGCTGACGGAAGGATTTCCGCTGAGCGCCCGCGAGACTGTCGGCTGCGACACCCCCGCCAGCGCCGCGATATCGAATGAGGTCGGCCGCCTCTCCATTGGCGAGCGAGCTTACTCCTCTGAATACGTATGTGAATACGTATGTAGTGCCGTCCAACCCGTTCCGCTCCCGAAAAGCTCTGATATCCGTGAGGCCGGGAGAGAGGGATTACCCTCCAGAACTGCAACAAGGCCCGGCGCGAGTGCGCCGACAAAAGGGGTGCACCATGATTCGACTTTCTTCGCGTTCGCTGCTCGGGGCGGCGGTCAGCCAGGTGGCGCTGGCGGCAACGCTCTGCGCCACTCCAGCCTGGGCGCAGACCGCGACCGCGACCCAGCCGGCGCCTCCGACCGACACCCAGGCCAATGCGCAGACCACCAGTTCGAACGATCAGACGATCGTCGTCACCGGCTTCCGTGCCGCGCTTCGCAGCGCCACCGCCAAGAAGAAGAATTCGGAAACGGTCGTCGAGTCGGTCACTGCGGAAGACATCGGCAAGCTGCCCGACAACAGCATCGCCGAATCGATCGCCCGTCTCCCAGGCCTCGCCGCGCAGCGGAACAACGGACGCGCGACGATCATCTCGATCCGCGGGTTCGGTCCGGACTTCTCGACCACCACCCTGAACGGCCGTCAGCAGACCACGACCAACGACAGCCGCGCCGTCGAGTTCGACCAGTACCCATCCGAAATCCTCGCCGGCGTCGATATCTACAAGACGGCCGAGGCGGATCACACGGCAGGCGGCCTCGTCGGCAGCATCGACATGCGGACCATCCGGCCGCTCGACTATGGTCATCGGGTCCTCGCCGTCGGCGTGCGCGGGGCGTACGTCGACCAGAAGCTGCTGCCCAAGTCGAAGGATAAGGGCGGACGCGTTTTCGGCACTTTCGTCGACCAGTTCGCGCACGACACGATCGGCCTTGCCCTCTCGGCCGCCTACACCGACGAGCCGTATCAGACCCGCGACTGGAATGCCTGGGGTTATTCCGATTATCCCAGCGGCAATCAGGGCATGTACGGGGTGAAGACCTGGTACGAGACGGACCAGCTGAAGCGCCTCGGCACCACCGCGACCCTGCAGGGGCGGCTGAGCGACAATCTCACGATGACGCTCGACGGCTTCTATTCGCATTTCACGGACGACATCGATCAGAAGGGCTTCGAAATGCCCTTCAAGTACAGTCCGTTCAACAACGTCCTTAGTGAAACCTCGTCCAACGGCATCGTGACGGCAGCGACGATCCAGGGCCTGCCGCTGATCGAAAATTACGCCACCGACCACAAAGCGGATCAATACGCACTGGGCTGGAACGGGTTGTGGGACGGTCACAACGGCTGGAAAGCGATGGCCGACGTCAGCTGGTCGCGGACCGACCGCACCGAGCATCACATCGAGACGACCGCCGGCATCATGTACGGACGCAACCAGGGACCGACCTGCGTTCTCGCGCAAGGATGTGCCACTGTTTCCTACAATGACACCAGCCACGGTCCTGAATATGTGAGCAATTACAACGGCGCCAATTCGGCGCTGGTGCTGACGGACGTCGAAGGATGGTCGGGCCCGAGCCAGGTCCAGGCCGGCTACGACAAGCTGCGGACGAGCAAGGACGACCTCAAGGAGCTTCGTGGCGAGATCGAGCGCGACTTCGGAAGCCTGATCAAGTCGATCAAGGTCGGCGTGGACTATACCGACCGCGACAAGACGCTGTCGCAGCTCGAGGGTTTCCTGTCGCCACCGGCAGGCCAGGTGCAAGCGGCCATCCCAAGCAGCATTTTGCAGCCGACGTTCACGCTCGATCGCGGGTTCGGTCCGATCCTTTCGTGGGATCCCCGAGCCGTCGAATCGCAGGGCATCCTTCGGTACATCGACAACACTCAGCCAAATAGCGGCTACCACGTGCGTGAGAAGGTTTTGACGCCCTATATCATGGCGCCGCTGGACGCGGACCTGGGCAGCGCGACTCTGACCGGAAATATCGGATTCCAGGGCGTGCACACCGATCTCGTTTCAACGAGCCTTGCGTACCCACGGGCCCATGATTCCTACTGGATGTGGCTGCCCAGCCTGAACCTCAACTTCCGCTGGCAGAACGGATGGGTGGTGCGTTTCGCCGCGTCCAAGGAGTATATGCGGCCTCGGCTGACCGACCTCAACAACGCGATCACCTTCAACTACGATGCGACGCTCCGGATCTACAGCGGCGGTGGCGGCAACCCGTTCCTTCGGCCCTACCAGGCCAAAGCCGTCGACCTGAACCTCGAGAAGTATTTCGGCTCCAAGGGCTACGTCGCGCTACAGACTTTCTACAAGCACATCGACACCTACATCGCTGGCGGCACGTCGACGAACTTCGACTATTCGCAATTCCCGCCGCCTGCCAACGAACCGGTGCCGTCAACGCCGATCGGATTCTTCAGCGGCAGCGTGAACACGCATGGCGGGTACATGTACGGTGCCGAGCTCGCGGGAACAGTGCCGTTCGATATCTTCTCGCAGTCGCTCGAGGGCTTCGGCCTTACCGGCGGAGTCGGCTACACGAAGACGAGCATCAAGGACTTCAACGGCAATATCACCACCATTCCGGGTTACTCAAAGTGGGTCGCGAACCTGACCGCCTTCTACGAGAAGAATGGCTTCAGCGTCCGGGGAAGCATGCGCTATCGCTCCGCTTTCCAGGGTGATTTCGTGCTGTTCAGCGGAAGCCTCGACCGCCAGTACGTGCTCGCGGAGACGCTTTTCGATGCGCAGATTGGCTATGACTTCCCGAGCACCTCGGGACTTCGAGGCCTCTCACTGTACCTTCAGGGGCAGAACCTCACCAACGAGCGCGAAGCGACGCTGGGAATTCAAAACCAGCCCGACGCATGGCTCAAATATCAGACCTTTGGCCGCCGGTTCCTGATCGGGGCGACCTACAAGTTCGGCGTTGCCCCTCCGGCTCCGCCGCCGCCCCCACCCGCTCCGCCGCCGCCCCCGCCGGCTCCGCCGCCCGCGACGCAGACTTGCGCCGATGGCGCGGTGATCCTCGCCACGGCGGCTTGCCCGGCACCGCCTCCTCCGCCGCCGCCACCCGCGCCGGCGCCGGAACGCGGCTTCTGATCTGAGCATCCCGGCGGCATTGCGCGCCGCCGGGCCTTTTCCTCTATTGCCTTAGCCATGAGCCAGTCCGCGCCTCTCGAAATCACCATTGCCGGAGGCGGAACGGCGGGCTGGGTGGCAGCGGCGACGTTCGCGCGCTTTCTCGGCGATTGCGCGACGATCACGCTGGTCGAATCCGATGAGATCGGGACCGTGGGCGTGGGCGAGGCAACGATCCCGCAGATCCACAATTTGGTCACCGGACTGGGGCTCGATCAGGCCGAGTTCGTGCGGCGGACCAATGCGACGTTCAAGCTCGGGATCGAGTTCGCCAACTGGTCTGGCGACGGCTCGTCGTACATTCACAGCTTCGGCTACACCGGGCGCGGCGTCGGGCTGATCCCGTTCCGGCAGCTATGGCTCCGCGGACGAGGGCTTGGCGTCGCCGGGGAGTTCGGGGACTATTGCTTCAACATCGCTGCAGCGCGGCTCGGCCGCATGGCCAGGAATGCTGGAACGAACACCAGTCCGGACTTGGCTTACGCCTATCACTTCGACGCGTCGCTGTTCGCAAAGATGCTGCGCGACTATGCCGAGCAGCGCGGTGTTCGCCGTGTCGAGGGGCTCATCGTCGACGTTGAACGAAACGGCGACAGCGGCGATCTCACCGCGCTGCTGCTGAACGGAGAGCGACGTATTCCGGGCAGCTTCTTCATCGATTGCACCGGCTTTCGAAGCCTGCTGCTCGGCAAGACGTGCGACGTTCCGTTCGTCGACTGGAGCCGATGGCTGCCGTGCAATTCGGCGATCACGGTGGCCTGCGAATCCAGCGACGCCTTCCGGCCCTACACGCAGGCGATGGCGCGCCGCGCCGGATGGCAATGGCGCATCCCGCTGCAGCACCGGACCGGCAACGGGCACGTCTATTGCAGGGATTTCATCTCGGACGACGAAGCGGCTTCGATCCTGCTCGACAATCTCGACGGCGCTCCGCTTGCCGATCCGAGGCCGATCCGCTTCACCAGCGGCCGGCGCGCCGAGTTCTGGTCGCACAACTGCCTGGCGCTGGGCCTCTCGGCCGGGTTCATGGAGCCGCTGGAATCGACCAGCATCCATCTCGTGCAGTCGGCGCTCGGACGTTTTCTGAACCTGTTGCCCGGCGACCTGACCCGGACGGCGTCGGCCCGCGACACATTCAATCGCCTGTCCACCAGCGAGTGGGAGCGGGTCCGCGACTTCATCACGCTTCACTATTTCGCGAACCAGCGCGCGGGCGACCCTTTCTGGGATGAGTGCCGCCGGATGGAGTTGCCACCGACGCTGGCCGAGAAGATCGCGCTGTTCAGCGAAGCGGGCCTGTTCATGCGCGAGGAGGATGAACTGTTCCTCGACGACAGCTGGGGACAGGTGATGATCGGTCACGGGATCATGCCCGAAAGCTGGTCGCCGCTCGCCGACAACGTTCCCGCGGAAGACATCGGCCCGTTCCTCGACAGCCTGGCAAGGAGCTATCGGCTCAAGGCCGAAAGCCTCCCCTCGCACCGCCAATTCGTGGCGGCCGTAGTCGGTGAGCAGGTGAAAGAGAGCCAATGAAGCCCCTGGGCGGAGCTATATCGCTTATCGCGTTGGCCACGGCATTTCCGGCGTTGGCAGCTGCCGCGCGTCCAGCGCCACCGGCCTCCGCCGCCGATTACCGCGCGCGGCTGCCACAGGACGAAGTCATCTATTTCGTCATGCCCGACCGGTTCGAGAACGGCGATCCGTCGAACGACCGGGGAGGCCTCGGCGGCGATCGGCTGACCAACGGCTTCGATCCGACTTCCACCGGCTTCTTCCACGGCGGCGACCTCAAGGGGCTGACCCGTCGGCTGGATTACATCCAGGCGCTCGGCGCGACTGCCGTCTGGCTGACGCCGGTGTTCAAGAACAAGGCCGTTCAGGGGCCGCCCGGACAGGAGAGCGCCGGCTATCACGGCTATTGGATTACCGATTTCACCCATGTCGACCCGCACCTTGGCACCGACGCGGATTTCAAGGCTCTGGTCGATGCGGCGCACCGGCGCGGCCTCAAGCTCTACATGGACATCGTCGTCAATCACACGGCGGACGTCATCTATTTCAAGGAATGTGTAGGCCACGGCGACTGCCCGTACCGGAGCATCGCCGATTATCCATATCAGCGGCGCGGCGGCCCGGGCGGGCCTGCGATCAACCCCGGCTTTACCGGCGAGCGAGATGGCTCGGCCGCCAATTTCGCGCGGCTGACCGACCCGAACTATGCCTATACGGTCGAAGTCCATCCCGCCGAGCGGAACATCAAGGCGCCGGCCTGGCTGAACAACCCGATCTACTATCACAACCGCGGCGACAGCACCTTTCGCGGCGAGTCGAGCACGATGGGCGATTTCGTCGGTCTCGACGACGTGTTCACGGAGAACCCGCGCGTCATCCAGGGCATGATCGACATCTATTCGGCGTGGATCGACAAGTACCGGGTCGACGGCTTCCGAATCGACACCGCGCAGCACGTCGACGCGGAATTCTGGCAGAAGTTCGTGCCCGCGATCCTCGATCGCGCGCACCGCGACGGGATCCCCAATTTTCATATCTTCGGCGAGGTTTCGACCGACCGGATGGACCCCGCGCACACGGCGGTGAACACGCGCGTCGACAAGCTGCCCTCGGTGCTCGATTTCCCGTTCATGCACGCCGTCATCGATGTCGTGAACGGCGCGGGAACCGACGAGCTCGCGACGCTCTTTCGCGATGACGCGCTCTACGAGGGCGGCGCGGCGGCGGCGCTGAGACTTCCGACCTTCCTCGGCAATCATGACCAGGGGCGGTTCGGCTATTTCATCAGCAAGGCGTGGCCCAATGCGTCGCCGGAGGAGCTGCTCCGACGCGACATGCTCGGGCATGCGATGCTGCTCACGCTTCGGGGCGTGCCGACCATCTATTACGGGGACGAGCAGGGCTTCGCCGGGACGGGCGGCGACCAGCAGTCGCGGCAGGACATGTTCGCGAGCAAGGTGGCCAGCGACAATCGGAGCCGGCTGATTGGCAGCAATGCGACGACCGCGCAGTCGAACTTCGATCCCACACGCCCGCTTTATCGCGAAATCAGCCGCCTGGCGCACATCCGCACGAGTCATGCGGCTTTGACGCGCGGCCTCCAGCTGGTGCGCTTCTCGTCCGCCAAGCCGGGCCTGTTCGCGGTGTCCCGCTTCGATCCGGCGAATGGTCGCGAAATGCTCCTGCTGTTCAACACGTCCATGAACGCGATCCATCAGCATGTTCGCGTCGAAACACGATCGAGGACCTTCGAGACGCTCGCCGGCACATGCCCGGCTGCGGCGGACGCCCCAGGAACAGTCAGCGTCGATTTGCCGCCGCTCGGCTACTCGGTTTGCGATGCTCGCTAGGCACGAACCGGATAGCTCGACGAGCTCGTCGACTGTGCCCTGGTGGAAGGGCGCGGCGATCTACCAAATCTATCCGCGCAGCTTCGCCGACTCCAGCGGCGACGGCATCGGCGATCTTCCAGGAATCCTCGAAAAGCTCGATTATGTAGCGAGCCTAGGGGTCGATGCGATCTGGCTATCGCCGTTCTTTCCCTCCCCGATGCGCGACTTCGGTTACGACGTCGCCGATTATTGCGGGGTCGACCCGATATTCGGAACGCTGGGCGACTTCGACGCAATCGTGGAGCGGGCGCATGCGCTGAAGCTCAAGGTCATCATCGACCAGGTCTATTCTCACACCTCGGACCAGCACCCCTGGTTCCGCGAGAGCCGATCGAACCGGACCAATCCCAAGGCCGACTGGTACGTCTGGGCGGACGCCAAGGCCGACGGTTCGCCGCCGACGAACTGGCAGTCGGTGTTCGGCGGTCCGGCATGGACCTGGGACGCCCGCCGCGGGCAATATTATTTCCACAACTTCCTTGCCGAGCAGCCGGGGCTGAACGTGCACAATCCGGACGTGCAGCAGGCGTTGCTCGACGTCGCGGCTTTCTGGCTCGATCGCGGCGTCGACGGCTTCCGGCTCGACGCGATCAACTTCGCGATGCACGACCCGCAGCTGCGCGATAATCCTCCAGCATCGCCCGGAAGCAAAAGGTCGCGCCCGTTCGACTTCCAGGAGCACCGCTACAACCAGTCTCATCCGGACATCGCCAAATTCCTGGAGCGAATTCGTGCGCTCACCAACCGCTACGGCGGCCGGTTCACCGTCGCCGAAGTCGGAGGTGATGACCCGCTTGCCGAAATGCACGCGTTCACCGCCGACGATGCTCGGCTCAACAGCGCTTATGGATTCAACTTCCTGTACGCCGACAAGCTGACGCCGGCGCTCGTTGCCTCGGTCGCCGAAGACTGGCCGGAGGAGGCGGGCTGGCCGAGCTGGGCGTTCGAGAATCACGATGCCCCCCGGGCGATCTCGCGCTGGGCGGATGAGGAGTACCGTAACCGCGTCGCACGGCTCAAGATGTTGCTCCTGTGCTCGCTGCGCGGCTCGATCATCCTGTATCAAGGCGAGGAGCTCGGGCTGCCGCAGGTTGACGTGCCGTTCGACCAGCTGCGGGATCCGGAAGCCATCGCCAATTGGCCGGAGACTCTCAGCCGCGACGGCGCGCGCACCCCCATGCCGTGGTCGAGCGGAGCTCCGAACCTCGGCTTCTCGCCGTCGCAGCCGTGGCTGCCGGTCGGCGCTAATCACGCTCCGCTGGCGATTGATAAGCAGGACGCGGATGAGGATTCCGTCCTGAATTTCACTCGCCGATGCCTCGACGTTCGCAATCGGCATCCCGCGCTTCACCACGGAGCGATGCGGATCATCGATGCGTCGGGGGACCTCATGGTCTTCGAACGCGAAGCCGACGGAGCAAAGCTGCGCTGTTCATTCAACCTTTCGGACTCAGAGAGCGATCGCAGCGATCATCCGCTCGCCGAAATCATTTCGGTGGGAGATGTGAGTGCCGGTCGCCTGGGACCGTGGTCCGCCGTGATCGAGAAACTCGCGTGATGGGATGGCTCCGTCTATCGGGCCGCTGATGACCAAAGCTCCAGATTCTGTAATCATCCTCGGCGGCGGCACGGCGGGCTGGATGGCGGCCAACCTCATCCAGCGGCGCTGGGGCGCGGACGGCACCACGGTCACGCTGATCGAATCCCCGACGATCGGGATCGTCGGCGTCGGTGAAGGGTCGACGCCCCAGCTCAAGGCTTTCTTCGACACGCTCGGTATCGCCGAAGCCGAGTGGATGCCGCGCTGCAACGCGACCTACAAGGCCGGGATCGAATTTGCCGGCTGGTCCGACCAGCCGGGTTATGAACGGTACTTCCACCCGTTTCCGACCAACCTCGATCATCTCACCCAGGGCCAGTTCTTCTATTCGGCGCGGGTCCGCCGCACCGGTCGCGACGTTCCGGCGCACCCCGACCCGTTCTTCATCCCGACCCGGATCGCGCGCGAAGGCCGGGCACCGCTCGCGCCTCCGAACTTCCCGTTCTCGATCAGCTACGGCTATCATTTCGACGCGCACCTGATCGGCGCATTCCTGAGCGAATTCGGAACCGCGCGCGGCATTCGCCACGTCGAGGCGAAGATCGCGTCGGTGGAGCTCGACGATGCCGGCGATGTGGGGGCGTTAATTGCGGACGACGGCCGGCGCTTCGAAGCCGACTTGTTCGTCGATGCGAGCGGATTCCGGGCGGCGATCATCGAGGGGGCGCTCAACGAACCGCACCGCTCATTCGACGAGAATCTGTTCAACGACCGGGCCGTGGTGGCGCCCACCCCGCTGCCCTCCCAGGGCGTGCAGGCCTGTACCCGATCGATCGCGAAGTCGGCTGGGTGGATCTGGAACATCCCCCTGACGAACCGCATGGGCAATGGCTACGTCTATTCATCACGCTACATCGACGACGATGCCGCCGCCGCCGAGCTTCGGGCGCATATCGGTCTCGCCGAGGATGCCGAAGTGCGACACCTGAAGATGAAATGCGGGCGCATCGAGCGGAGCTGGGTCAGGAACTGCCTGGCGGTGGGCCTCGCGCAAGGGTTCCTCGAACCGCTCGAAGCGACCGCGCTTCACATTGTGATGAACACGATCGAATCGTTCCTCGATGCGTGGAATGAACAACGCCGCGACGAATTCAACCGCGATATCGCAAGCCGGTACGAAGGAATCCGCGATTACCTCGTGTGCCACTATCGCACGGCGCGGCGCAGCGACACCGACTACTGGCGGGACGCGACCAGCAACAATGTCCTCTCCGATAGCCTCAAGGCGGTGATCACCGCCTGGTTCACCGGTCAGGACCTCGAGCAGGAGGTCACGCGTCAGGACATTGGACGCTTTTACATGCCGATGTCGTGGCACTGCATGCTCGCGGGCTACGGCAATTTCCCCGCACCCGAGATGCTGAAGCCGCCGGGGCCGGAGATTACGCGCTTCGACATGGCCGACCTCGACAGGTTCGTCGGCGGCTGCGCGATGAATTTCCCCGCGCACGCCGACGCCCTCGCGCAGCTTCAGAGTGCAAGATAAGCCGCCGGTCGTCGTTCTCCTCGCCCGTTCGTCGAAAGCCACCGACAACCCTGCTGAAAGTTAACCTAGCGGCCCGCCGATGTTCATGTTCTCGGCGCCACAGCCGGCCAGGACTTGCTTTCCGCACCGACAATCGAAATGGGCCGCACCTGTGAATCGATCCAGTACGATGCGACGCTCGGGCGTCGTTCTCACCGGAGCTCTCTTGCTTCTCGCCGCATGCAGCAGCGGCGGCACCGGCCAGAACGCAGCCGGCGGCCGCGGCGGCCGCGGTGGGCGCGGCATGGGCGGGACCCCGACGGTCGGCTATGTCGTAGTCCAGCAGGGCAGCGCTCCAATCCAGCAGGAGCTCCCCGGCAGGGTTGCCGCCTTTCAGACTTCCGAGGTCCGGCCGCAGGTTTCGGGAGTCATCCAGAAGCGGCTGTTCACCGAAGGCTCGATCGTTCGGCAGGGCCAGACACTCTATCAGATCGATCCCAGCATCTATGCCGCGCAGCAGGCCCAGGCGGCGGCGAACCTGCAAAGCGCCCGCGCCAACTCCGTGGCCGCCCGGACCAAGGCGAGCCGCTATGCGCCGCTGGCCAAGATGCAGGCGATCGCTCAGCAGGACTATACCGACGCTCTGGCGCAGGCTCGCCAGGCCGAGGCCTCGGTCGCCCAGAACAGCGCCTCGCTAAGAGCGGCGCAGGTGAACATGCGCTTTACTCGGGTTCCGGCGCCGATCAGCGGCCGCATCGGCCTCTCCACGGTCACCGAGGGCGCGCTGGTGACGGCCAATCAGGCGGATGCGCTCACCACCATCACTCGCCTCGATCCGGTCTATGTCGACATTCAGCAATCGGCCGCCGACCTGTTGAAACTTCGGGAGGCACTGGCCCACGGCGGAGCGGTTCCGACCGCCGCCCAGGTGCGGCTGAAGCTCCCCGACGGGTCCGATTATGGTTACACCGGCACGGTCGAATTCAGCCAGGTGATCGTCGACCAGGGCACCGGCACGGTCACGGTTCGCGCGCGCTTTCCCAATCCCCAGTCAATCCTCCTTCCGGGCATGTTCGTGACGGCGGAGTTCGCCCAGGCGGTTCAGAACTCGGCCATATTGGTCCCGCAGCAGGCGATCACCCGCGATCCGCAGGGCAATGCGACCCTGTTGGTCGTCGGTCCGGGTAACCGCGCGGTGCAGCGGACGGTCGTCGCCGACCGAACCCTCGGTACCAACTGGGTCGTGACCCAAGGCCTGGCGCCAGGTGAAAAGGTCATCACGCAAGGGCTCGGCGCGATCAAGGACGGCTCGAAGATCAAGGCCGTGCCGCAGACCGCGCCGCAGCCGATCAAGGCGCCCCCACCGGGTGCGATGAAGACCGCGCGCCAGAGCCGCTAGCGGATGTCCAGGATCTTCATCGATCGCCCGATCTTCGCCTGGGTGATCGCAATCATCATCATGCTGGTGGGCATTGGTGCGATCGTGTCGCTGCCTGTCGCCCAATATCCGGACGTCGCGCCGACGCAGATCAATATCCGGGCATCCTATCCCGGAGCTTCGGCGGCGACCCTCGAGAGCAGCGTCACGCAGATCCTGGAGCAGCAGCTGACCGGCATCGACGGAATGCTCTATTTCCAGTCGTCGTCGAGCGCGCGCGGGTCGGTGTCGATCAGCGTCATCCTGCAGAAGGGCGTCGATCCCGACATCGCGCAGGTTCAGGTCCAGAACGCGATCCAGGCAGCGATCTCGCGACTGCCGCAGCAAGTGCAGCAGCAGGGCGTTCGGGTGACCAAGGGCGCGCCCGACCTGCTGATGATCGTGGCGATCTTCGACAAGACCGACAAGAGCACCAACTTCGACGTTTCCGACTGGCTGACGACCAACATGCAAGACGAGCTGTCGCGCGTGCCGGGAGTGGGCGACGTCAACGTGTTCGGGTCGTCCTATGCGATGCGTATCTGGCTCGATCCGCACAAGCTGCAGAGCTTCGGGCTGATGCCGGGCGACATCATCAGCGCGGTCCAGAACCAGAATACGGAAATCGCCGCGGGCGAGATCGGCGGCCTGCCTCAGCCGGAAGGCCAGGAACTGGACGCGACGGTCACCGCACAAGGGCGGCTGCAAACTCCCGATCAGTTCCGGAACGTCGTCGTGAAGTCGGACCCAACGGGGGCGCGCGTGCTGCTTGGCGACGTGGCGCGCGTCGAACTGGGGGCTGAGAGTTACGCAGCAACCATCCGCTCTAATGGCCATCCGGGCGCAGGCATCGGAATCTCGCTCGAGCCGGGTGCCAATGCGCTGCGCACGGCAACGCTCGTCAAGCAGAAGGTCGCCGAAATCGCGCCGCGGATGCCCGCCGGCTACACCTACGCCTTCGCCAACGACACGAGCGACTTCATCAAGCTTTCGGTCTGGGAAGTCGTCAAGACGCTAGTCGAGGCGATCCTGCTCGTCGTCCTCGTCATGTTCGTGTTCCTCCAGAGCTGGCGGGCGACTCTGATCCCGTTCATCGCGGTTCCGGTCGTCCTGCTGGGGACGTTCGGCATCCTCTACGCGCTCGGATTCTCGATCAACACGATGACCTTGTTCGGGCTCGTCCTCGCCACCGGCCTGCTCGTCGACGATGCCATTGTCGTGGTCGAGAACGTCGAGCGGCTGATGGAGGAAAATCCGGAAATGGGTCCGCGCGACGCAACGATCGCGTCGATGGAACAGATTCAGATGGCGCTGGTGGCGATTGCCCTGGTGCTGTGCGCGGTGTTCCTGCCGATGATTTTCTTCGGCGGCTCGACCGGCGTCATCTACCGGCAGTTCGCCGCGACGATCGTCTCGGCCATGGCGCTGTCGGTGTTCATCGCTTTGACGCTTAGCCCGGCGATTGCGGCCAACGTGCTTCGGCGGCAGCACGCGACCGTCGAGCAGACCTGGCTCGGGCGCCGCGCTCCGCCGGTCGCCCATGCGCTCGAGGTTGCAAGGGTCAGGTTCAACAACGGGTTCGATCGGTTCCGCGACTGGTTCGTCCACAACGTCACGCGCGTGGTCGACCGCAAATGGCTGTTCTTCGCGCTTTACGCCGCCGTCTTCGCGCTGCTCGTCCTGCTCTTCTTCCGCCTGCCGACGGGCTTCCTGCCAACCGAAGACCAGGGCGCCGCGTCGGTCCAGTTCCGTCTTCCGGCGGGAGCGACCATGACCCGGACGCTGCAAGTGCAGCGCGCGATCGAAAACTACTTCCTCCACGGGCCGGAGAAGAAGAACATCAAAACTTACTTCACCGTGGCGGGCGGCGGCGGCGGCGGCTCGTCGGGTCAGAACACCGGCCAAGCCTACATCAACCTCGCCGATTACGCGAAGCGCAAGGGCAAGCAGAACAGCGCCGACGCGATCGTACAGCGCGCATCGAGCGCCTTTCGAGGCCTCAGGGATGCACAGGTGTTCGCCCTCGTGCCCGGCGCAATCCGGGGCCTCGGCCAGTCGAGCGGCTTCACCATGGAATTGCTCAACACCGGCGGGATGAGCCGCGAGGATTTCGCGGCCGCGCGCGACCGGGTGCTCGATGCCGCCACAGCCGATTCCCAGCTCTCTTCAGTACGCCTGAGCGAATTGCCCGATGTCGCCAGCCTGAAGGTCAACATCGACCAGCAGCGCGTGGCGACGCTCGGGCTGAATTCGGCCGACGTGAACAACACCCTCTCGACCGCGTGGGGCGGCCGCTACGTCAACGACTTCATCGACCGTGGCCGGGTCAAGCGCGTCTATGTCCAGGGCGATGCGCCCTATCGCTCGAAACCGAGCGACATGGATCAATGGTTCGTTCGCAACAACCAGGGCGCCATGGTGCCCTTCTCCTCCTTCGCCGGAACTTCGTGGATCACCACTCCGACGAGCTCCTCGAGATTCCTCGGCTATCCGTCGTTCGAGATTTCGGGCCAGGGCGCTCCCGGAGTCAGTTCGGGTCAGGCAATGGACATCATCGCGAAGATCGCCGGTGAGGTTCCGGGGCTCAGCGTGGCGTGGTCGGGCCAGTCGTACCAGGAGCGCATTTCATCCGGCCAGGCCCCAATCCTCTATGCCGTGGCGCTGATCGTCGTGTTCCTCTGCCTTGCAGCTCTGTACGAGAGCTGGTCGATCCCGGTGGCGGTTCTGCTGGTGATCCCCTTGGGGCTCATCGGCTCGATCCTCTTCGTGACGCTGCGCGGGCTCCAGAACGACGTCTATTTGCAGGTCGGCCTGATCACGACGATGGGCCTCAGTGCAAAGAACGCGATCCTGATGGTCGAATTCGCCGAGCGCGCCGAACGCGAAGGACAGCGCGTCATCGACGCGGCCATCGAAGCGGCGAGAATCCGGTTGCGGCCGATCCTGATGACCAGCTTCGCGTTCATCTTCGGGGTGATGCCGCTGGCTCTCGCCACCGGTGCCGGGGCGAACAGCCGGACGGCGATCGGCACGGCGGTGATCGGTGGCATGCTGACCGCGACCCTCCTCGCGATCTTCTACATCCCCTTCTTCTTCGTGCTGGTCCGGCGCGGCGTTCGCGACGGACTGAAGGCGCTGCGCTCGCGGCTGCGCGGCCGCCGGGAGGCCGAAGCGTGAAGCGCGTAGCAGCCATGCTCGCGCTGCTGGCTAGCGCCTGCTCGACCATGGAGCCGCACTACGTGCGACCGGACCCGGCAATCCCCGCCTCCTGGCCGGTCGGCGACCCCTATCTCGCGCAGGCGGAGGCCGGGCTGCCCGTGCTCACCTACACGCAGGTGTTTCAGGACTCGCGGCTCCAGGCGCTCATTACGCAAGCCCTTGCCAACAACCGCAGCCTCATGGTCGCTGCAGCGAACATCGCCGCCGCGCGCGAGCAATATCGCATCCAGCGTGCCCAGCAGTTGCCGACGGTCAACGCCACAGGCGGCGTTAGCTTGTCGGGTGACCGTTCAGGCTCGGGATCGAGCGGCGGCTCGGGGGCTGGTTCGGGCTCCGGAGTAAAGGCCGAATATTCGGCCGGGGTCAGCGTCCCCAGCTTCGAGCTCGACCTGTTCGGCCGGGTTCGCTCGCTCACCCATGTCCAGCTCGCGCGCTTCCTCGCGACCGAGGCCGGTGCTCGCGAGACCCGGCTGACGCTGGTTGCCGACATCGCCAATGCGTGGCTCGACTATGCCGCGGACTCGAGCCTTCGGCTGATCGCCGAACAAACCGCGGCGAGCGCGCAGAAGAGCGTCGAGCTGACGAGGATCAGGCTCCAGGGAGGGGTGGCTCCGCGCACCGACCTCAGCCAGGCAATCGAGATCCTTTCCGTGGCGCAGGCCGACCTCGCGCGGGAACGCACGGCCGTCGCGCAGGACGTCAATGCACTTCAGCTGCTGGTCGGAGCGCCGATTGACCCGAAGCTGCTGCCGGGATCGATCGACGAGGCATTCGGGACGATTGCCCCGGTCCCCGCGGGCCTGGATTCCTACGTGCTCCTGCGCCGCCCCGACATCGTTCAGGCCGAATATCAGCTTCGCGCGGCCAATGCGCAGATCGGCGCCGCCCGCGCCGCCCTTTTCCCGCGGATTACGCTGACCGGCCTGCTCGGATTTGCGAGCAGTGCATTGCTCAAGCTCTTCAGTGGGGGTGCATTCGGCTGGAGCGCCGCCGCGGACGCAAGCTACACCATCTTTCAGAGCGGCGCAGGCCACGCCAATGTGCGCCTCAGCGAAGCGCAGCGCGCCGCGGCGATCGCGACCTACCAACAGGCTATTCAACAAGCTTTCCGCGAAGTCGCCGATGCCCTCGCCCGCCGGGGAACGATGAACGACGAAATCGGCGCGCGCGAGCGGCAACAGGCGGCGGCAGCCGACACCTACAACCTCACCGAAGCGCGCTACCACGCCGGTATCGACCCGTTCCTCAACGTCCTCGACGCGCAGCGCTCCTACTATTCGGCGCAGCAGGCGATGGTGCAGACGAAGCTCGTCGCGGCGCAAAATTTGGTCGCGATCTACCAGACGATCGGCGGCGATGCGTCGCTGCAGTCAACGCCGGTCTGCCAGGCACTGCCCGGCGACAAGGTGCAGGGCTATGTCCCCACCGAAGGGCAATGCACGCCGAAGTAACGCTTCCGATGCTTGCGCTCGGGGTTTGACCTCCTAAGACACAGCCATGGCTGTTCTGGTCACGGGGGCCGCGGGGTTCATCGGCGCGGCGACATCGCGCGCTCTGCTCGAGCGCGGCGACGAGGTCGTGGGGATCGACAATCTCAACGATTATTACGATCCGGCGCTGAAGCATGCCCGGCTCGAACGGATGCGCCAGGAGTTCGGCGACCGATTTCGCTTCGAGCGCGTCGATTTCGCCGATGCGGAGGCATTGAAGCGCGCCACCGATCCGGTTCAAATCGACGGCATCGTCCACCTGGGAGCGCAGGCGGGCGTCCGCTACAGCATCGAGAACCCGCAGGCTTACGTGCAATCGAACCTCGTCGGTCATTGCAACATGCTCGAATTGGCGCGCGGCCGGCAGACCCGGCACATGGTCTATGCTTCCTCGTCATCGGTTTATGGCGGCAACAAGAACCTGCCGTTCCGGGTCGAGGATCGGGTCGATCATCCGCTGTCGCTCTATGCCGCGACGAAGAAGGCCGACGAGCTGCTGAGCGAAAGCTACGCGAACATCTATCGCCTGCCGCTGACCGGTCTTCGTTTCTTCACGGTCTACGGTCCCTGGGGCCGTCCGGACATGGCGATGTGGATCTTCACCAGGGCGCTTTACGCGGGTGAGCCCCTGCCCCTGTTCAACGGCGGAGCAATGCAGCGCGACTTCACTTACGTCGACGACATCGTCCGCGGTGTGATCGCCTGCCTCGATGGGCCTCCGGCCGACGATGGGCAGGTCAAGGCCGGCGGAAACGCCACACCCCACGCGATCTACAATATCGGCAACAGCCGCAGTGAAGATTTGATGCGCGTCGTCGAGCTGCTCGAGCAGGAGACGGGGCGAAAGGCCTTGCTCGATCCCAAGCCGATGCAGATCGGAGACGTGCCCGAGACGCGCGCCGACATCAGCGCGATCGAGCGCGACCATGGCTTCGCGCCGAGAACCAGCATGGATGAGGGGGTGCCGCGCTTCGTCGCCTGGTATCGGGAGTATCACCGTCTGTGAGCCTGCCGCCGATCCTGCGGCAGTTGCGAATCCCGGTCATTGGCGCGCCGCTGTTCATCGTGTCGAATCCGAAGCTGGTGATCGCGCAATGCACCAGCGGGATCGTCGGCAGCTTTCCTTCTCTCAATGCCCGGCCGGCGGACCTTCTCGACGAATGGCTGAACGAGATCACCGACGCGCTTGCAGCATGGAACCGCGATCATCCGGAGCGCCCCGCGGCTCCGTTCGCGGTCAATCAGATCGTCCACCGTTCCAACGACCGCTTCGACCATGACATGCAGGTTTGCGAAAAATGGAAGGTGCCGATCGTCATCACGTCGCTCGGCGCCCGGGTCGAATTGAACCAGGCAGTCCATAGCTGGGGCGGAGTGACGCTCCACGATGTCATCGACGACCGCTTCGCCCGCAAGGCGATCGAGAAGGGCGCCGACGGGATCATCGCGGTGGCGGCAGGTGCCGGAGGGCACGCCGGCCGCTGGTCACCGTTCGCGCTGATCCAGGAAATCCGCGCCTGGTTCGATGGCCCGCTGATCCTCTCCGGCGCCATCGCGAATGGCGGCGCGGTACTCGCCGCGCAGGCCGCCGGCGCCGACCTCGCTTACGTCGGCTCGCCGTTCATCGCGACGGAGGAAGCAAACGCGCCCGATCCCTACAAGCAGGCGATCGTCGAGAGCGGCGCCGCGGACATCGTCTATTCCGACCTCTTCACCGGCGTTCACGGCAATTACCTGCGTTCGTCGATCGTCAGCGCGGGCCTCGACCCGGACAGTCTCGCCGCCGGGAACCTGGATACGATGAAGTTCGGCTCGGAAGGATCGAGCAAAGCCAAGGCCTGGCGCGACATCTGGGGCTCGGGCCAGGGCATTGGCGCGGTCGAACGCGTGCGGCCCGCGAGCGACTATATAGACCTGCTGGCCGACCAGTATGCAGCGGCCAGGGCGCGCCTTTGCGCTAGCTGATCGTGTCGAGCCTCGCGCGCCAGTGCGCGGGAATTTCAACAGGCCTTCTTGAGGCACGATCAACAACGACGTGGACGAACTCGCCTTGTGCAGCCGCCGTCTCGGAGCCTGGCCCGAACACCCCGATGCGATAGCGGATGCTCGAGCGCCCAAGCTCGGCGACGATCAGTCCGACGTCCACATCACCGGGAAACTCGAGCGGCGCGAAATAGGAGCAGCGGGTTTCCACCACGAGTGCGATGGGGTCACCTGCCACGATGTCCAGCAGTCCTTCTGCAATCATCCACGCGTTCACCGCGCTGTCGAACCACTGGTAGAAGATCGCATTATTGACGTGCCCGTAGACGTCATTGTCGGCCCACCGGGTGGTGAACCGGCGCCACACCTTGAAACCGGATGGCGATGCCGGCGCGGCGCGGCTTACCATGCGGCCTCGTAGAGGCGCTGAGCGTCGCTTTCGCTGATCTCGCACGGATTGTTCACCAGCAGCCTCGTCTGCTTCATCGCCTCGCGGGCGAGGACGGGCGCTTCATCGAAGCTGATGCCATGGTCGCGCAGCCGCAGCGCGAGCCCGCTGCTCCGCGCCAGCGCGTCCAGCCGCTCGATCAGCAGCGCCGCGCGCGCCTGGCTGCCCTCCCTGGCACACGCCGGCTCGACGATCTCCGCGAGTTCTCCGTAAAGATCGCGCGCCGCCTCCAGATTATGCCCGAGCACGTGGCGCAGCATGAGGGCATTCGTCAGCCCATGAGGCAGATGGTGGAGACCGCCGAGCGGATAGGCCAGCGCGTGGACTCCGGCGACCGGCGCATTGGAGAATGCCAAGCCGGCGAGATGCGCGCCGAGGAGCATCGCCGAACGAGCTTCGAGATTTCGGGGCTCGTCGATGACCGCAGGCAGGTTCGTGCTGAGCAGGCGCAACGCCTCACGGGCAAGCGCATCCGACAACGGATTCTTCAGGCGGGCGGAGGTGTAGGCCTCGACCGCGTGGACGATCGCGTCGATGCCCGTCGCGGCGGTGACATGTTGCGGAAGGCCAAGCGTCAGCGTGGCGTCGAGAACCGCCCAATCGGCAATCAGCGGGGGCGAATTCACGGCGAGCTTCACCCCGCCTTCGCAAGTGATCACCGAGATCGGAGTCGCTTCCGATCCGGTGCCCGCGGTCGTCGGGACGAGGGCGAGTGGCAGCCGCTGCCCCTTCGCGAGCCCCACCCCCCAAACGTCATCAAGTTCGTCGCCCGATCCGAGGAGGTAGGATGCGAGCTTGGCCACATCCATCGGGCTGCCGCCGCCGAATCCGACCACGGACGCAACGCCTGCGGAGCGGCCCGCGTCGGCCGCCGCCAACAAAGTTTCTTTCGAAGGATCGGCTTCGACCTGGTCGAACAGGATGATTTCCCGGGTGGCACCAATCGCCGCCTGATAGGCGTCGGGCAGTCCCAGGCCGATGAGGTCGACGTCGGTCACGAACAGGCATGGGCCCGGCGGCAACTTCTCCGCCAGCGCCTGGGCCTGGTCAGGTCCGGCGAGGAGCTTCGGGCCGGGATTGAAGGTGAACGGCCGCATCGGCCGTCTAGTTAAAGGCTGTGGCCGCCGAGTCCACGCTCCAGCCGGCCCATCAGCGCGCGGGCCGGACTCTGCGTCGCCTCGGTCTCCAGGCCACCTTCGTCGAGCCGCTTGACGCGCGCATAGAGGTCGGCGCTGGCGCTGACGAGCCGCTGCGCCGCCGGCGGAAGAGCCGCGATGACCGCCGCGTCGCTGTCCTGCGCATGGCCCAGCTTCCGCTCCGGCCGACGGCCAGCCGAGCCGGGAATTTCACCCGCTTCGATCGCGCGCTGCGTGAGCAGCCAGGCGACGATGTGCATGATCCGGGTTGTGACCTTCAGCGATTCGCAGGCAAACCCAACCCGCATCACCGGCTCGAGCGTCGCCCGCTCGTCACGCCCCGCCTCGTCGAAATAGGAACGCGCCTCGTCCGCGAGCAGCATCGCCTCGGTGTAGAGCGAGTCGATCAGGCGCGACGTGATCCGTGCCTGCGGCTGCGGCGTATCCGATTCGTCCATGGTCATCGACACTGCCATTGTTCGCGAACGCAGAAAACGTTTGGAGCCGCCCGCCGTCGCTTATTTGCAACCACTGTCCCCCAACGGGACGCTCGCGGCGCTCGCTTCACGCGATGATGTCGGGCACGTTAGAATCGACGATCAGCTGGATTTCGTCCTTGAGCAGGAGCTTGCGGCGCTTCAATCGCGCGAGCTCGAGCTGATCGCCGATCGGCTCCGACGACAGCAGCCTGATTCGTTCGTCGAGCCGGCGGTGTTCGGCCTTGAGGCCCTCGAGCATGCCGACCGGATTTTCGTCGTTCATTGCGGCCAACTCTACCGCAACTCGGCACCATCCGGAACCGCCCTCGCCCGTTCGCGGTGAGCGGCACATCGGGCTCGGCGAACCGTGACAAGGCTCAAGACAATCGTCACGAATCGTGTTTTATTGTGCGATGGTGACAGACTGACTGAAAGGAACGGCACCAATGGACAAGGCAATGGTCGAGGAACTGGAGTCCAAGCATGCGGCTCTTCACTCGCTGATCGAGGAGGAAGAGCACCGGAACACCCCCGACGAAGACCTTCTCCACCGCCTCAAGAAGGAAAAACTGAGGCTCAAGGACGAACTGGCAGGCCACCTCACCCACTAGAGGCGGCCTTTTTCATATCCGGCGAGTGGCGGGCAGCCGGTCCACAAAGGACTGACCAGTCGCGTTGATGCCGCCACTCGGACGGGCGGCTTGGCCAAAGGCGACAAGGCGTCTGGCCATCAAAGCCGCGGACAGCAGCCCTTTTGGTGTGCCTTCAAACCGAAGCGACGATGCTCCGCTGAAGCGCCGACCGCGGGTAGCTGACGATCAGAAAAGCGTTCCGGTAATCGTCGAGGCGAGGTTTTCGCCTCACAAATCGCAACCTCCAGGATAGCGGAATCAAGGAGACCGGATTCCATACGTCATCGACGGGCTGGCGATCGCTCATTGCGCGCGCGCTCGACAGTCGATTACGGTGCCAGCATGCTTCTCGCCCTACTGCTCGCTGCCGCCTCGAGCCCGGCCAAACCCATCGATCTCGCATCCTGGTTCTCCCCAGACGACTATCCGCTGGAAGCCAGAAAGGCTGGCGCGGAGGGTAATGTCGGGTTCCAGGTCGACGTTGATTCGACCGGAAAGCCGATAGCGTGTCGCATTGCAAAATCGTCGGGGTCGCAGTTGCTCGATCAGGCAACTTGCCGGATCGTCCTTGCAAAAGGGCACTTCACGCCTGCGTCGTCCCACGGAAAAGCCGTGCCCTCCGTTTTTTCCACGAGCGCAGTGTGGCGCCTGCAAGTTGTCGCGCCACCGAACGGCTACTTCGCCGTCGTCCTGGACTACAGCAAAGGGTCGGAACAGCCGACGTGCTCAATCATGCAAAAGGGAGTGATTGCCGCTCCGACCTGCGAAGTGGCGCTCAGCCACCTCGCTTCCATGGGCGCTGGCGGGAAGATGACGAAGCTGGTCCTGCTCGTTTCGGCCACCTTCGACGGCAGCCAAGCTTATCAGGGAGAGGCCGATTGGGGGCAGCGGCTCTCCTTCATGGCGGTGGACCTCTATGTTACAAAGGATGGCAAACGAGCTTGCACCTTGGTCGCTTCCGAAGGCTCGAATTCCGATGCGAACCCTTGCGCAGCTTTCGCCGCTGCGTCCTCATTGACAGAAGAGGAAAAAAGAAGCGCGCTCAAGCAGCGCCTTGAACGATCACTGTTCGGCATCTTCTCACGATCGCCGAATCAGGGTGTATGCAAAAGCGGCGAGTCAGCGGCTGAGCTCCGCTCCTGCAAGTGAGCCCAGGCGCCTTCCCGAATGAACTTGCGGACAGTCATGATGTCCGACAGTATCGTTACCGTTGACGCCGCTGCGTCGGATGCGGCCCGTCGAAAGTGATGCGTTGGGGGAAGGTCTTGCATTGAAAAGCAAGCACGTCGTGCTGGTGACCGCCGCGTTCCTCGTCACAAGTGCGGCCCGGGCCGACTCACCCAAGGAAGTGCAGTCTGGACCGGTCCCGGCATGGGTCTCTTCGGCGCCAGTCAATACGACTGTCCAGCTGCCGAACGACGCCCTGCTACGCTTTTCATATCAAGACACCCAGGAGAGGATCAACAACGGCACGGTAGAAATCTATACCTCCTACCGCGTCAAGATTCTGAAGCCGGAGGCGCTCGCTATGGGAAACATCGGCCTTGGCTGGTCGCCAAGCGCCGGGACGGCAACACTTCACTTTGTTCGCATAATCCGAGACGGTGCTGTGATCGATGTTCTGAAAGAGGCCAAGCCGAAGGTCATCGAGCGGGAGACTGGTCTCGAACAATCCATGCTCGACGGCAATTTGACGGCGATCCTCCAGGTCCCTGACCTGCGCGTCGGCGATGAGCTGGAAGTCGCGGCCACGATCGCGCGCGCGGAACCGGCCTTTGGCGGTCACAGCGCTGGAGTGGCGCAAATTCCGGGAAGCGGTGTGCCCGGCATTTTCCGCTATCGTTTGTTGTGGCCGGCGGGAAGCGCCATCACCACTCAAGCGAGTCGGGATTTGTCACCAGTGCAACCGAAGGTGGAGAATGGTTTCAAATCGCTTGATGTCGAGCTTCGCGACCCCTCGACCATCCCCAGTGTCGAGGGCGCACCTTCGCGATACAATATCCATCGGCTGGTCGAATATAGCGATTATTCCGGATGGGCCGCTCTTTCGAAACAGATGTGGCCGCTTTTCGACAGAGCCTCGCGGTTGGAGCGGAATTCGCCAATCCGGGGCGAGGCAGCGAAGATAGCCGCCGGGTCGAGCGATCCGGAAGCGCGTACCGAAGCCGCCCTGCGATTGGTGCAAGATCAGATACGCTATGTCTTCGTCGGTCTTGACGGTGGCAATTACATCCCAGCGTCTGCAGACGAGACCTGGAAGCGGCGATTTGGCGACTGCAAGGCGAAGACCGCGCTGTTGCTCGCTGTCCTCCGGGAACTCGGAATCACGGCCGAACCAGTGCTAGTGAATAGCAAGGGCGGTGACGGTACTGATGAGCGTTTACCTGATCCGGAGCTGTTCGATCACGTGCTGGTTCGGGCGACGCTCGCAGGCAAAAAGGTCTGGCTCGACGGGACTCGGATTGGTGATCGCCATCTCGACATGATCCCGCCGCCGGATTTCGAATGGGCCCTGCCGTTGAGCGCTCGCGGGTCCGATCTGGTCAATGTGCCAGCAACGCCCATATTGTATCCCCAGTCGATTGACGTAGTCGATATCGACGCCTCGGGCGGGTTCGATAAGGACGCCAGCTGGAAAGTCACGCAAGTGATCCACGGCGACGAGGGATTCTCGATCGAGACCACCCTCGCCTCGGCCTCCGCTGGCGACGCCGAACGCGCAGTCAAAGCATATTTTCGCAAGTCAATGAGCGACGTCGATCCGGACCAGGTCGGCTGGCGTTACGATGAGCGGCACGCGAACCTCGTCCTTACGCTGAAGGGCAAAGGCAAAGTGGATTGGGACGGAGATACCACCGACGGGCATAGCCTGACCCTGATCGGCGGCGGCTTCTATGCGCCGGACAAGCTGGAACGACCCAAAGATCAAGACCAGAACGCCGCATGGTCGGTAACTTTCCCCAGATACCGCTGCAACGTGACGACGGTCCATTTGCCGCCGCCGACTAAAGGCTTCCGCTGGAGCTACACTCCGAATTCAATGAACCGCCAAGTCGAAGGCGTCGCGTATATTCGTCGGGCGGGATTACAGAATAATGTCGTGCGGCTGGTACAGAGCAGCCACAGCCTAACCCGCGAAATACCGGCGAGCCAAGCCGCGAAGACCAACGCCCAGATATCCACCTTCGACAATCATATGTCGACGATTGCGGAGATCTCGTCGGCTCACACAATCAACCCACCGCTGCCTTTCATCGAGGAGCCAGACTGGGCCGCCAATCCGAGCCTGTGCTCCGCCGCGATGAAGTGAAGCCGGATCCCGGCTCAGGGCCGGGATGACGGAACATGCGCGGCTCAGTCGTCGCGGGAAACGCGTTCGATCCGCTCGTGCTTTTCCTGCGCTTCCAGGGTCATCGTCGCGATCGGCCGTGCTTCGAGGCGACCGAGCGAGATCGGCTCACCCGTCACCTCGCAATAGCCATATTCGCCCTCGTAAAGCCGGCGGATCGCGCAATCGATCTTGCTGATGAGCTTGCGCTGACGGTCGCGGGTGCGAAGCTCGATCGACCAGTCGGTCTCGCTCGACGCGCGGTCGGCAAGGTCGGGCTCGCGCAGCGAGTCGACCTGGAGCTGCGCCATCGTCGCGCGCGACTCCTCGATGATCGCTTCCTTCCACGCCTTGAGCTTGCGCAGAAAATAGGCGCGGTGCTCGCCGCACATAAACTCCTCGGCCTCCGACGGGCGATAGCCCTCGGCCAGGATAATTCGATCGAACGGTTCGAAACTATTGCTGTAAAGGTCGACTAATGCCGTCGCCATCGCTGTGCCCTCCCCGCACTTGCCCGCGTGACACTTCCACGTGGACATCCCATACGCCGCCTCTGGCTGCGCCGGGCCACCGGTTCAGCCGGAGGCGATTTCAACTGACTTTACCGGGACTTATCCAGTAAAGCCGGTCATCCCCAAGCGCGCGCTATACTTACCCGCAGGACTGTTAACAAGCGCTGACCACAGCGTAGTGAACAAATCGCCAAGCTGTTGCGAATATGGCGCATTTTCCATTTGCGGAGTTCACGGTTGCAGCATTGGGGGCGGTCCCGCATAGCCCCGCCATGCGGATCCTCCTCACCAACGACGACGGCGTAAATGCACGCGGACTAAGGCTGCTCGAGACGGTCGCTCGCCGGTTCACCGACGACATCTGGATCGTCGCCCCGGCCGAAGAGCAGTCGGGCGCCGGACATTCGCTGACGCTGACGACCCCGGTCCGGCTCCGGCGGCACGACGAGCGTCGATTCTCGGTCACCGGGACGCCGACCGACGCGGTGATGCTCGCGCTGGCGCACATCATGAAGGACGATCCGCCCGACGTCGTCCTGTCCGGAATCAATCGCGGCGCGAACTTGGCGGAAGACGTCACCTATTCGGGCACCGTTTCAGCAGCGATGGAGGGCGCGCTCGCCGGCGTGCGCTCGATCGCTCTCAGCCAGGCCTATTCGCGTGAAGGCATGGGAGACACGGTCCCGTTCGCGGCGGCGGAAGCGTGGGCGGAGCGCGTGCTTGGACCGCTGCTCGCCTTCGGCGGAGAACCGGGAACGCTGATCAACGTCAACTTCCCGGCATTGCCGGCCGAAGAGGTCAAGGGAATCCGCGTGTGCCGCCAGGGCCTTCGCGACTACGGGCGGCTTCGGATCGTCCAGCGCACCGATCCGCGCGGCTATGATTATTACTGGTTTGGGCTCGGGCCGATGGTCCACACGCCCGGGCATTCGACCGACCTCGAAGCGATCGCCGACGGTTGCGTGTCAGTCAGTCCGTTACACCTCGATTTGACCCACCACGCCTCGCTCGAGGCGCTCGGCGGGCAGTTCGAGCAGCAAACCGCCTAGCGGCCGCGCTCGCCCTTCTGTCCGGCGGCCGGCGGAGGCGGCGGCGGCGCATTGGTCGAGGCCGCGAGCCACGTCGAACTGGCATTGCACGAGCTCGTCACGGTCACCGGCTGGCCGGCCTGGAAGGGTGCGCTGTACGGCCAGCATTCCTGGGCCGCGCCGTTGACGAGGCAGAGCTGATTGTTCGCCGCCGTCCAGCTCGCGTTGACGATCGTTCCGCCGGGGCTGGCGATCTGCGCCTGCCCGCCGGGGCTCAAGGTCACGGTGTCGGTAATGCCGTTGGTGGTCACCTGGACAGGTTGACCGACAACTTCGGAGCCGGGAGTCCAGGCCTGCGCGAGTGCAGCACCCGGAAGAGCGGCAGCCAAGGTCAAAGCCGCAGCGGCGCGGGCGACGAGATGCTTGTTCATAACGCCTCTTCCCTTCAGAGTGACACCGATCGCGCGCAGCCTCAGGCCGGGCTGTTCGCGTGGTTGTTGTTGTGAAGCGCGAGATAAATCCCGACTCCCGCGGCGACCGCTAGAAGACCCAGAAGCAATGGGTTGAAACCGGTACCCGCGGGGGCAACGGCGACCGGGACCGGAGGTGGCGGGACAGCCGCGGCGACCGCCGGCTGAGCATCCATCACCGGAAGGACACAGCCGCCGGCTGCGGGCACAGCGGCCTGGGCAGCTGCGGCGCCGCACATCGCGGCGGCCGGCGCACCGCCGCTCATGGCGGTCAGGACCGCCCACGGATCCGCCTGCGGCGCGGGCGCGGAAGCGGCCATCGCGGCCGAAGAGCTGAACAGCAACGAACCGGCAACGAATGCGCCAATCACGCCTTTAACCTGGTGGATCGCCATCTCTTTCCTCCGGCACAGCAGGTACAATGCCCCGCATGTTGACCAAACTCCTATTCCATTGTGGAGTTTCATGCCACCATTTTGATAATGAAATCTTGCCTGCTGTTGCAAGGCTGCAGCAGTTCCGCCGGGCCGAGTTCCGAACCCGCCCGGCGCAGCATTCAGCAAAGCACGGCAGCCGCGCGATTTTCGGATCCCGCAAGGCCCTGACGCTGCTCGTCGAACCAGCTCTGAAACATCAGGACCGTCCACAGCTTGAACGTCTGATTGCTCTCGCCGCGAAGATGCGCGGACCACGCCGCGCGGATCGGCTCCGGGTGAAAATAGCCCTCGGACTTCAGCCGGCGCTCGTCGAGCAGCGCCTCGGCCCAGTCGCGCAAGGGACCGCGCAGCCAGCCGTCGAGGGGAATGCCAAAGCCCATCTTGGGGCGTTCGATCAGCGCTTGCGGAACATGGCGGTAAAGCACCTCTCGAAGCGCCCACTTCGTCGTTCCGCCCCGAATTCGCATGTCGAGCGGCAGGCGCCACGCGAACTCGACGACCTCGGGGTCGAGCAAAGGACCCCGGGTTTCGAGCGACACCGCCATCGCCGCCCGGTCCACTTTCACCAGGATGTCGTCGGCGAGATACGACATCATGTCATGCGCCATCATCCGCTCGACCCCGCCGATGCCGTCGAGCGCGGGAATGTCGAGCGACAGGGCCGAGGTCTGTTTCGGGGCGCCGATCACCACTTGCGTCGGATCGCGCCATTGCGACAACATCCCGTCGTAAAGCTGATCGAGCGTCTCGCTCCGCAGCATCGGCGCACCCTTGTGGACCTTCTCTCCCAGACGAGCGAGACGGAGCGAGCGCGGGAGCAGCCCGCCGGCAGCGGCACCGAACCGATCCCACGCCGGCGCCGGCACCGACTTCAGGACCCGCGCCGCTGCCGACCGAAGCGGAAGAGGAACCCGCGCGATCTTCTTCCAGAACGCGGCGGTCAGCACGTAGCGGTTGTAGCCCCCGAAGAGCTCGTCGCCGCCGTCGCCCGATACCGCGACGGTCACCTGCTCTCTCGCCAGGGCCGAAATCAGGTAGGTCGGGATCTGCGACGAATCCGCGAAGGGCTCGTCATACATCGCCGGGAGCTTCGGGATCACGTCCATCGCCTGCGCCGGATTGACGTACAATTCGGTATGATCGGTGCCGAGGTGCCGAGCGACGGCCTTGGCGTGAACCGCCTCGTTATAGCCATCCTCGTGGAAGCCGATGGTGAAGGTCTTGACCGGACGGCTCGACTGCTTCTGCATCAGGGCGACGACAGCCGAGGAATCCACCCCGCCCGAGAGAAACGCGCCGAGCGGGACGTCGGCCATCATCTGCCGTCCAACGGCGCGCTCGAGCACCCGCTCCAGCCCGTCAACCGTCGCCCGATCGTGGAGGCGGAGCGGATCGGCGCCCCCACTTCGTGCGACCTCAGCTCCGGACCAATATTCCTCGATCACCGGATCGGCGGCGCTCGAAGCGAGTGTCAGCATGCAGCCCGCGCGCAGCTTTGAAATGCCGCGGTAGATCGAAAGCGGCGCGGGCACGGCGAGATAGCGCAACATCAGCGCCAGCGCCTCGCGGTCGATTTCCGGATCGAAGCCGGGATGTTCCCGCATTGCCTTGAGCTCGGAAGCGAACAGGAACGGGCCTGAGGAACCGTTGACCCGTCCGTAATACAGCGGCTTCTCGCCCAGCCGGTCCCGGGCGAGCGTCAGCCTGCGCTCCTGCCGATCCCAGACGCCGAACGCGAACATGCCCGCCGCCCGCTGCAGCGTCCCCTTGATACCCCAGCGGTCGAAACCGGCGAGCAAAGTCTCGGTGTCCGAATGGCCGCGCCACTCGACCGCGTACCCTTCGGCGATCAGTTCGGCGCGCAATTGGGGGTGATTATAGATCTCGCCGTTGAAGCTGATGACGAAGCGTCCGGACGGCGAATGCATCGGCTGGTGGCCAGCCGCCGACAAGTCGACGATCGCGAGGCGCCGGTGACCGAGACCAACGCCCGCTTCCGAATCCAGCCACACCCCTTCATCGTCGGGTCCGCGATGGGCGAGCGACCGCGCCATGCGGCCGATGACTCGAGCGCTGATCTTCGGATCGCCGACGACTCCCGCTATGCCGCACATGAGATCAGGTTCGGCCTTCTTCTAGCGCCCGGCAAGTGGCGTGCCCGGCGAGGGCGGCCGAGCAAGCGCCGATGCGTCGATGCCAAGGCGCCGCCGCACCAGCAGCAGCATGGCGATGTTCCAGGTCATCGTCGCTCCCGATGATGCGATCGCGGCGCCGACGATCGACAGGCGGGGGATCAGCAAGAAGTTGAGCGAGAAGCTCACCGCAAGCGCGACCATGAAGATGCCGAGCGCCTGCACTTGCCGGCCGGTCATCGTTAGCAGGTAGGCGACCGCGCCCGTGAATGCGTTCGTCAACCCGCCGACGAGCAGGACCAGCATCGCCGGATAGGCGCGGGCGAAGTCCGCTCCGAACAGCTGAAGCACCGTCCTCCCGAACACGACCAGCACGGCGGTCAGCAGGAGGCTGGTCGCGAAGCCCAGCCGCGCGGATGTCCGCGCGATGCGCGCGAGCTCCCCGGAATCGCCCCTGGCATGAGCGGCGGCGATGAGCGGCCCGTTGACTGTTCCAAGCGCCACGAGCCCGAACGTCACCAGCGACGCAAGCCGCCACGCCGCCGAATAGAGGCCGGCGGCCTCGGGTCGATCCAGATAGCCCAACATGATGATGTCGAGCTGATTGAGTATTTCCTGGACGATCGCTGTCAGGAACATGGGCATGCTGAGCGCCACCCACTCGCGCCACGGCGCGTAATCGCCCCTGCCGCCGCCCGCGCCTGTCGCTCGAATCGCGTGGACGCATCCGAAAACCATCGCCCCGATGGCACTTGCGCCGGTGAGGATCATCGCGTTGGCCGGTGACAGCCGAACGCCGGCCACCAGCGCCGCGCCCAGGCCAAGGATGAGCAGCCCCGGCCGGAGGATCTGTTCGTAGAACTGCGATGCGACGATGCGACGCGCGTTGCGCAGGAAGGCGGCGACCAGTCCAAGCATTGCAACCGGCAGGATGACCAGCGCCATTCCCGGCGCCAGCGCGGGGGCAGCCCTCGTTAGGCCTGCCGCCGTGAGCGCGTAGACAGCCATCCCCATGATCACGGAAAGCCCAAAGACGGCGAAGCCGCTGAAGCGGATAAGGGCGCGCAATCGCGACGCATTCCCCTGGTCCAAATAGATTGCGCCGAAGCGCAGCGCGGCGAAGTCGAGGCCGGCCCGCGACGGCAGGACGAGGATCAAGGCCCACGCGAGTGCGATGGAATAGAGCCCGTATCCGTTCACGCCGAGCGTCCGTGATAAAATGACCGCTGAAACATAGCTGAGGCCAACGCCCACCACGCGCGTCGAAAGCGACGCCACGCTGCCACGAACCAGCAAGCTGGTCGTGCTGTCAGTCTTCAACATCCGGCAGCCGTCGGCCGGAAGTCACTGCAATGGCGCGCATCGCCAATGATGATCCGCATCCTCCCCGCTAATCGCGGGTCCTGAAGGTCCGTCAAGCCACCCTCTAAAGCGAAGGGCAGAAGGTCCCAGTCAGCATTGCGCCTCCCCGAAAGGTAATCGCCTCAAGGTGATTGTCCGAACGGCCGCGTTGGTTCGACCTATGCGGACTGCGGGAGGAAACGGCGCGGGTCTAGCTGTTCCGCTGAAACCTCGGCGACAGGCCAGGGCTCGCCGGCAATCAGCGAGGCGGTGATCGCAGCCATTGCGGGCGATGTCTGGAGACCCGCCCCGCCCTGCCCGGCGAGCCAAAAGAATCCTTCGGCGTCGGGCGCAAATCCCACGGCAGGATGGCGATCCGGCGTGAACGTCCGAAGGCCCGCCCATCGGCTATGGATCCGGTCGACCTGGACGATAGTCCGCTCCTGCATGCGGTGGGCCGCCAGCGCGACTTCATATTCGTCGGGCTGCGCATCCACCGGGTCGCTCGGGACCTCGTCCATCGGCGAGGCGAACAGGCGGCCGCTCTCCGGCGCGAAGTAAAGCTCGTCGCCGACGGTTTTGGCGAATGGGAGACCGTCGACCCGCGTGCCCGGCGGCGCATCGAACGTGATGATGGTCCGCCGTTTGGGCTCGAGTCCGAGCGGCCGAACGCAGGCAAGCTGCGCCACCCGATCCGCCCAGGCGCCGGCGGCATTGACGACGATCGGCGCGGTGAACTTGTCGCGGGCATCGGTCGCCACAGTCCAGACGCTGGCGTCGCGAGTGATCGAGGCCACGCGCGCGCCGGTGTGAAGCTCACCACCGCGCCGGCGCACCGCGCGAAGATTGGCCTGGAGCATGGCATGGGGATCGAGGTGGATGCCGTTGAGGTCGGCGATACCGTAGCGCGCGTCATCCCGCAGGAGCGGACAAAGGTCGTGCACGCCGGTAGCGTCAAGCCGCTCGAGCACGGCGAACGAGGATAGCTGCGACTCGAGGGCTTCGAGCGCTCCCCGCTCGTCTTCGCGGGCGTGGATCAGCACCGCCATCTTCACGCCCAGCGGAACCTCGCCGAAGCCGTCCGGCGGATGGTCGAAGAAAGGCCGGCTGGCGAGGGTCAGCGCGCGAATCAGCCGGTCGCCGAGCGCATAATGAAGCATGGTCGCGCTTCGCCCGGACGAGTGGAAGCCGATTTGCTCCTCCGCCTCGAGGACCGTCACCCGCGCATGGTTCGACAGCGCCGCGGCCGCGGAAAGCCCCGCGATCCCGCCACCGATGATCAGGATGTCGGCGTTGGGCACTCGCGTCAGGCGGCTGCGAGCCGCTCGTTCACGACTTTGCCCCCTTGGGTCAGGCGGATCGCTTTGACGATCTCGTCGTCGTCGGGGAGCACCGGCCGGCCCTGCTCCTTGTCCCAGAATGCCGACAGGAAATTGTAGAGATTACGGGCGAACAGCGCCGATGAATCCGCGGCGAGGCTGCGCGCCAGGTTGGTGGCGCCGATGATCGTGACGCCATGCTTTTGCACGTGCTCGCCGCTGACGGTTCCCTCGACGTTCCCGCCGGCATCGGCGGCGAGATCGACGATCACGCTGCCGGCGCGCATCGAGGCAAGCTGCGCATCGCTGATCAGGCGCGGCGCCGGCCGGCCGGGGATCAGCGCGGTCGTGATGACGATGTCCTGCTTGGCGATATGGCTGGAAACCAGTTCCGCTTGCGCCTTCTGATATTCGGGCGACATTTCCGTCGCATAGCCGCCGCTCCCCTCGCCTTCGATGCCGGCGACATTCTCGACGAAGATGGGCTTTGCACCGAGCGACTGGATTTGTTCCCTGGTCGCCGAGCGGACATCGGTCGCGCTGACCTGCGCGCCAAGCCGCCTGGCCGTGGCGATTGCCTGCAGGCCCGCGACCCCCACACCCATGACGAACACCTTGGCCGGGCTAATCGTGCCCGCCGCCGTCATCATCATCGGGAAAGCACGGCCATATGCCGCGGCCGCGTCGACGACGGCCTTGTAGCCGGCAAGGTTCGACTGGGACGACAGAATGTCCATCGACTGGGCGCGCGTGATCCGCGGCATCCATTCCATCGCCAGCGCTTCGAGGCCGCCGGCGGCATATGCCTGAACCGCATCGCCGCAGCGAAGCGGATCCAGCGCCCCGACGAGCAGCGCTCCGGTCTCGGCGCCGGCCAGGGTCGCGGCGTCTGCTCCGTTGATCGTCAGGATTATCCCCGCCCCCCTCAGCACATCGGCGCGCGATCCGATCGTCGCGCCCGCGCCCTCGAACTCGGAATCGCCGATCGACGCGCCGGCGCCGGCGCCCGTTTCAATGGCGACCTCGGCACCGAGCGCAGTGAACTTCTTCACGGTCTCGGGAATGGCGGCGCAGCGCGCCTCGCCGGCGGCCTCCTTGAGGACCGCGATCTTCATCAATTGCCGAGGATCAGGAGGACGATCAGGCCGATGATCAGGCACGCGAGAGCGCCCCACTTCAGCATATGCGTGAAGCGCATGTAGTCCTTGACGTGCATGGCGACGTCCTGCGTCGGCGGGCGGATCAGGATCGGCTCTTCCTCGGCCATGTCTTTCCTCTCGAATGTGGTTGCGCGGAGCCGTCCATAACAAGGCCTCCGCCGCTCCCCAAGCCCCCTGAACCTCAGGCATCGACGGGTTAAGGCGACCTTTACTCCCGGCGGGGCATAGCAGCAGCCATGCGCGAGGAACCGACACGTTCGCTGATGCTGCTCGATTCGAGCGCCGAGGAGCGCCGCCTGATCTCGGCGACCGCCGGGCGGGCGGGCTGGAGCGTCGTCGGCGCCGCCGACGAGGAGATGGCGCTCGCCCTTCTGCAGGGGCCGCATGGACGCGAAGTCCTGGCGGTCCTGCTCGGCACATGGGACGAGGACCGCGGACCGGCCCTCATCGCCGGACTGCGCTCCGAGCGGCCGAACCTGCCCGTCATTGTCCTTTCGCACGCGGACACCGTCTCTGTTGCCGTTCAGGCGATGCGCGCCGGGGCCTCCGATTTCCTGGTCCGACCGGTTGCTCCGGAGCGGCTGCTGGAGGCGCTCGCGGCCAATGCCGACCGTCGACGCGCGGCGGGCGAACTTGCCCCCGTCTCGGAAAAACTGGCGCCCCCGCTGGCGCTCGAGCAGCTGGTCGGGGCCGCGCCCGAGTTCCGCGCCGCGCTCGCGGTTGCCGCCAAGTCAGCCCGCAACCGGCTTCCCGTGTTGATCATCGGTGAGCCGGGCACCGGCAAGGAGACGGTCGCCCGGGCGATTCACAGCGCCAGCCTGCGCGCCAAGGGGCCGCTGCTCGAACTCGACTGCAAGGCGGTCGCGGCGAACATCATCGACAGCGAGCTGTTCGGTCACGAGAAGGGCGCCTTTCCCGGCGCGTTCACGTCGAAGACCGGCAAGATGGTGCTGGCCGACGGCGGCACCTTGATCCTCGACGAGATTGGCGTCCTGCCGGAGACCACGCAGGAGCTGCTCGACCGCGTGCTTGCCACGGGCGAGGTTCGGCCGGTGGGGCTCAATGGCAGCTATTCGATCGACGTTCGGGTGCTTGCGACCACCAGTCGCCCGCTTCCCGACGATTTTCTCACCGGCCTCGCCGAGCGGATCAGCGCGACGACGGTGGTCCTGCCGCCGCTCCGTGAGCGTAGCGGCGACATTCCCAACCTCGCCCGTCATCTGCTCCAGCGTCTCGCCGAGCAGACCGGAATGCGCCCGCTGTCGATCGGCAACGACGCGCTCGCGGTACTGATGCGCTACGGCTGGCCGGGCAACGTCCGCCAGCTCGCCGGCGTGCTGTTCCGCGCCGCGCTGCAGTGCCAGGACAGCTCGCTCACCGCCCAGGATTTCCCGCACATCGCGGTCCAGTCGCGCTACACCGCGCGACAGACCGACTTCACGCCGAGCATCAGCGAAGCCCGAAGCGAGCAGGTCCTGGCCGGCAGCCCCGGCGTCACCCTCTACAGCGCCGACGGGCATCTGCGCCCGCTGGAGGATATCGAGGCCGACATCATCCGCCTCGCGATCGGCCATTATCGCGGGCGAATGACGGAGGTGGCACGACGGCTCGGAATCGGCCGGTCCACCCTTTACCGAAAGCTCGGCGAGCTCGGGATCGACACGGCCGCCTAAGCGCCGCTGCTGCCTCACGTCCGCTGTCGACCCGTTCCTGCCATTAGGTCCTTCTGTTACGGTGACGTAACCGCTCGGAGTCCGGCCGCATGCATTTGCACGTTCCCAAGCCACTGCACGGGTGGCGCGAATTCGCAGGCGAGGTGGGGATCATTGTCATCGGCGTGTTGATCGCGCTGGGCGCGCAGCAGGTCGTTGATGATTGGCAGTGGCACCGTAAGGTGGCGGCGGTGCGGAAGGCGCTGATGAGCGAACTGGGAAATGACCGCGCGCGTTGGGAGTTCGACGTGCGGGATGGTCACTGCGCAGTGCGCCAACTCGACAGCTTGAACGCTTGGGCACGCGAGGGCGCGAAAGTGAGCGAGCCGGCCCACGAAGCACTCGGAGCAACGTCCAATCTCTTCTTGATGCACTCTGCAAACTGGACGTTGGCGAATGGCAGCCAAACTCTCGACCACTTCCCGCTCGACGAGCAGCTAGCGTTGGCAACATTATACGACGGGATTGCGCATCGCCAAAAGGACATCAGCGATGCCATCGACCTCAAGGAGAAGGTCGATACGGAAACCCCGCTAGTCGCTGATCCGCAAGATCGGCGCGAACTCCTGGACTCAATCGGGGCGCTGAAGGGCAAGTTGAAGGCGCTTCTCGACAATGAGAATTACATGCGCCGGCATTTCGACGCG
>JAICXF010000072.1 GCA_025981625.1 Sphingomonas sp. | reverse complement strand
CGGGAAGGATACCCGCCTGTCCGGCTATATGATCGAAACGGCGCTCGTCGCAGGTTTCACGTCGGTCGGGATGGACGTGCTCCTGACCGGCCCAATTCCCACGCCCGCGGTGGGCATGCTGGCGCGCTCGATGCGTGCCGACCTCGGCGTCATGATATCGGCGTCGCACAATCCTTTCGATGACAACGGGATCAAGCTGTTCGGCCCGGATGGCTACAAGCTCAGCGACGACGACGAACGGGCGATCGAGCGTCGGCTGGAGAAGGAGCCGAGGCTTGCCAAGTCCGAGCTGATCGGCCGCGCCCGCCGCATCGACGATGCGCGCGGACGCTACATCCATTTCGCCAAGTCGACCTTTCCCGAGCATCTGCGGCTCGACGGGCTGAAAGTGGTGATCGATTGCGCCAACGGCGCCGCCTATCACGTCGCTCCGGAAGCGCTGTGGGAGCTCGGCGCGGAGGTCGTGCCGATCGGAGTCACGCCCAACGGCCTCAACATCAACGAGGATTGTGGCTCGACCAAGCCGCAGCTGCTTCAGGAAACGGTTGTCGCCAGCGGCGCGGACATCGGGGTCGCGCTCGACGGCGACGCGGACCGGCTGATCGTCGTCGACGAGCAGGGGCACATCATCGACGGCGACCAGCTGATGGCGCTGATCGGGCTGGGACTGCAAAGGCGCGGCGAGCTCAAGGGAGATGCGGTCGTGGCGACCGTCATGTCCAACCTCGGTCTCGAGCGGAAGCTCGATGAAGCGGGTCTCAAGCTCCTTCGAACCAAGGTCGGCGACCGCTATGTGCTCGAGGAGATGCGCAGGAGCGGCTGCAACGTCGGCGGCGAGCAATCGGGTCACATCATCCTGTCCGACCATGCAACGACCGGCGACGGCTTGGTGGCCGGGCTTCAGGTTCTGGCTGCACTGGTCGAGGCGGACAGGCCCGCGAGCGAGCTGCTTCGCGTGTTCGAGCCGCTGCCGCAGCTGCTCAAGAACGTCCGCTTCAACGGTGGCGCCGAGCCGCTCGAGGCCGACAGCGTGCAGAAGCGAATTGCCGCCGCCGAGGCCGAGCTAGAGGGACGCGGCCGGCTCGTCATCCGCAAGTCCGGCACCGAGCCGCTGATCCGGGTGATGGCCGAGGGCGACGATCCGGCGCTCGTCGAGAAAGTGGTCGACGATATCTGCGACGCCGTCCGGACCGCGGCGGCGTGAACCCTTTGTTGGCATTTGCTGCCGTAGGGATCGTGCGTGCACATGGAGAACTTCGCCCCGGGACAGGGGAAGGCGAATAGAGTGACGCCGACGGCCCGGATTCTGATCATCGCCGGCTCGGACTCGGGCGGGGGCGCCGGGATTCAGGCCGACATCAAGACAATCACCATGCTCGGTGGGCATGCGATGACGGCAGTGACGTGCGTCACGGCCCAAAACACGGTCGGCGTCAGTGCGGTGCACCCGGTCCCGACCGAGATCATTCTGGCGCAAATCGCATCGGTTCTCGGCGATATCGGAGTCGACGCCGTGAAGATCGGCATGATCGGGGGAGCATTCGCTGCCGAACAGGTCGCTGGCCGGCTGGAACGCCTGCGCGCCGATCTGCCCAACCTCCCGATCGTGTTCGATCCGGTGATGGTCGCGACGAGCGGCGCGCAACTGGCCGATGAGGCCACGATCGCCGCATTCGGCCGGCTGATGGATGTGGCGACAATCACCACGCCCAATCTGCCGGAGCTTAAGCGGCTGACGGCGGAGGAAGACCCGGTGTCCGCCGCGCTTCACCTGGTCGGGAAGCACGGCTGCGCGGTGCTGATCAAGGGCGGCCACGAGGAAGGCGACGCGCTCGCCGACGCGCTGATCGAAACCGACAACATGACGAGCTGGCAGGGCCAGCGGATCGACACCACCAGCACTCACGGCACCGGCTGCACGCTCGCCAGCGCCATCGCGCTGTTTTTGGCAGGCGGGGCAAATCTTACCGACGCGGTGGCGCGGGCGCGGGAGTTCGTGCGCGTTTCGCTCTTCGATGCACCCGAGCTTGGCCAGGGATCCGGGCCGCTCGGCCAGGGACGGGTCCGGCTCGACGTCGGCGCCGGTCCCCGGCTCAATCAGGTGACCGTCACCGGTACCGATTACGAACGCTCGGTCGACTTCTATCGTCGGCTTGGGCTTCAGCAGATCATCGACAGCCCCGAGAACGGCTATGCCCGCTTCGAGACTGCCGGCGGCGTGACCTTCTCGGTCCAGATCGACCCCGACGAGAAGATCATCGCCACGACCGCGATCTATCTCGAGTGCGACGACCTCGACGAGCGCGTCGAGGCGCTGGCCCGAAGCGGAATCAGTTTTGAGCATGGCCCGAGGAACCAGCCGTGGATGTGGCGCGAGGCCCGCCTCCGCGATCCCGACGGCAACATCATTTTCTTCTACAAAGCGGGCGAGCACCGCCGTTTCCCGCCGTGGCGGATGGCGGAGTAATCCACACATTTCGTCATCCCCGCGAAACCGGGGATCCAGCCGAGAACGAGAAACCGGGTTCCCGCTTTCGCGGGAATAACGAATAAGGCGACTCATGCCGCGCCGTTGCTCGTTCAAGCTCGAACTCGAATTTCCCCAGCCGCTCGCCGGAGTGGACGAAGCTGGCTGCGCGCCGCTTGCCGGTCCCGTGGTCGCCGGCGCCTGCATCCTCGATCGCGACAAATTCCCGCGCGGGATCGACGACAGCAAGAACCTTCCCATCGAGAAGCGCGAGGCGATTTACGCCAAGCTGGTCAAATGCTCAGCCTGGGGCGTGGGAATCGCCTCCGTGGAGGAAATCGATCAGATCAACATCTACTGGGCCCGAATGCTGGCCATGACGCGCGCCGTCGAGGCGCTGGGGCTGGAGCCCGCCTGGGTGCTGGTCGATGGCAACGCCTGCCCGAAGTGGGAACGGCCGTCGAAGGCAATCGTCGATGGAGACGCGAAGTGCCGCTCGATCGGCGCCGCCTCGATCATCGCCAAGGTCACCCGCGACCGGATTATGGCCGACCATGCGCGCGAATATCCCGGCTACGGGTGGGAGACCAATCGCGGATACGGCACGCCCGAGCATTGGCGCGCCTTGCATGCGCTCGGGCCGACGCCGCTTCACCGCCGGAGCTTCCCCAAGGTACGGGCGGCGATCGAAAAAGACGCGCAGCCATCGCTCGTCCTTGAAATCGTCGAGAGCGAGTCTTTCGAGTCACACCCACCACAAGTTGAGTCTGTACTGCCCGACCTAACTCAATATGTTGTGGAGCAGGCCCGGCCTGCCGCCTGAGCAATCGCGTCCCGAAGCGGGGCGTTAACCCTTGTTCGCTTGACCGCAAGTCCGCGCTGACTCACCTTCCGCCCCCGTAACGGAGGGGCAGCCAAGTCCATGAACCTGATCGCCCGCATCGCGGAGCAGCCGACATCCTTTCGCCCGGCCACCGGTGCGAAGGCCGCGAAGCACGAGTTGCCGCTCGACACTATCGTCCAGGGCGACTGCATCGCCGAGATGGCGCGGCTTCCGGACAAGTCCGTCGATATGATCTTCGCCGACCCGCCCTATAATCTCCAGCTCGGCGGCGACCTGTTCCGGCCGGAGGGCGGCCGGGTCGATGCCGTCGACGACGAATGGGACAAATTCGAGAGCCTGACGACTTACGACAATTTCACCCGCGAATGGCTCGATCAGGCGCGGCGCATCCTGAAGGACGACGGCACGATCTGGGTGATCGGCAGCTATCACAACATCTACCGCGTCGGCGCGCTGCTCCAGGACGCGGACTTCTGGATCCTCAACGACATCGTGTGGCGCAAGACCAACCCGATGCCGAACTTCCGGGGCACGCGCTTCACCAACGCCCATGAAACCCTGCTGTGGTGCGCCAAGGACGAAAAGGCGCGTTACACGTTTAATTACCGCGCGATGAAGGCGTTGAACGACGATCTTCAGATGCGCTCCGACTGGCTAATGCCGATTTGCGCCGGCGGAGAGCGGGTGAAGGGCGCGGACGGCTCGAAGGCCCATCCCACGCAAAAGCCCGAGGCATTGCTTTACCGCATCCTGCTCGCGTGCACGAAGCCCGGCGACGTGGTGCTCGATCCGTTCTTCGGCACCGGCACCACCGGCGCGGTCGCGCGGCGGCTTGGCCGGCAGTGGATCGGGATCGAGCGCGAGACCGCCTATGTAAAGGTTGCTCGCGAGCGGATCGATTCGACCCTGCCGCTCGATGAGAGCGCGATGACGGTGATGACCGAGAATCGCTCGGCACCGCGTGTTGCGTTCGGCGTGCTGGTCGAGAGCGGACTTGTCCCCGCGGGTACCGCCCTCCTGGATGCGAAGCGTCGCTGGACGGCCTCGGTACGTGCAGACGGTTCAGTCGCCTGCGATGTTCATTCCGGCTCAATCCACAAGGTCGGTGCGGCACTGCAGGGTGCGCCGTCGTGCAACGGCTGGACATTCTGGCATGTTGAGCAGGGCGGGGCGCTGCAGCCACTCGACGACCTGCGGCAGCAGCACTTGGCGTCATTGCGAGCGTAGCGAAGCAATCCAGGGCGCCGGGAGGTGGATTGCTTCGTCGCAGCGACGTGCTCGGCAAGCCCCCGGCTTGCCTGCGCGCGCCGCTCCTCGCAATGACGGTTGAATGACCCGCACCCTCATCCGCCCGACCGCTTTCGTCGATTCGCCATTCGGTCACGACGGAAAGGTCGCGCGGCTTGCGGGCGGGCTGAACTGGTTCGCCGCCGTCGAGCTGATCCGTGTCGAAGGGCATGCTCGCACAGGAACCGAATTGCTGTCCGTCCAAGGCATTGAAAACCGCTTCGACGATGACTTGGCTGCCCAATGGCAGGCGCTCACCGCCTCGCGTCCGGCGCTGCAGTTGGGCGAGAGGACCGTCCGCCTCGACGAGCCGCAAGTCATGGGCATCGTCAACGCCACTCCGGACAGCTTTTCCGATGGCGGGCAGTTTCCGGACGCGGCTTCGGCAGCGGAAGCCGGCGCGCACATGGCGGCCGAAGGAGCCGCGATCGTCGACGTGGGCGGCGAATCCACGCGCCCGGGCGCCCGATCGATCTGGGAAGGCGACGAGATTTCGCGCATCGAGCCGGTCATCCGCCAACTCGCCGGCGGGGGTGCCGCGGTCTCGGTCGACACGCGCAAGGCGGATGTAATGACGGCTGCCATCGCCGCGGGCGCACGGATGATCAACGACGTGTCTGCCCTTACGTACGATGCCCGCTCACCCGAGGTCGCAGCGTCGCTGAACGTCCCCGTCGTCCTGATGCACCACCGCGGCGCGCCCGAGGTGATGCAGGACGACCCGCGGTACGACGACGTGCTGGTCGAGGTCTATCTGTGGCTCGAGGAGCGCATCGCGGCCGTGGTCGAGGCGGGGCTCCCGCGCGAGCGCATCCTGATCGATCCCGGCTTCGGATTCGGCAAGAATGTTGCCCACAATCTCGAGCTGATGAACGGCCTGGCGCTATTCCATTCGCTCCGTTGCCCGCTGGTCATCGGAGCCAGCCGCAAGCGCACCATCGGTGCCCTCTCAGGCGAGGCCCCGACCGACAAGCGCATCGGCGGAAGCGTTGCGTTCGCGCTGAAGGCCGTCGAACAAGGCGTCCAGATCCTGCGAGTCCACGATGCTTTCGAAACCGTACAGGCGCTCCGCGTGTGGCGCGGCATGCGCGATCAGGCGCTAACCCCGAGGGTTTGACGGTTGGCTTCAGCTAACGGCAGGAATTGGTGGAAGCCGCCTTCACCAGTTTTGCTGCCGAGAGTACCGCCATGTGTCATACGCGCGGCATGTCAGAGAACATTAGAAAACACGTTGTTCGCGTGCTCAGCCGGAAGACCGGCTTGCCGACATCCAACATTAAAGAATCCTCCGAACTCGTCGCCAGCCTCGGACTAGACGGAGATGATGCATCAGAGTTCTTTGAAGACCTGCGGAGACACTTCGGCACCGACTTATCCGCGCTAGACAAAGCTTGGCGGCACTACTTCCGACCCGAACCCACCTTGTTCAGCCCGTTCGGTTCCGCACGACGCAGAGCTCTAGTTCCAATTACTGTCGAACAGGTCGTGCATGCCGTCGAACGGGGCGCTTGGTGAGCTAATGGCAGGCATGGCTGGAAAGGAGACGGAAGGTGTGCAAGCCTGTGATCCCCCTCCTGTGGAGTATCCAATGGTCAGGTGTCGTCTCGTCATTGGTGCTTTAGCGTCCGTTTCGGCATCTGCTGCCTACCCTCAGCCAACTCTTGTCCGCGTCAACGAGGTGCCTCCTCTCGTGCTGAAGTCAGGAGCGGCTAACGGTCCTTATCGGAACGGTCGCTTAGTCGACCCGGCGTTCGTTGAGCTCGCTGGTACTTCGAAGCAGATCCATGACATTAAGGCATATGCTGCACCCCGCGGTTGGCGTACCGACTGCGAAGCTAAGGCGGGCTCTTGGAACACATTGCGACTTCGCTTTCCGCCCGGAACTCGCCAGTCGGATATTGAAACTTATTTTGACACGGACCTGCGATTGCCCGCTCGGGCGAATAAAATTGCGATGGTCTATGGTGAGCGCGGGCGATCTGCCGGCTGTGTCAGACTTCCTTAACGCGCTTCGATCTGAAGATCAGAAAAAGAGCGAGAAAAGAAGCAAAATGCTCTAGATCAGGGGTGAGCAGAATTTGGCACGGTCCTCATGCATCACCCTGTTCGTACCCTCGTCAAGATCATCGACCGGGCGAACGTGGAGAGGGCTGGCATAGAGTTGCAAAAGGGAAGCATATCCAGGGAGGAGGGCGTCGCGGCGTCGCAGATGCTTTATCGCAATCATCGCGTTGCGAGTTTCCTCGGGGGTCAGTCCGCGGTCGAAGTCGAGGTCCGCGAGCGCGTTCCAGTTGCCGCCGTCCGCCGCTACCAACTTTTCGTAATTGTGAAAAATGTCGTAGAGCATTGCATATTGCAGCTTCACCTTCAGCGGCATGCGCGACTTGGCGTCGCCGCTCGCGGCATCCCAGATCGCGGACCGCAGGGCGATGAAGATCGGCGGCGAGAAATCGTGTTTGAGGGGCACTCGTTCCCCGCGTCTCTCGCGATCGATGATCTCCTGAAGCTCATTCAGCCGCTCCTGGGCGCAAGACTGAATGCCAAGCCGGTAATCCAGCGACGCGACGTTATGGCCGAGTTCGGCGTCGAGCGCTTGGCGGGTTTGCTTGACCTCATTTTGCGCATGCAATGTGTCGATCGCTTGCTCCGCCCCAAGCGCGATGAGCACGCCGAGCACGATAATGCCGACCTCGCCTGCGAATTCGCGCCACCCGTGCAGTGGCTTGGGAACGTGGAAATGCATGCGGCCGGACTCAGGGCGGTTACGTCACCGTAACAGAACGACCTAATGGCAGGAATGAGTCGACAGCGGACACCGCTAAAACTCTCGCCGGATACTCAGAAGCAGCCCTGCTCCTCGACGTCTGCTGCGAAGTCGCTGCGATCAGGCTGCACATGCAACGCGTCGAAATGCCGGCGCATGTAATTCTCATTGTCGAGAAGCGCCTTCAACTTGCCCTTCAGCGCCCCGATTGAGTCCAGGAGTTCGCGCCGATCTTGCGGATCAGCGACTAGCGGGGTTT
>JAICXF010000057.1 GCA_025981625.1 Sphingomonas sp. | reverse complement strand
GTGCTCGGAGTGCCGATCGAGAGCAAGGCGCTGAACGGCATGGATAGCCTGCTGTCGATCGTCCAGATGCCGGCCGGAGTGCCGGTCGGAACGCTGGCCATCGGCAAGCCCGGCGCGATCAACGCCGCGCTGCTCGCCGCGGCCATCCTCGCCGGCGATGATTCGGCGCTGGGACAACGGCTCGACCAATGGCGCGAAGCCCAGACCGGATCGGTGGCCGACGCGCCGGAATGATCGAATGGCGATGATTGGGCCCGGAGCGACCATCGGAATCATCGGCGGCGGGCAGCTCGGCCGCATGCTGGCGCTTGCGGCCGCCCAGCTCGGCTACAAGTGCCACATCTTCGACCCCAGTGAGTGCCCGCCGGCCGCTGATGTCGCCGCCGGATTCACCCGAGCGCCATTCACCGATACGGAGGCGCTGCGGCGTTTCGGCGACGCCGTCGACGTGGTCACCTATGAGTTCGAAAATCTTCCGGTCGAGCCTCTGGCGGTGCTCGGCGGCAAGCTGCGGCCAGGCACCAAGCCGCTCGCCATCGCCCAGGACCGAGCGGCCGAGAAACAGTTCATCGGCGAGCTGGCGCGAGTGGCGCCGTGGAGGAGCGTCTCGACGGTCGCCGACATCGAGGCCGCGGTCGGGACTTTCGGCGCACCCACCCTGCTCAAGACTCGCCGGTACGGATATGACGGGAAAGGCCAGGCCTGGATCCGCGCCGATCAGGAGTTGGCCCAGGCTTGGAGCGCCATCAACGAGAAACCGGCGATCGCTGAAGCCCGGGTCGACTTCGCGGCCGAATTCTCCGTCATCGTCGCGCGATGGGCGGACGGCCGGCACGTTTTCTGGGATTCTTCCGCCAACGAGCATGGCGGGGGCATTCTCCGGCGATCGACCGTGCCATGCGGCGAGCTCATCGCCGGTCAGCTCGACGAAGCCCATGAAGCGGCGCGCAGCATTGCCGACGCGCTGGGATATATCGGCGTGCTCACCGTCGAGTTCTTCGCCACCAGCGACGGCCCCCTGGTCAATGAGATGGCGCCACGGGTGCACAACAGCGGCCACTGGACCATCGAAGGTGCGGTGACCTCGCAGTTCGAGCAGCACATCCGCGCTATCTGCGACCTGCCGCCGGGGTCGACCGCGCTTACCGGCCGCGGCGCGGTCATGGATAATCTGATCGGCGACGATGTCGAGCGCTGGCCCGAGCTGGTCGGTCAGCCCGGGCTTCACGTCCACATCTACGGCAAGGGAGAGGCGCGGCCCGGACGCAAGATGGGCCACGTCACGCGCATCACCGCCTAGACTTTAAGGTGCCTCGACGACCTGGACGGGGATTCCGAGCTTGTCGAGCTGCGGCCGCACCTTGGCGGCGTCGCCGACCACCACGAACGTGAACGCATTGGGATCAATGGCCCCACGCAGCGCCTGGTCGACGCCGGCCGTGTTCAATGCGCGATACTTGGCGGGGAGCTGCTCGTAATAGTTGTCCGGCCGATGGAACATGGACATTTCCATCATCGCGCCGAGCACTGCAGACCCAGTTTCGAACTCGCCCGGTAGCGCGCCAACCTGGGTCGCGACGGCCTGCTGGAGCTCAGGCCGCGTGACGCCATTGGTGGTCGTGATGCCTTTGAGCTGCTGGACGAGCTCGGCGACCGAATCCCCGGTCCGGTCCGCCTGCACCGGCGCGACGACAATGAACGGCACCGCATTTTCCATCATCTGGGCGATTCCGAACGCACCGTAGGACCAGCTCTTCTGTTCACGGAGGTCCTGGTTGATGCGCGACGCCTCGCTTCCGCCGAGCACCGTCGTGCCGGCGTCGAACGGCGTGATCTCGGACCTGGGATCGACCGGCGTCAGCTCGCCGCCATAGATCACCGACTGTGGCGATCCGGGACGGTCGATCAGTACGATCCGTGGTGCCGTCGGACGCGCTTGCGGTGCGGTGAAGGTCTTCGTGCCGCGCGGCTCAGCCGGCGCCTTCCAGGTTGCGAAGGCCGCTTCGAGCTGCGGCTTGAGCTCGGCCAGCGGCAGGTCGGAGACGACGAATAGCTCGGCATTGTCAGGTCGCAGCCAGCGGTCCTTGAAGCCGACGATCTGGGCACGCGTGAAGCCCTTCACCGCGGCCTCGGAGCCAAGCTGCGTGCCGCCATACGGGTGGTTCGGTCCGTAGAGCAGCAGCGGCAGCTCCCGCGCGGCCATGCTGTTCGGAGTCGTCCTGGCCTGGGCGATCGAGGTCAGCAGCTGACTGCGGATGCGTCCGATGTCCCCCTCCGCAAATGCCGGATGCTCGACGATGTCGGTCATGAGATCGAGCGACGGCGCAAGGTTGGCGGTGAGCGCCGACAGGCTGACGGTGCTTCGGTCGACCCCGCTCGACGACGCGAGGTTGGCGCCGAGCCGCTCCTTGTCCTCGGCGATCTGCTGCGATGTGCGCGTCGCCGTGCCTTCGTCGAGCAGCGACATGGTCATGTTCTGCAGCCCGCGAGCGCCTGGGCTGTCAGCGGCCATGCCGGCGTTGAAGCTGAGCACCACATGCGTCAGCGGCGCCGCCTTGCGCTGGGCGTAGGTCACCCTGAGGCCGTTGCTGAGCGTCGTCCGCTCGATGGCAGGAAACACCAGCGTTTCGGGCGGCCCGTCGCCGGGCATCGTCCGCTTGACGGACGGCACGGGGATGTCGGCTGTGCTCGCCTGCTTCACGGGTGCCGCTTCCTGGTACGGCGGCCGGTCGCCGGGCTCGACGATGATTTCGAGCACCGGCCGGCTCAGCCACCGCTTCATCGTTGCCTGAACCGTCGCGGGCGTCAGCGCGGCAAAGGCGGCGAGCTGCTTGCGATAATATTGCGGGTCGGACGCATAGAGCTGTCCCGAAGCGAGGGTGCCCGCCTGACCGCCGGTCTCGCCGGTCTTCTCGAGGGCGCGGATCTCGCCTGCGGCGGCGACGGTCGCCGCCCGGCGCACCTCGTCGGCGGTCGGACCATGCGCGAGATAGTCGGCGATGACCTCCTTGACGCGCTTCTCGACCAAGGCCGGGTCGATCCCGGGTTTCACCGTCGCGCTGATCTCGAACATCCCGACGCGATGAAACGACGAAACGTCAGCGCTCGCGGACACCGCGATCTTCTCGCCGCGCACCAGGATCTTGTCGAACCTCGAGCTGCTCAGGCCGCCGAGGATCGAGGCGCCGATCTCCAGCGCCGGGCTCTGCGGCGACAGCATCCCGGGAACCGCCCAGTAGAACTGGACGTCCGTCGCCGCGATCCGGTCCTTCATCACGATCCGGTGTGGCCCCGACAACGTCGGCACGCTCGCCGAGGCAGGCACGTTGACCGGCCCGCGTTTGATCGCGCCGAAATATTTCTGCATCAGCGTCCGCGCTTCGGCGGGGGTGATGTCGCCGGCCAGCGCGACTACGGCGTTGTTCGGACCATATTTGTCGATGAACCAGCGCTTCACGTCGGCGAGGCTGGCCCGGTCGAGATCGGTCATCGAGCCGATCGTCGTGTGATGATAGGGATGGCCGACCGGGAACAGGTTCTCCAGCTCGGCATATTCGACCAGCCCCTCGGGCTGGTTGTCACGCTGCCGCTTCTCGTTCTGGACGACGCCGCGCTGCAGGTCGAGCCGTTTCTGGTCGAGCGCCGGGAGCAGATAGCCCATCCGGTCGCTTTCCATGAACAGCGCCTTCTCGAGCTCGCTCTTCGGCACGGTCTCGAAATAATTGGTGCGGTCGAACCAGGTCGAACCATTCCAGTCGGTGGCGCCGATCTTCTCCAGGAAGGGCATGATCGGCTGCCGCACATTGTCCGAGCCGTAGAACATCAGATGCTCGTAGAGGTGGGCAAACCCGGTCTCGCCCTTGGGCTCGTCCTTGGACCCGACATTGTACCACACGCTGACCGCCACGACCGGCGCCTTGTGATCCTCATGCACCAGCACGGTCAGGCCATTCGGCAGCTGGAATTTGGTGTAGGGGAGCGCCACCTGGCGAACGAGGCTCGACAGCGGCGCCGGGCGCGCGGGCGCCGGCGCGGGCGCCGCGGCGAGTGCCGGTGCGGTGAGCGATGTCGCGCAAGCCAGCAGGGCAAGTCGGGCGAGATGGCGCATGAGTTTGATTTCTCCGGTAAATTTCGATCAGCTAGGCGAGCCTAACGACCAATGGCCGCCGCGCAACGACTGTCGCGCGACGCGCACGCATTTTCGACCAACGGATGCTTGACGCAAGCCCCGGCACTCTCTTTGGGAATCGGTGATGGAGTTCGCTTACGCTCGCCCGATCGCCGAATATCGCGACGTCGACCTCGCGATGTTCCGCGACACCATCCGTCCGGCGGGCCAGCCGGCCGTCATGCGCGGTCTCGCGGCACAGTGGCCGGCCGTTGTCGCGGCGGGGCAATCGGACGAAGAACTGATCGCCTATCTCCGCCGATTTCCCATCGAGCGTCCCGTCGCCACGATTGTCGGACCGCCGGAGATCCAAGGCCGCTTCTTCTATCGCGACGATCTCAGGGCACTGAACTTCCAGCCCGTTTCCTCAGGCCTCGATCCGTTCTTCGACTGGCTGTTGAAGGAACGGACAAATCCCGCGCCGCACGCCGCCGCTGTTCAGTCAGAAAAAGTCCCCGGCCTGTTCCCCGGCTTCGAGCAGGAAAACCGGATCGACCTTGCCGGCGCGGGCGCCGTCCCTCGCGCTTGGATGGGGAACCGGATCCGGGTCGCGCCGCACTATGATTTGATGGAGAATATCGGCGTCGTCGTCGCCGGACGTCGCCGGTTCATCCTCTTCCCGCCGGACCAGCTGAGGAACCTCTACGTCGGGCCGTTCGAGCTGACCCCGGCCGGGACGCCGGTCAGCATGGTCGACCCTCTCGAGCCCGACCTTGCACGCTACCCTCGGTTTACGGAGGCGATGAAGGCGGCGCAGACGGCGACGCTGGAGCCCGGCGACGCCATCTACCTCCCGTTCCACTGGTGGCACGGGGTCGATTCGCTCGAGCCCATCAACCTGTTCATCAATTACTGGTGGAACGACCGCAGGACCGACACCGGGAACGCGTACGATGCGTTGATGTACGCGCTTTACGCGATCAAGACTCTGCCGTCCGAACAGCGTGCAGTCTGGAACACCGTGTTCAACCATTACGTGTTCGAGGTGGACGGCAACCCGGTGGAGCATTTGCCGCTCCACGCGCGCGGTGTGCTGGGCGAGGCCGATGCGGAGCTGCTCGCCCGGATGCGGGCCACGCTTCGACAGATCCTGCAGCGAATTTGAACTCAGGCGATTTGCAACAGCCGTGCTGGCCGGCGGGTGCGGCGCAGCGCGAAGCCGATCCCCGCGAAGCCGATCAGCATTAGCGCCCAGCTCGCGGGCTCCGGCACCGGTGCGGATGCCGTCGTGTACAGGACCGCGTCGGACGGGGCTGAAATCCCGAGGTTGATGGAACTCGTCGGCTGGGTGAAGTTGAACTCGAAAAAGCCGGTCGAATTGCCGACCGCCGAACTGTTGCCGAAGTGAATGCCGATGATGGTGTCGCCGTAGAGCGGCGTGCCGAAACTGAGCACGGTGGCATCGCTGGCGAGGTCGACCTTGGTGTAATCGTTGAAATCGGTGAACGTAAATCCGAGCGAGGCCAGCGCGCTGGTCTGCGTCTGGACGTCGGGGTTCTGGGTCGTGCTGCTGTTGTCGAGCACATTGCCGTCGAAGAAGCCCGCGCAGCTCGTCGCCGTTGTTCCGGTCGAGGTGGTGAACGAGCCGAGATAGTTGGTGCAATCCACCGTGCCGGCAAACGCTGGACCCGCGCTGATACCGAAAACAACCGCTCCAACGATCCGACGCAACTTCATAAAACCCTCCGCGCAACGCAGCTCACAGCCTGAGCACTGCGAAGGCGGGTTAACCGACAGTTTATCGTCTAAGTTCCTACAGCTGTTCGAAAATTCGCGGCTGTGGGTATTTTCCCGTGGGGAAAGTCCGCGAGCATCGAAGCGTGGACCTTTCGCTGCGCCTTAACTTTCGATAGGGTAGCTGCTCCGTGCCTCTGACGGCGGCGGCGATCCGATTGCCTACCCAGTTGGGCTTTCGGGTCGCCGCTTGGGCACGGCCGCGCGCTCGCTAGCTGGCGCGGATCGGCCGACCGAAATCGAACCGCACGCCACGCCGGTCGACGCCGGCCCAGGCAATCTCCCCGAATAGCGAGCGCTCTCCGACCCTTAGCTCGAGCTGGGTGCCCGCCGCGGGAAGCCCGCGCCCGAGCAGCCGCGCACCCGTGAGTGTCAGGTCCTCGACCAGGACGGAGCGGCTGCCGTGCACCGACACGGCGCATCCGGCGATGCTGACCTTGCGCCGACGGATCCAGCGCCGACCGCCGGGACCATCGAGCCGCTTGCCGAACTTGCGCATTTTCGTCCCCTTCGCGTCAGCCGAATTCATGAAGCGTCTTATGAGCGCCGGTGTAGCGAGCGGACAATCGGCCCGTAGCGGCTGTGCGATTGCGAGACAGCGGCTTTCATCATCTGCACGGGTGGGCGGCTCGGGCGTCGACAGCGGATCGGGGGCGGCAGATTTTGCCGGCTATGGATGCTATAGATCGCGCACTGAAGTGAAGGAGAGTCGCCGGGCGCCGGTTCGAACGGAAAGGCAGGGGGAAATGAAGCATCTGAGGAGCGGCGTCGCCGCCGGTATGTTGTTCGTCGCGGCGCCGGTGTGCGCCCAGAGCCTGCAGAACGGCGAGCCGCTGCAGTTCAACACCATCTATCATTGCAACGGCGAGCAGATGATCGTCGGCCATTGCCGCGACAATGATCCCGCGTCCTACTGCATGGTCTATTACCCCGACCGAACGCCCGCGCATCCCGGTTACCAGGTGTCGAAGGCGGAGACGCTCGGCGACGTGCTCGCCAAGCTGAGCGCCTGCGCTTCGGCGGCGAGCGCGGCCGCGTCCCCGGTGGCGAGCACATTGTCGACGAAGAGCGCTTCAGCGGCGCCCGGCAGCATCTCGGCGGCCAAGCCCCCGGGGCTCGGAAAGGCAAGCTGGCATGCGCTCGATTTCACCGACGAGAGAGGCGAATATTACACGATTGCGGGAATCAACGCTGCGGCTAAACCGCCCCGGGGATGGTTCACCATCGTCTTTTCAGATCCGCAGAAAGAAGGCTCCTTCTCTGGAGTGAGATTCGTTCAATGGCTGGTCGAAGCCGATTGCGCAAACAAGGGGACGCGACATCGGCACGTCGCCGTCTACGATACCAAGCAGAAGTTGCTCGAGCAGGAACAGGAGCCGACTCAACCCTTCGACAAGGTCGAGGCGGACAGTTCGGACGAACATGAACTCGCTGTCCTGTGCGGAACCTGGGGCCATCACGAGGGCGACAAACCCACCGTGGGCAATGGCGACGATCTGTGGGGCCTTACCAGGATCATGATCGCGATGGAGGCGGAGGATGCCAAAGCGAAGAAGTGACTAGCGGCCGCGCCGCCTCTCAGACGAGCTCGGCCTTGCACTTCGGGCAGGACGTCAGCTGCGTGACGGGGCCAAAGGCGGTGCTTTGCGCGCCGAGGAAGCGGGCGCAGGCGGGGCAGCGCCAGATGCGGAAAATGTAGACGAAATCGGCGAGCATCAGCACGATCAGCACGGCGAGGACCGAGAGCGCAAGCGTCCGGCTCATCGTTGCATTTTCCATCAGGACCATCGCGACCAGCAGCACGGCGAGGCCGAGCGTCGCGACGTTGCGGCTTTTTCTCCGCCGGGCGAATTCGGCCTTGGTGTCGGTTCCGGACGTCAGCGCCGTTTCCATCGATCGCCTCCCCAATGTGTTCGGGACAGGCCGCGATGCCCCAATTGTGCGGCCTGTCCCTGTCTCGCGCCGGACTTAATGGTGGTGGTGCACCGGGGCGGCCGCCGGTGGCGGCGCCTCGACGACCGGCGACTGCCCGCCAAGCTGCGCGACGAGTTTCTTGTAGGCGTCGAGATAGGCGAGGACGATCACCTGCCCGATCTCGGTATTCTGATAGCCCGAGGCGCCAGCGGCCGCGAAGCCGCCCCACCATCCAGCGGCGCCGCTTCCGCCCCAGCTGACGTCGCTCTTGCGGGCATAGCCTTCGGTATTCGCTTCCTCCTCGGTGGTCCGGCCGTTGACCAGGGATAAGGTGACGTTGGCCTCGCCCTTCTTGACGTTGATGCTGCCGGCCAGCGAGCCGACCGCACCCCATCCGCCGCCGAAGTGGCCGAGCAGCCCGCCGATTGCCGCCCCGGCGCCGCCGCCGCCGCTGTTCTTGTTGGTGCTGACGATATCCGGCTGAAGGAAGTAATCGGCCGCCTTGACCTGGCCCTTGCCATAGCTCGATCCGCGCTGAAGCTCGCCCTGGTCGGCGAGCGCGCGTTCCATCGCCCGGCTGCCCATCGCCCGGTCGCGGTTGACCATGGTGAAGCAGCCCGACTGCTGGACGAAGATCTTGATGATCGCCTCGGGGCTGCCGAGGTTGAGCTCACGCCACCATTCCTTGTCCGGCGGCACGATGGCCAGCGTGCCGATGCGGTGGGTGCACTGCGGGATTTCCGCCTCGCCGCGGGCCTGGTCCTTGTGTCCGGAGCTCGGGTCGGCAAGGGCCGAGGTGGAGAAAAGCGCCACTGCGGCGCCGGCGAAACAGGCAAATCTGGTCATCGAAAGCCCCCTTCGATTGGGAGTTCGATTTAACAGGGATTTAAGTGAGTCGGAAGGGCGACTTGCCTGACGTATGTGAACGCCTCACGCGTCCTTAAAGCCGCTAGTCACGCGAAGCGGCGGCCGAATTCGGACTGCCGTGCACGAGCTTGCGAGCGACACGATCAACGTCACGAATTCACTTCGAGACCGTTATAGCGCTCGTCCAGAGACGAACCGGAGACATTTCGATCATGACCTACAACAGTTCTTTCCAGGACCGCGCCGGGCAGGCCGCCGAGGCCAAGCAGAAGGCGCTCGAGCGCTACCGCTCGCGGCCGCCGGTCGACCAGAAGGCAGCCGCCGAGCGCTCCGCCGCCGGGCAGCGCCGGAACGCCGCCGCGGCCGAGAAGACGGCGGCGAAGAAGGTCGAACGCAAGGCTGCCGCCGAAGCGAAAGCGGCGGAGGACGCAGCCAGGGCCGCCGCCAACGCGCCCAAGAGTGAAGCCGAGCTGAAGGCGGCGAGGGATGCGCGCTATGCCGCGAGGAAGGCGCGGAAGTAGCTGCCCTAAGCTGAACGCAGTCCCCGCGGCGTAAGCCGTGGCCTCTGTACGAGCGGTCTGCTAGCGCCCCCGTCCAATGACCGACCTCGCGCATATCCGTAACTTCAGCATCATCGCCCACATCGATCACGGCAAGTCGACGCTTGCCGACCGGCTGATCCAGGCGACCGGCGGGCTGTCCGCGCGCGAGATGAGCGGCAACCAGCAAGTGCTCGACAACATGGACATCGAGCGGGAGCGGGGGATCACCATCAAGGCTCAGACCGTGCGGCTGGAGTGGAACGGTTATGAGCTCAACCTGATGGACACGCCCGGGCACGTCGATTTCGCCTACGAGGTGAGCCGCAGCCTCGCCGCTTGCGAAGGCGCGCTGCTCGTCGTCGACGCCGCCCAAGGGGTCGAGGCGCAAACTCTGGCGAACGTCTATCAGTCGATTGAACATGACCATGAGATCGTGCCGGTGATCAACAAGATCGACCTGCCGGCGGCGGACCCGGAGGGGGTGCGGCAGGAGATCGAGGAGATCATCGGCCTCGACGCGTCGGGCGCGGTGCTCGCCAGCGCCAAGACCGGCATCGGGATCGAAGACGTGCTCAACGCCATCGTCGACAAGATCCCGCCGCCCAAGGGTGACGGCGACGCCCCCTTGAAGGCGATGCTGGTCGACTCATGGTACGACCCTTACCTCGGCGTCGTCATCCTGGTCCGGGTGATCGACGGCACGCTGCGGAAGGGCGCGCAGGTCAAGTTCATGGCCGCCGGCACCACCCATCTGGTCGACCGCGTCGGCTGCTTCCGCCCCAAGATCGAGCAGCTGTCCGAGCTCGGCCCGGGCGAAATCGGCTTCATCACCGCCCAGATCAAGGAAGTCGCCGAGACCCGCGTCGGCGACACCATTACCGACGCCCGGCGGCCGGCGCCCCAGGCGCTCCCCGGCTTCAAGCTCGTCCAGCCGGTGGTCTTCTGCGGCCTGTTCCCGGTCGACGCCAACGACTTCGAGAAGCTCCGCGACAGCCTTTACAAG
>JAICXF010000026.1 GCA_025981625.1 Sphingomonas sp. | reverse complement strand
GCCGCGCCGCGCTCAAACGGGTCCGAACGAACACCGAAGCCGCTGGTGAAGACGACCGCCGCCCTGATCGGCTTGTCCGACGGGATCGCGATCACACCGTCCTGCAGCTGGTCGAGCTTCTTCCAGCTGTCGAACAATGACTTGAAGGTGGAGTTTCCGGCGCTTTCGAACGGGCCGCCGATGCCCTGCTTGCTGCCGACCCGTGCCGGGCTGATCCCGAGCCGCTTCAATTCGGCGGTGGTGACCTGATAGCGTGTGTCGAGCGCCTTCGCGACGAGCGCGGCCTGCTCCAGCTGCTGCTGCTCCACGCGCGCAAGCGGCCCGTCATTGGCCACCCGCCCGCTGTTGAGTGCGGCGGCAAGCGCCGACGGATCGATCTTCTGACCGGCAAGTGCCGCCTCGATCAGGCCCTGCCGCTGCTCGATCATGCGCGCACGCGCTTCGGTGGCGGCGGGCAAGCTGGTCACGGCGACGGCGCTGTGGGGGCGGGTGACGAGCCGCGCAGTGGCGTAGCTCGCCCACGCAACCAGCGCGAGAAGCATCAGGAAAAAGAGCACCTGGAGCGGCGCGGAAATGCGGAATCGGCGGAGCTTGGCGCCGTCATGAATGAAGAGATCGCGATCGCGAAACAGGCCAGTCGTCGCGGCCAACACTTGCGTCATCAAATCCCCGCTCCACAATAGCAGCAGCCGCGAACGATACGCGACGCCGAACTCGTCCCAAAAGGAGCTCCCCAGCCCCGAAGCCATCGCGCGGTTGCCCCCCGCACGCTGACGAAACGACCCTGCTTTGGGATGGTAAAGAAATTCAACCTTCGGCCCCTCCTCACGGGATGAGCCGTCCGCTCGTTGCGGTGAGTCGTTCAAAATCGGCAGATTCCAGCAAAATCAATCTGTTGTGCAATGCAGCATCGGTCGGCTGAAAGAATCGGATGCGAATCTTTCGCGCTGCCTTGTCACGGCCACATTCGACCGTAGAAGCGGCCCCGGGCCACGCCGTCCCAACGCGGCGCGAGCTCTCTGCGAGGAGAGTCACATGACTGAAGTTGTTACGGCCGGCGCCGACGTGCGCGCGGCCAAGCCGGTTACCCGTCCCAAGCGACCGTTCTTCTCGTCCGGTCCGTGCGCGAAGCCGCCGGGCTGGAGCGCTTCCAAGCTCGCCACCGAATCGCTCGGCCGCTCGCATCGCGCGAAGATCGGCAAATCGCGGCTGCAATATTGCATCGACCTGATGCGTGAGCTGCTCGAGCTGCCAGACACCCACCGCATCGGCATCGTTCCCGGTTCCGACACCGGCGCGTTCGAGATGGCGATGTGGACCATGCTCGGCGCGCGTCCGGTAACCGCCCTCGCGTGGGAAAGCTTCGGGGAGGGCTGGGTCACCGACACCGCGAAGCAGCTGAGGGTCGATCCGACGATCCTCCGCGCCGATTACGGGCAACTGCCTGATCTGTCGCAAGTCGACTGGTCGAACGACGTGCTGTTCACCTGGAACGGCACGACCTCCGGGGTGCGGGTGCCCGATGGCGACTGGATCGCCGACGACCGCGAGGGGCTGAGCTTCGCCGACGCCACCAGCGCGGTGTTCGCTTACCATCTGCCGTGGGACAAAATCGATGTCGCGACCTTCTCATGGCAGAAGGTGCTCGGCGGCGAGGGCGCCCACGGGGTGCTGATCCTTGGGCCGCGTGCAGTCGAACGTCTCGAGAGCTACACGCCCGATCGCCCGCTCCCGAAGGTGTTCCGCCTGGTCTCCAAGGGCAAGCTCACCGAAGGCATTTTCAGGGGCGAGACGATCAACACTCCGTCGATGCTCGCCGTCGAGGACGCCATCTGGTCGCTCGAATGGGCGAAGTCGATCGGCGGTGCGCGGGCGCTCCAGCAGCGATCCGACGCCAACGCCGCCGCGCTCGACCGGATCGTCCAGGAACGTGATTGGCTGGGGCATCTGGCGGCGGATCCGGCAAGCCGGTCGACGACCTCCGTGTGCCTGACGGTCGCGGGCGCCGACGCCGACTTCATCAAGAGCTTCGCGGGCCTCCTCGAGAAGGAAGGCGCGGCTTACGACATCGCGGGATATCGCGATGCTCCGCCGGGCCTCAGGATCTGGTGCGGCGCCACGGTCGACACCGCCGATATCGAGGCGCTCGGCCCGTGGCTCGACTGGGCGTGGGAAGAATCCCGCGCCTGACCGTCATCCTCGCGAAAGCGGGGACCCAGCAAAGTTTTGAATCGCGAGCGGGACTGGGTTCCCGCTTTCGCGGGAATGACGAGGTTTAAAATGACCGAACAAGTGAAAGTCCTGATCGCCGACAAGATGGACCCCCGGGCCGCCGCAATCTTCCGCGAGCGCGGAATCGCCGTCGACGAGAAGCCGGGCCTGACCCCCGACGAACTGAAGGCGATCGTCCATGACTACGATGGCATTGCCGCGCGCAGCTCGGCCAAGATTACGGCGGCCGTCATGGACGCTGCGCTTCCGAGGCTGAAGGTCATCGGCCGAGCCGGGATCGGCGTCGACACGATCGACGTGCCCGCCGCATCGGCGCGCGGGATCGTGGTGATGAACACGCCCTTTGGCAATTCGATCACCACCGCCGAGCATGCGATCGCCATGCTGTTCGCGCTCGCCCGCGAAATCCCGCAGGCCGACCAATCCACCCAGCAGGGCAAATGGGAGAAAAACCGCTTCATGGGCGTCGAGCTCGCCGGCAAGACGCTGGGGCTCATCGGCTGCGGCAACATCGGTTCGATCGTCGCCGATCGCGCGCACGGGCTGAAGATGAAGGTGATCGCCTACGACCCGTTCCTTTCGCCCGAGCGGGCGGTCGAGCTTGGGGTCGAAAAGGTCGAAATCGAGGATCTGCTGCCGCGCGCCGACTTCATCACGCTGCACACGCCGCTGACCGACCAGACGCGCAATATCCTCAGCCGGGAGAACCTCGCCAGGACGAAGAAGGGCGTGCGCATCGTCAATTGCGCGCGCGGCGGGCTGATCGACGAGGCGGCGCTGAAGGAGGGCTTGGAGAGCGGCCATATCGCGGGCGCTGCACTGGACGTGTTCGCTCAGGAGCCGGCGAAGGACAACGCCCTGTTCGGGACTCCGGGCTTGATCTGCACGCCCCACCTCGGCGCCTCGACGACCGAGGCTCAGGTCAACGTCGCCATCCAGGTCGCCGAGCAGATGAGCGACTTCCTGCTTCTGGGCGGGATCACCAACGCGGTGAACGTCCCGTCCCTGTCAGCGGAGGAAGCGCCGCGGCTGAAGCCCTACATGGGGTTGGCCGAACGGCTTGGTCGTCTCATCGGCCAGATTGCCGGGACGGAAATTCGCTCGATCGACGTCGAAGTCGAGGGCGCGGCGGCCGAGCTCAACATCAAGCCGATCACCGGCGCCGTGCTGGCCGGCGTGATGCGCACCTGGTCGGACACGGTGAACATGGTCAACGCGCCCTATCTCGCGAAGGAACGCGGAATTGCCGTCCGCGAAATCCGGAACGAGGGCGAAGGCGACTATCACACGCTCGTCGCGGTGACGGTCGGGACTGCGCACGGGCCGAGGCGCGTCGAGGGCACCTTGTTCGGAAACCGCGCGCCGCGCCTGGTAAAAATCTTCGACATCCCGGTCGAGGCGGAGCTGACCGGGCAGATGATCTATATCGTCAACACCGACACGCCCGGTTTCATCGGTGCCCTCGGCACCAAGCTCGGCGAGCACGGCATCAACATCGCGACCTTCAATCTGGGCCGGCGCGAAGAAAAAAGTGAAGCGGTGGCGCTGGTCGCCGTCGACGATCCGATCACCGCCGATGTCGCGCAACAGCTCAAGGCGTTGCCCGGCGTGCGCGAGGCGATCCCGCTGAGCTTCTGACGATGAGCGAGCGCCGGGTGGCACTCAAACGGACCTTCGCGTGGCGGAGCGTCCGGCGCTCGCTCACTGTCGCGTTGATCATCGGCACGGTGCTCAACAGCATCAACCAGGGTCCCGAAATCCTCAGCGGGCACTGGCCCGTCTGGTGGAAGCTGATCCTGACCTATTTCGTGCCGTTCGCGGTCGCGAGCTACGGTAGCTTCGCGGCCTTCCGGAGCGAGTAAAAAGGGCGCTCAGCGACAGTCGCGGAGCGCCCTCCCTTATCCGGCGGTGCGGCTTACTGGCCGTTCTTCATCGCATCCGCCGTGTTATCGGCGGCGTTCTTCATCGCGTCGGACTTGTTGTCGGCAGCCGCCTTCATGGCGTCCGCTGCATTGCCCGTTGCGGCGGTCATGTTGTCCGCGGCATTGTCGACGTTGGATTCCATCTGGTCGGCGGTGTTGTCGGCGTTCGCCTCATAATTATCGGCGGCCTGCTGCTGCGGGTTCTTATGGCAGGCAGCGAGCGCGCCAACCCCGAGGGCGATCGCAAGAATGGTGGTTTTCTTCATGACTGCTTCCCCTGTTATCCGTTCCACGCGAACGCGGTCGCACCGCGTCGCGGTACTGCATTACGCGCAACCGCCGATTTCTGTTCCGCCACGCCAACGATCCGGCTTGGGTGGACGCGGCTGAAATGGCTCCGTAGGAGCCGCCGCGGGCCGAGCATTGGATAAGGAACGAACGTGGGCAACGTGACCGTGATCGGCGGCCAGTGGGGCGACGAAGGCAAGGGCAAGATCGTCGACTGGCTGGCGAGCCGCGCGGACATGGTCGTGCGCTTCCAGGGCGGCCACAACGCCGGCCACACGCTGGTGGTCGGGAACCAGACCTACAAGCTTTCGCTGCTTCCTAGCGGCATCGTTCGCGGAACGCCCTCGATCATCGGCAACGGCGTCGTTCTCGATCCGTGGGCGCTCAAGGCCGAGGTCGAGCGGATCCGCGACCAGGGCGTCGAGGTCACGCCCGAGATCCTGCGCATTGCCGAGACATGCCCGCTGATCCTGCCAATCCATCGCGATCTCGACAGTCTGCGCGAGGACGCGTCCGGCGCGGGCAAGATCGGCACGACGCGGCGCGGCATCGGCCCCGCCTATGAGGACAAGGTCGGGCGGCGGGCGATCCGCCTTTGCGACCTCGCTCACCTCGACGACCTGGGGCCGCAGCTCGATCGCCTTTGCGCCCACCACGACGCGCTTCGCGCCGGTTTCGGGGAGCCGCCGGTCGATCGTGCGCAGCTGCTCGACGAATTGCGCGAGATCGCCGGGTTCGTCCTGCCGTTCGCGGGGCCGGTGTGGCGAGACCTGGACGAAGCGCGCGGACGCGGGCGTCGGGTTCTGTTCGAAGGCGCCCAGGGCGTGCTGCTCGACGTCGACCACGGCACCTATCCATTCGTCACTTCGTCGAACACCGTCGCGGGAGCGATCGCGCCCGGGGCCGGTATGGGCCCCTCGGCGGCGGGCTTCGTGCTCGGGATCGTCAAGGCTTACACCACGCGCGTCGGCTCCGGGCCCTTCCCCACCGAGCAGGACAATGAAGTCGGCCAGAAGCTCGGCGAACGGGGACACGAGTTCGGCACCGTTACCGGACGCAAGCGGCGGTGCGGCTGGTTCGACGCCGTGCTGGTCCGGCAGGCGGTCGCCGTCAGCGGCGTCACCGGCGTCGCACTGACCAAACTCGACGTGCTCGACGGCTTCAAGACTGTGAAGATCTGCACCGGCTACCGGATCGGGGGCGAGCGGTTAGACTATCTGCCGCCGCACGCCGCCGACCAGGCGCGGGTCGAAGCGCTTTACGAGGAGGTCGAAGGCTGGCCCGGATCGACGCACGGCGCGCGCAGCTGGGCGGACCTGCCGGCGCGCGCGATCAAGTACGTCCGCCGGATCGAGGAACTGATCCGCTGTCCGGTGGCGCTGGTCAGCACATCTCCAGAGCGCGAAGACACCATTTTGGTGCGCGACCCGTTCGCCGCCTGATCGAAGTAGGCGATGTTCATCTCGACGTCGGCGATCGTCAGCTGGTGGCCGACATAGCCGAAGAGCCGCACGCTCGTCGCTCCACAATCGGGACAGCCCATCCCACCCACGGCGAGGACGCGCATCGAGGTCGTCAGCAACGGCTTCGGACTTTTCTGGCGATCTTCGAAGAGAACCGTGGTGCCGGTGCGCCGGTCGGCGTACGCATCGACGTCCCACGCGCGGCCGATGAAAGTCAGACCGGCATGTTGCATAGGAGCTAGGTCGCCGGTCGTATCTTTATGCGGCGCCAGACAGTCGATTGCGCGAGCACGCGCATTCTTCAGATGAGATTTCGAAGCGGCGTCCTCCTGAAACTCGACGTCGAAGCAGCGGCCATCTCGAAGGCGAAGGATCGGCGGCCGAGTGTACGGGACCTCGACAGCGACGAGGACCATCTGCGGCGGCAGATCAACGTCGAGCCGCCAGTAAACCGCGCCCCGAGTCTTTCCGCCCTCGCTCACCGGAAAGGACCCCAATCTGATGACGCCGTCGAGCGATTTCGGATCGGCAATCCGGACGGAGGGGAGCGTGCCGGCCTGCTGCGGCGGAGCGGCGGCCGCGATAAGCGGTGCGAGGCCGAAGAGGGATAGGCTATGCTTCACTTGCCACCACTTCTTCATGAGCAGAGGCCGCGAATAGCTATTTAGCTAATGCCTTACGGTGAAGTGGTCGAGGCCCTCCGGGTCGGCCTGCTGGACCTGGACATCATCAACGCGAGCGCCAGGCGGCCCCTCCCGCATTAGGGCAATCAACTCTTCTATCGCTTCGGAATCACCTTCCAGCTGCGCCTCGACCGATCCGTCGCTGCAGTTGCGCGCCCATCCGCAAACGCCGATCGACCGGGCCTCGTCTCGGACCCAGGCGCGAAAGAACACGCCCTGCACGCGACCCCTGATGCGGACGTGCCGGGCAATGCTCATCACACCGTCGAGATATCGGGCGCGTCTTCGGCCTTCATGCCGACAACGTTGTAACCGGCATCGACATGGTGGATCTCGCCGGTGACGCCGCTCGCGAGGTCGCTGAGCAGGTATAACCCTGCGCCGCCGACGTCCTCGATGGTCACGTTGCGGCGCAGCGGCGAATTATATTCGTTCCATTTCATGATGTAGCGGAAGTCCCCGATCCCGCTCGCCGCGAGAGTCTTGATCGGCCCCGCCGAGATGGCGTTGACGCGGATTCCTTCGGGACCGAGGTCCGCCGCCAGATACTTCACCGATGTCTCGAGCGCCGACTTGGCGACCCCCATGACGTTGTAATGCGGGATCACCTTCTCGGCGCCGTAATAGGTGAGCGTCAGCAGCGATCCGCCCGGACCCATCAGGGCGCGCGCGCGCTGCGCCACGGCGACGAAACTGTAGACCGAGATGTTCATGGTCATCAGGAAATTGTCCATCGACGTGTCGACGAACTTCCCGCGCAGCTCATTCTTGTCCGAAAAGCCGATCGCGTGGACGACGAAATCGAGGCCGCCCCATTGCCGCTTCAGATTATCGAACGTCTGATCGAGCGCGTCCATGCTGCTGACATCGCAGTCGACCAGCAGCTCGGAGCCAAGCTCGGCCGCGAGAGGACGGACGCGCCTTTCCAGCGCTTCGCCCTGGTAGGAGAAAGCAAGCTCTGCCCCATGGCTGCCAAGCGCCCGGGCGATGCCCCAGGCGAGGGAACGCTCGTTCGCCAAGCCCATGACCAGGCCGCGCTTGCCCGCCATCAAACCACTCACCAGTCCGGTCAAAGTCGCGCTCCCCCTCTTTCCACAAGCACCGGTTCGACATCCTCTCCGGGTTGCGGGTCCTCGACCTCCAACTGATCGGTGTACGGCCCGGTATAGACCTCGCCCTTTAGCGCGGTGGCGCCGGTTTCCGCCAGCGCCGCGTTGAGCTCGGCGCCAATGACGACCCCGAGACCGACGACGAAGAAGAAGATCAGCGAGATCATCACGCCCGCGAGGCTGCCGTAGGTGCGGCTGTACCCTCCGAAGAGGGACAGTACGTCGGGCAGAATCTCTACCGTCACCAGCCACCAGGCCGTGATCAGCAACGCGCCCGGCCACTTGCGGCAGTCGCGCTTTCGGTATCGGGACGGGGTAAGGACGTAGAACAGGACATAGAAGGTGAAGAACAAGGTCGCGGCGGGCACCAACCGATAGATGCCAAGCATCGATGCGACGTCCTGCGCGAGCGGAAACCAGCGGATGATCAGTTGATGCGCGAAGGTCAGAATGGCGCTCGCGGCGAACGCGATCATCATCAGCAGCACGGCCCCGAGAATGACGAGCATCGAGCCGAGGCGATATTCCCAGAAGGGCGAGCAGTATTTCACGCCATAAGCACGCCGAAGGATGTCGCGGATCGTCTCGATGAAGCTGGTCGCCGTCCACAAGCCGACGATTGCACCCAGCCAGAGTAGCGTGCCGGTGCGGACCGTCAGCACTTCCATAATGGGTTCGCGGAGGGTGGCGGCGACGTCGGGCGGAAGCCGACGAAGAATGTTGGTCACAGTCAGCATCGCGTCCTGGCTCTGCCCGAACAGATGCGCAACGGCGGCCGCGACGATGAAAAAGGGAAACAAAGCGACGAGCGAAATGTAGGCGAGATTGCCCGCGTGGATGAAGCCGTCGGCATAAACGCCGATGGCGATTCGCTTGACGACTTCCCAGGCAGTGAGCCGCGGCTTGAGCTTCTCCTCGACCTCGGTTCCGAAGGCCGCGCGCATGCTTGCAAGGCGCTTGCGGCGGGCTTCCGGCGACTGGGGAGACAGCTCTCTCACTAGGCTCGACTATACACCCAGCGACGCTCGCGGGTTGCCGCCGCCTTCCCAGCCTTCGACAAAGCGCTGCAGATCGGCGTCGTCCGGAGGCACGACGATCTCGACCGTCACCAGCTGGTCGCCTCGCTTGCCGTCCTTGGCGACAAAGCCACGGCCCTTCAGCCGCAGCACCTTGCCTGAACTGGTCCCCTTCGGCACGGATAGCATTACGGGCCCTTCGGGTGTCGGCACCTTCACCTTCGCGCCGAGCACCGCCTCCTTGAGGGTTATGGGCAGCTCCAGCCGGATGTTCGTCCCGTCGCGGGTGAAGAAGCGATGCGGGGCAATTTCAATCGTTACGATTGCGTCGCCGCGGCCGCCCGGCCCCTCCTCGCCCTTGCCGCCGAGGCGGATGCGCGTGCCGTCCTCGAGGCCCGGGGGCAGCTTCAGATCGATCGTCTTCCCGTCGCCAAGCGTGATCCGCTGCGGCTTCAAGGCAACCGCATCCTCGAACGGAATTTTCAATCGGTAGGCGACATCCGCCCCCTTCTGCGGAGCGCGCGCCCGCTGCCGAAAGCCGCCGAACGGGCCTCCGCCCGCGCGGGCGGAGGCGCCGCCTCCACCGAACAGTCCTTCGAACAGGTCGCCAAGATCGGCTCCCTCGGCGCCGCCGAAATTGAAGTTTTCAAAGCCCTGCGCGGCACCCGGCTGCGGGCCGCCCCCGCCAGGCGAATAGCCTCCGAAGCCACCGCCGAACGGCATCTTGGGGTTGCCCTCCTCGTCGATCTCGCCCCGGTCGTATCTGGCGCGCTTGTCCTTGTCGGACAGCAGGCCATAGGCTTGGGTCACCTCGCCGAAACGCTTGGCCGCGTTCGGATTGTCCTTGTTGCGATCGGGGTGGAGCTGCTTGGCGAGGCTGCGATACGCCTTCTTGATCTCCGCCTCGTTCGCGCCGCGTTTCAGCCCCAGGCGCTGGTACAGATCGAGTGCCATTGTCCTCCCTTGCCGGAACAGTCCGCGCCTGACCAGATGGGTTGCGGTCGCGGCGAGGCCAAGCCTATGCCCCCGGGGAGATGACGGATCCCTTCGCCCTGTTCGACGAATGGTTCGCCGAAGCGCGCGCAAGCGAGCCGAACGACCCGGAGGCGATGGCCTTGGCGACGGCGGACAGCGATGGCCGTCCGTCGGTCAGGATGGTCCTGCTCAAAGGGCACGGCCCGCAGGGCTTCGTCTTCTACACCAACCAGCGCAGCCGCAAGGGCGAAGAGCTCCTTGAGAACCCGCACGCGGCCCTGCTCTTCCATTGGAAGTCGCTTCGGCGGCAAGTGCGGATCGAAGGGACGGTGAGCATCGTCGCTCGCGAGGAGGCCGACGCCTACTTTGCAAGCCGGGGGCGTGATTCGCAGCTCGGCGCCTGGGCTTCCGACCAGTCATCGTCGCTGCCCAGTCGTGCCGAGTTCGAGCAGCGCTACGATCAAATGCGCGCGAAATTCGACGGCCTGGAAGTGCCGCGGCCGCCCTATTGGGGCGGTTATCGAGTGACTCCTCAGGCGATGGAATTCTGGTCGGACCGCCCGCACCGCCTCCACGAGCGCCGTCTTTTCTCTCACGGCGCAGAAGGCTGGACCGAAGGCCTGCTCTACCCATGACGACGGCCAGGGTCGCCGCCGAGCATTCGGTTCACTCGACACGCGCGGCGCTGGCCAGCGTGACGCTCGCGCTCATCCTCCTCTTCGCTAAAGCATGGGCGGCTTACCGGACCGGATCGACAGCGATGCTCGGCTCGCTGGCCGACACCGGCCTCGACGTCATTGCCAGCCTCACCACGCTGCTCGGAGTGCGTATCGCCGCGATGCCCGCCGACACGGACCACCGGTTCGGTCACGGCAAGGCCGAGGCGCTCGTCGCGCTGGGCCAGGTAGTGCTGATCAGCATCTCCGCGGTCGGGATTGCGTGGCACGCAGTCGACCGGCTGATCAACGGTGCCCGCACGGCGGCGATGGGCGACGGAGTGGCCGTTTCGCTGCTGGCCATCGTCTTCACCTTTGCCTTGCTGTGGTACCAGGGGAAAGTCATCGAGCGCACCGGCTCGGTCGCCATCAAAACGGACAACATCCACTACAAGTCGGACCTGCTCCTCAATTTCACCGTCGTCGTTGCGCTGGTTCTGGAGCAGGCGCTGCACGTCGCCGGCGCCGATGCGGTCGCGGGGATCGGCATTGCGTTATGGTTGCTGTGGGGCGCGTGGCGGGCATCGCACGAAGCGGTGAACCAGCTGATGGACCGGGAATGGCCGGAGGATGAGCGGCAGGAGTTCCTGGCTGCCGCGGCAAGCTATCCCGAGTTGCAGGGCCTCCATGACCTCCGCACCCGCAAGAGCGGCACTCTCCGCTTTGTCCAGTTCCATGTCTGGGTGCCCGCGCAATGGACGGTTCAGCAGGCGCATGACCGGCTCGACCGCGCCGAGGAGAAATTGCAGACCCACTTCCCGGGTATCGAAATACTGATCCACGTCGACCCTGAGGGACAAACCGATCGCGAAACTCTGCTCCCCCAGGAAATCACGGAACAGGCGACATGACGACGCTCCCCTTCTTCCAGGTCGATGCCTTCGCCGACAAGCCGCTGGCCGGGAATCCGGCGGCGGTGATGCCACTTGAGCGCTGGCTGGCCGATCAGGTCATGCAGGCGATCGCCGCCGAGAATAACCTCAGCGAGACCGCCTTCACGGTACCGAGCGAGACTGCGGGCGTGGACTTCGACCTGCGCTGGTTCACCCCGGCCGCCGAGGTCGAGATGTGCGGTCATGCCACGCTCGCTGCCGGCCATATCCTGATGACGGGACAGCCCGTACGTTTTTCGACCAGGTCCGGCCTGATGACCGTCGCCCGGTGCGACGACCTGCTCGAGCTGGACATGCGCGCTGCGAAGCTGACCGAGGTGCGGGAGCCCGGCCTTTGTGCAGCCCTCGGCATCGGCGACGGACCTGCGTGGGTGGCCGATGGCTACAACGACGCCGCGATCCTTGAGGTCGCCGATGAAGACGCCGTTCTAGCCGTGCGGCCGGACTTCCTCGCGTTGAAGGCCATTCCGCGGATGGCCGTGGTCACCGCACGCGGAAAGCGGGAGGACGTCGCCAGTCGCGTGTTCGTCCCTTATCTCGGCGTCGACGAGGACCCGGTGACCGGCTCCGCGCATGCGGCGCTGGTGCCTTATTGGACCAAACGTCTGGGAAGGCACGACTTCACTGCGCTCCAGGCCAGCGCTCGCGGTGGCCTTCTCCATTGCCGCCAGGAAGGCGATCGAGCGGTCGTCGGCGGGCAGTGCCACACCGTCATCGTCGGGCAGTTTCAGCTCTAGCCGAGTTTCGCTTCGAGCGCGTCGAGCAGCGGCAGCTGGCTCGGCAGCATCATGGCGCGTGCCTCAGTGAAGTTCATCCATCGCGCCTCCTCCGCTTCGGGGAAGCGCTCCCGAAGTCCGCTCCTTGGCGGCCATTCCATCTCGAACTCGATGCTCCGGATTGCGGTGGCATCGAGATCGCCCTCGGCGGCGAACGCCTGCACGATCTTGCCGCCGGCCTGCCTTACGCTGCCGAGCGGGAAAGGCGCCGCGGCAAGCCCACTTCCGGTTTCTTCGGCGAATTCGCGGACCGCGGCGTCGAGCGGCTGCTCCCCGGGCTCGATCGTGCCCTTCGGGATCATCCATGCCCCAGCGTCCTTGTTGCGCCAGTATGGACCGCCGGGCTTGATCAGCAGCACCTCGGGTTCAGGGCCGCTGCACCGGAACAGCAGGACGCCCGCGCTATGCGGCGACGGCATTCAGGCTGCTGTACGCTGGGGTGCCGGTCTCGGCGATCCATCCTCCGCCGAGCAACCGGGTACGATCATAGAGGACGGCCGCCTGCCCTGGCGCGACGCCATATTCCGGACCCGCGAATCGGACCCAATCGCCCTCCCGGCTGGCCGCGACGGCGGGGGCCAGCGAGCGAACTTTCACGCTGACGTCCTGCTGGTCTTCTGCAAGCCAGTTCCAGTCGGCGACGCGCATCGACTCGACCGCCAATGCACGGCGCGGCCCGACGACGATGCGCCGCATCTCGGGCTCGATACGGATCACATACAGCGGCTCCTTCTGCCCGCCGATCTCGATTCCGCGTCGCTGGCCGACGGTAAAATGGACCACGCCGCGATGGCGGCCAAGCACGCTGCCGTCCAAATCGACGATCTCGCCCGCCGCCTCGGTCTCCGGCCTCAGGCGCTTCACCAGACCGGCATAATCGCCATCCGGAACGAAGCAGATGTCCTGGCTGTCGGGCTTCGCCGCTACTTCGAGTCCCACCTCGGCAGCGAGCCGCCGCACCTCGTCCTTGGGCAGATCGCCCAACGGGAAGCGCAGGAAGTCGAGCTGCTCGCGCGTGGTGCCATAGAGAAAATAGCTCTGGTCCCGGCGCGGGTCCGCGCCCTTGTGCAGCTCCACCCGGCCACCGTTGACGACCCGCCGGACATAATGGCCGGTCGCGAGACAATCGGCGCCAAGCTCCTTCGCGAAGGCGACGAGGTCCACGAATTTCACGCCCTGGTTGCAGCTTGCGCAGGGCACCGGCGTCCGTCCCTGCGCATATTCATCGACGAAGCGATCGATCACGCCGCCGCGGAAACGGCTTTCGTAATCGAGCACGTAATGGGCGATGCCGAGCCGGTCGGCCACTTGGCGGGCATCGTAAATGTCCTGCCCGGCACAGCACGCGCCTGACCGTCGCACCGCCTCCCCATGATCATAGAGCTGGAGCGTCACGCCAATCACTTCCGCGCCCGTCTGCGCGGCGAGCGCTGCAGTCACGGAGCTGTCGACGCCGCCGGACATGGCGACGACAATTCGGGCACCGCCGGCAGGGCGGCCAAGCTGGAAATCTATGGTCATGGCTGGTTCGGTTTCCGGCGTCTTTACCCGAATTTCACTCCTCCCGACTAGACCGCCGAGCAGGATAGGCAGTCACGGGGGCAGGGTTGGCGCGGCACGAGCGGGACTTCGGTGTTGGAACGGGCGACCCGCTCAGCCTCGCCGAGTTGCTCGAGACGCTCGGCGAAGGCGCGGCGCTCGACGGCCACTCGAGAGAGGACGCGATCGCCTGCTATCTCGCAGGCGGCGAAGGCTGGAAGGAGGCGGTCAAGCTGCTTGGCGGCGCCTTCGCCAAGGGAGCCTCAGGGTTAAGGGAACGTAAGACTGATTGACCGGCGAGTTAACCAGCACGTTTCAGAATATTTTCAACGGCTGGGGATTAAGGGATCGGCCAGTAGCAATGATTAAGCAGGTGTAACGCAGGTATGCTCGAGAACCAGAAGATTCGTCCGGCGCAGGTCATTGGCCCCCTGGGTGAGCCGCTGACTCTCGAGTCATTGCCGGCCCCGGGCACCACGCGCTGGGTGGTTCGCCGCAAGGCCGAGGTGGTTGCCGCCGTCGCCGGCGGGCTGCTGACCGTCGACGAAGCCTGCAAGCGCTACACGCTCAGCCTCGAGGAATTCACGAGCTGGCAGCGCGCGGTGGATCGCAGCGGAATGCCCGGCCTTCGCGTCACCCGCATCAAGCAGTATCGCGATCAGTACGAGCGTCAGCAGCGTTACTGACCAGCCGCCGGGCTGACCGGCGTTAATTAACCAAATTTCTCGACGAACCCTTCCGTTTGCGGAACAATCGCGACGCATCACGCGTCTGTGGTGCCGGAACGGCTGTCCCGCACTGTTAGACGGCCGCAAAAACAGGAGGAAAAGCCCCATGGGAATTATCATCTGGCTGATCGTCGGCGGTATTTGCGGATGGCTCGCGAGCCTGATCATGCGGACCGACGCCCAGCAGGGAATTATCCTGAACATCGTGGTCGGGATCGTCGGCGCCGTGATTGCCGGCCTTTTGTTCGGCGGCGGCTCGTCACTTAACAACGGTATTACGCTGACCACGTTTCTGTATTCGCTGATCGGCGCGATCATCCTCCTGGCGATCGTCAACCTGATCCGCAGGGGCACGGTTCGCTAGGCGCGCTCTTTTTGAAAGTTCGAGGGCCGCGCGGCAGTGCTGCGCGGCCCTTCTTTCACTGTAGCTCGAAAGTCATTGAGACGGCGACCTGCAGCTTCTGCTCACCGGGCTCGATCTTGCTCTGCGCGGGCGCCATCCGCGCGGTGACCATCATTGGCCGCGGCGGCTCGATCGAACTGCCTTCGTTCTCGCTGACGGCGACCACCCTTGCGACCCGCAGGCCGAGCGAACGCGCATAAAGCTCGGCGCGCGCGCGGCCGGTTGCGATCGCCTTCGAGCGAGCTTCGTCGAGCGCCGCCTCGGGATGGTCGAGGGTGAGGGTCGGCCCGCTGATCTGGTTCGCCCCGCGTGCGACCAGCGCATCGAGCATTGCACCCGAACTGCGGATGTCACGGAAACGGACCGTCACGTTGTTCGAAGCCGTATAGCCAACGAGTTGCGGCGGCTGATTGTCGGCATAGCGATATTCCGGATTGAGGCTGACGTTGCTCGTCTGGATATCGCGACCCTGCACGCCCGCCTTCCTGAGCGCGGCAAGGACCTGGTCCATTTTGGTGGCGGTCTCCTGCAGCGCGCCGGCGGCGGTTGCAGACCGCGAAACCACCCCCGCGGAAATGACGGCGATGTCCGGCACGCGCGTGACTTCGCCGGTTGCGGCGATGTCCAGTCGAGTTCCGGTAATCGTCTGCGCGATCGACGCCTGCTGCGCGGCTGCGGCGATGGGCGTCATTGCGACGGCGGTCGCCACCGCCGCGGTGATAAGCTTGTTCATGCTCGTTCCCCTGGCCGTTCGTTCCATGGTCCGAGCGGTTGTGCGAACGCCAGTGGCTGTTAGCTGAACAATTCAGTAGCGCCGGCGGGCGACCAGCCGATAGATCAGCAGGATGATGAACGCGCCAACCACCGCAGCAACGAAGCTTGCTCCCTCGCCCGGCTGATACCAGCCGACCAGGTGGCCGAGCCAGCCGGCCAGGACCGCGCCGGCGATGCCGAGCAGGATCGTGATGATGCAGCCGCCGGGGTCCTTTCCCGGCATCAGGAGCTTGGCGAGACCTCCGGCAAGGAGGCCGATGACGATCCACCAAATCCAGCTGTGATTAGGTTCAAGCAACGGCATTAACATGGTGGATAACCCCTCTTCTGCCTGTGTCGTTCAACCGACCTTCACTTGCGCTCTGCCAACGCGCGCTTGCGACTGTAGTGCCACCGTTGGTCGAAAAGCGGTAGCAGTGAGCGATGCGCCAAGGCACGGCGTCTGTTGCGCGTAGTGACTTATTGCGATAACACAGCTCGCTCGGACGACAGCGAGATTCGCGCCAAGTGGACAGGGACGTCATGAATAGGGAAGCTTCGATCTACTCCTCCGACAATCTGGTGGTCGTGGATCGCTCGCGTGGTCGGCGACGGCTGGTGATCATCGCGATTGTCGCGATCGCTGCCATTCTTCTGGCGGTTGCGCTGATATCCCGCGGCGCATCCAACAAGCCCGTGGCGAAGAACGGCGGCGCCGGACAGATTCCGGCGGTGACCGTGGTCGTGCCTGGGCAAAGCTCGGTCGGACGCGTGATCACTGCAAGTGGCCCGCTCGCCGCAAAACACGATCAGCCGGTCGGGATTGCCGGTAGCGGTGGCCGAGTGATTCGCGTCCTCGTCGACGCGGGGAGTTGGGTCAAAGCGGGTCAGGTGCTCGCAATCGTCGACCGTTCGGTCCAGGCGCAGCAAGCGGCGCAGCAGGCCGCGCAAATCGAAGCCGCCAAGGCGCAAGCGGCGCTCGCTCAGGCCGAATATGATCGCGCCCTCGCCCTGCAGGGACGCGGCTTCATCTCCAAGTCCGACATCGACACCAAGAAGGCGACGCGCGACGCCGCGAATGCCCAGGTCCGGGTGGCCCAGGCGCAGCTCGGCGCGACTCGCGCCCAGATCGGGCAGCTCAACGTGGTCGCGCCTGCCGCCGGGCTCATTCTCGCGCGCAATGTCGAACTCGGCCAGGTGGTCAGTCCTGGGTCGGGAGCGCTGTTCCGCCTAGCCGAAGGCGGCCAGATGGAGATGCAGGCCCAGCTGTCGCAGCAGGATCTCGCCTTCGTCCATGTCGGCATGCCCGCGCAGGTCACGCCGGTTGGCTCGACAGTCACTACGACGGGCACTGTCTGGCAGGTCTCTCCGGTCATCGATCCGCAGTCGCGTCTCGGCAGGGTTCGAATCGCGGTGCCGTACACTTCGGCAATGCGCCCGGGCGGCTTCGCCGAGGCCAAGATCAGCGCCGGCGCGACCACCGCGCCGCTGCTTCCGCAAAGCGCCGTGCTCAGCGACGAGAAGGGCAATTACGTGTACATCGTCGATAGCCGCAATGAGGTCCAGCGGCGGCCGATCACGATCGGTTCGGTGAGCGATGCCGGAGTGACGATCGCCAGCGGGCTGTCGGGCAACGAAGCGGTGGTTCTGTCGGCCGGTCCGTTCCTGAACCCGGGCCAGAAGGTGAAGCCGCGCCGCCAGGCCGCTCAGTAAAGCGCCAGGGAAGCAGTCAACGCCATGAATTTCCGAAACATCTCATCCTGGTGCATCCGCAACCCGGTCCCTCCGATCGTATTGTTCGTGGCCTTGCTTCTGGCGGGGATCATCACCTTCAGCCGGATGACCGTCACCAACAATCCCGACATCGACTTCCCGGGTGTGACCGTCGGCGTCAGCCAGCCTGGCGCGGCTCCGTCGGAGATGGAAAAGCAGGTCACCCAGAAGATCGAAGCGGCGGTCCGCGGCGTGAACGGCGTCGACGAAATCGATAGCAGCGTCCGCGAGGGCTACAGCAACACCTTCATCCAGTTCCAGATCGGAACGCCGACCGACCGCGCCGTCAACGACGTGCGCAACGCGGTGGCCCAGGCCCGGGCCGACCTTCCCGACGGGATTCTCGAGCCGCAGGTCGAACGCGTCGATATCGCCGGTGACCCGATCGTCTTCGTTGCCGCCGAAACCACCGACATGAGCCTCGAGCAGCTCAGCTGGTATGTCGACAATGACATCGGCAAGCGGCTGCGCGGCCTCGAAGGGGTTGCCGCCGTGTCGCGCGAAGGCGGCGTGGACCGCGAGATCCGCGTGATCCTCGATCCGGCCGCGCTGCAGGCGCAGGGCATCACCGCCGCCGAGGTCAACCAGCAGCTGCGCCAGACGAACCTCAATGCGGCGGGCGGCCGGGCGGAGATCGCAGGTTCCGAGCAGGGCGTCCGCGTGATCGGCAACGCGCCGACCGCCTATGACCTGTCGCAAACGCAGATCGCGCTGCCGGGGGGCCGAATGGTCCGGCTGGCTGACATCGCGACCGTCAAGGACTCCTATTCGGAGCAGCGCACGCTGGCGAAGCTCGGCGGGCGGCAGGTGATCAGCTTCAACGTCCAGCGCGCCAAGGGCGCCTCCGACGTGACCGTCTATGACGAGGTCTGGAAGGAGATGCACAAGATCGAGAAGGAGGATCCGCGGATCCACTTCTCGGAGATCCAGAACCAGGTCCAATATACCAAGGAGCAATATACCTCCGCGATGGAAGGCCTCATCGAGGGGGCGATCCTCGCGGTGTTCGTGGTTTTCCTGTTCCTGCGCGACATCCGCGCGACGGCCATCTCTGCTCTGGCGATCCCGCTCTCCGCGATTCCCGCTTTCTGGTTCATGGGCCTGCTCGGGATCAACCTCAACGGCTTGTCCCTGCTGGCGCTGAGCCTCGTCGCGGGAGTCCTGGTCGACGACGCCATCGTGGAAATCGAAAACATCGTTCGGCACATGCGCATGGGCAAGAGTGCCTACCAGGCGGCGATCGATGCGGCCGACGAGATCGGCCTCGCCGTCCTCGCCACCACGATGTCGATCGTCGCGGTATTCCTGCCGGTGGCGATGATGCCGGGAATCTCCGGGCAGTTCTTCAAGGCGTTTGGCTTCACCGTCGTCATCTCGGTGATGATGAGTCTGCTCGTCGCCCGAATGATCACGCCGCTGATCGCCGCATTCTTCCTGCGCAGCCATGGAGTGCAGCCGCACGCCGCCGGCAAGGCGATGGACAAGTATCTGGGGCTTCTCCAGTGGTCGCTCGATACGCGCAAGGCGCATGCCTATGCCGAGCGCAATCCCGGCTTGTGGGGCAAGCTCAAGTCGATGATCTTCGATCACCGGATGTCGATGGTCGTCGCCGGCTTCACCGCGCTGATCCTGACGGGGGTATTCCTCGTCACGCTGCCGATGAGCTTCCAGCCGCCGGTCAACGTCGACTATTCGTCGGTGAATATCGACATGCCTCCGGGATCGACACTGGCTCAGACCGAGGCTGTGGCCGATAACGCGGCGGCAATCATTAGCCGCGATCCGAGCGTCGAACACGTCTTCGAGCGCATCTACGTCGGCTCCGGTCACCTCAACATCGTGCTCAAGCACGACCGCAAGGTGTCGAGCATCGAATTCGAGCGAGCGCTCGCTCCGACGCTGTCGAGCATCCCCGATGCGCGGGTGAGCTTCCAGAGCCAGAACGGTGGCGGGCCCGGCGGCGGGCGCGACGTCATGATCTATCTGGGCGGCGAGGACCCGGTGAAGCTCAACGCCGCGGCCGCGAAGATCGCCGACCAGATGGCGACGATTCCCGGCCTGCGTGCCCCGCGGGTCATGGGCGACACGCCCGCCCCGGAGATCACGATCAAGCCGCGCTTCGATCTCGCAGCGGACTTGGGCGTGACGACGACGGCGCTCAGCCAGACAATCCGAATTGCGACCTTGGGCGACATCCAGCAGAACAGCGCAAAATTCTCGCTGTCGGATCGCCAGGTACCAATCCAGGTCTCGCTCTCGGAGAATGAGCGGCGCGACCTGTCGACGCTGGAAAACCTGCCGGTGCCGACGTCCAACGGCGGATCAGTGCCGTTGAAAGCGGTGGCGGAGATCGGCTTCGGCGCCGGTCCCACAACCGTGCAGCGCACCAACCAGGAGCGGCGAACGCAAGTCGGCGCCGACCTCGCGCCGGGCATGACCACCGGCGACGTGTGGCCCAAGATCAACGCGCTCCCCGCGGTGAAGAACCTGCCGCAGGGGGTTCACCAGCTCAATCTCGGGTCGCAGAAATGGCAGGCCGAGATGGTGTTCTACTTCATCATCGCGCTGCTCGCCGGAGTCGGCCTCGTGTTCGCCGTGCTGGTGCTGCTCTATCGCCGGTTCCTGTCGCCGTTCGTCAACATGGGGTCGCTGTGGCTCTGTCCACTGGGTGCGGCAATTGGCCTCCATATCGCCGGACAGCCGCTATCGCTGCCGGTGTTCATCGGCATGCTGATGCTGTTCGGGATCGTCGCCAAGAACTCGATCCTGCTGGTCGATTTCGCGGTCGAGATGATGAACCACGGCATGGCCAAGAACGAGGCGATCTACGAAGCGGGCCACAAGCGTGCCCAGCCGATCGTCATGACGACCGTCGCGATGGTCGCCGGCATGTTGCCGATCGCTTTGTCGCTGAGCGGGGACGCCAGCTGGCGGGCGCCGATGGGCGTGACGGTGATCGGCGGCCTGATTTTCTCGACGATGCTGACGCTGCTGCTCGTCCCCGCCTATTTCTCGATCGCGATCTCGATCGAGTCTCGAATCGGCAGGCTGTTCCACAAGGTCGTTGGCAGCGAAGCCCACGCAACGGGCCACGCTGTTCCTGCGGAGTGAGCTACGGCTCGTGAACCCGAGGGCCGGCTCAGCTATTGAGCCGGCATGAGGGTGATGACCAACGGCGCCTTGTCCCGTTTCAATCCGGCGCAACCTGGCGCCCAGGGGATGAAACTCGTCGCGACCGGCCTGCTGCTGGCCATGGCCGCCGTGTTCGTCGCAAGCCGTGCCCTGGAGCCTCGTCATCCGTGGCTCGGCTATGTGAAGTCGTTCGCCGAAGCGGCCATGGTCGGCGGGCTCGCGGACTGGTTCGCGGTAACCGCATTGTTCCGCCATCCGCTCGGCCTGCCGATTCCGCACACCGCGATCATTCCCCGGAACAAGGACCGGATCGGCGAAGCCCTGGCGGCGTTCCTCAAGGAAAATTTCCTGATTCCCTCCGTGGTCGCCCGGCGGATGCGCAACATCGACGTCGCGGCGGCGGTCGGCCAGTTCCTCCAGAGCCCCAGCCAGGAAGAACAGTCGCGGATCCGCGCCGGCGCCTCGCGACTGATCGCCGACGTGTTCGAGAGCCTGGACGACGAACGGCTGGGCGGGATCGTCAAGGGTGCGATTTCGTCGCGGCTTCGCGCGACCGACCTTTCGCCCCTGATCGGCCACGCGCTCGCATCGGCCATCAACGAGGACCGCCACGTGCCGATGCTCGAGGCAGCGATCCGCTGGACGGCCCGCGCGCTCGAGGCGAACGAGCAGCTCATTCGCGAGATGGTGCACAAGAAAGCCAACTGGGTGCTCAAGCTGGCCGGATTCGACGCCAAGCTCGCCGATGCGATTATCGACGGGCTGAAGAAGCTGACGGCGGAGATGTCGACCGATCCCGCCCATCCTGTCCGGATCAAGGTCGAGGAGGCGCTGGCTCAGCTCGCCAACGATTTGCAGACCAAACCGGAAACGCAGGCGCGCGTCGAGGCCATAAAGGAGCAATTGCTCGACAACCGCTCCGTCAGCCTGTGGCTCGACACATTGTGGCAGAAGGGTCGCGAGGCGATCGTCAAGGCGGCGCGCAATCCGGACGCGGTGCTCGCCGGGAAGCTCGGAGAAGTCCTGAAATCGATGGGCGGCACGCTCGAGAAGGACCAGCGGATCCGGAAGGCGATCAACCAGTTCGCGCGTCGCGCCGTCGCCGGCACGGCGTCGGGCTACGGCAGCTCGATCGTCAAGCTGGTGTCCGAGACGGTTCGCGGATGGGACGCGCAGACGGTCACCAATCGCCTCGAATCGGCGGTCGGCCGCGACCTGCAATATATCCGGATTAACGGCACGCTGGTCGGCGGCCTCGTCGGCCTGGTCCTCCACCTGATCGACATGCTGTGAGCGACGCGCGACTCGACGAGCTCGCCGAGAGCGCGCGCAACCGCGGCCTCAAGCTGGTCCGATCGCGCGTCCGTACGCCCGGCAAACGCCGCTTCGGCAAGGTCGGCCTGACCGATCGCTCCGGAAAGCCGGTCCTCGGCATGGATGCGAAGGGTCCGACAGCAACGCCTGATCAGGTCGAGGACTATCTGAGGAACGTCGTGGCCGAGGATTGGGGCGCCTCCCTAGACGTCGCCGTGCTGCCCCGAAAACGCAAAAAGAAAGCCAAACCGCAGCCGGCGAATGATGCGGCCGAGACCACATCGGAGACGCCAGATGTTCCTCCGCCGCCGCCACAAGCCAAACCGAAACCGAGCGTGCGCGCAGCGAAGCCGGACGATGCCGACGCAATAGTCCGCCTGGTCGCACTGCTGGAGCACGACGTCGACGCGAAAGGCGTGCGCAAGCGGATCGCAGCGCTCATCGCGCAAAAGCTCGCGCCGCTCGTGGCAGTGCTCGACAAGCAGGTTGTCGGCTTGTGCGGCATATCCCGGATGATCGCCGTTCATCGTCCGCAGCCCGTCGGGCGCATCAACATACTCGTGGTCGCCGAGGACGCGCGCGGCCAAGGCATCGGCCTACTGCTGGTCGGCGCTGCCGAGGCGCGACTGCGGGAAGAAGGTTGCGGAATGGTCGAAGTCACGAGCAACGACCGCCTGGCCGAAGCCCAGGCCTTCTATCGGCACATGGGCTATGAACGGACCAGCATCAGGTTCGCGAAGAAGCTCTAGCCTTGGCTCCGCCGCTCGATCGTGGCGCCGACGGCCGACAGCTTTTCCTCCAGCCGCTCATAGCCGCGATCGAGGTGGTAGACCCGAAGGACTTCGGTCTCGCCCTCGGCTGCCAGACCGGCAAGCACGAGACTCATCGAGGCGCGAAGGTCCGTCGCCATCACGTTTGCGCCTGCCAATCGTTCTACGCCTCGAACAATTGCCGAGCGGCCATGAATGTCGACGTCCGCTCCCATGCGCCGCAGTTCCGGCACGTGCATGTAGCGGTTCTCGAAAATCGTCTCCTCGAGAAAGCTGTCACCTTGCGCCAGCGCGAGCATGGCCATGAACTGGGCCTGCATGTCGGTGGCGAACCCGGGAAATGGCGAGGTCGACAGCGCGAGCGGCTTCAGCCCGCCGTCGGCACTCACCTTGATTCCGCGGTTGTGGAACTCGATCAGCAGTCCAGCCTGGGCAAGCGCGTTCAATGTCGCCTGCATGTCATCGGGCCGAGCGCCGATCAGATCGAGCGAGCCACCGGTGATTCCCGCCGCACAGGCGTAGCTTCCCGCTTCGATACGGTCCGGCATCACCTCGTAGGTGCATCCGTGCAGCCCATCGACACCGTCGATGATGAGGTGACCCGAGCCGATCCCGCGGATCCTCGCGCCCATGGCAACGAGCAGGTTGCACAGATCGACGATCTCGGGCTCGCGCGCGGCGTTGAACAGCTGGGTTTTGCCCTTGGCGAGCACCGCGGCCATGAGCGCGTTTTCGGTCGCGCCGACCGACACGACCGGAAAGCTGAAATCGCCGCCGGCCAGACGACCCTTGGGCGCGCTCGCCTTCACATATCCCGCGGCAAGCTCGATCTCGGCGCCGATCGATTCGAGTGCCTTCAGGTGAAGATCGATCGGCCGGTCCCCGATGGCACAGCCGCCGGGCAGCGAGACCGTCGCCTCGCCCGCGCGCGCCAGCATCGGGCCCAGCACGAGCACCGAGGCACGCATCTTGCGGACCATATCGTAGGGTGCGACGGTCGAGGCGATCTCGCTTGCCTGGAGCGTCATCCGCCGGCCGACCTCGCCCCTCTTCACCCCGGCGACCGAGGTCGAAACACCAAGCTGGTTGAGCAGGTGGCTGAACGTATCGACATCGGCGAGACGCGGCAGGTTGGTGAGCGTCAGCTTCTCGTCGGTGAGTAGCGCGCAGGGCATCAAAGTCAGCGCCGCGTTCTTCGCCCCGCTGATCCGGATTTCACCCTCGAGCTTGTTGCCGCCGCTGATCCATATGCTGTCCACGAGCGGGCTTTAGCGCTTGCGTGCCCTCTGACAAGCAGTCGTCATTCCGAGGAGTCGAAGGCGACGTTTCCCCGGAATCGAAGTACCCAGTCGCAATGACTAAGGTTAAGCCTTTTCCAGCGTGCACTGCAGCGGGTGCTGGTTCTCCCGCGCGAAGTCGATGACTTGGCTGACCTTCGTCTCGGCGACCTCATAGGTAAATACGCCGCACACCGCGACGCCCTGCTGGTGGACCTGGAGCATTACGCGGGTCGCATCTTCGATGCCCATCGAGAAAAATTGCTGGAGGACCAGCACGACGAACTCCATCGGCGTGTAGTCGTCGTTGAGCATCAG
>JAICXF010000082.1 GCA_025981625.1 Sphingomonas sp. | reverse complement strand
TCGAACTCGCCGCGATATTTCGCACCGGCGATCAGCGCGCCCATGTCGAGCGCGAGCAGCTTGCGGTCCTTGATGCCGTCGGGCACGTCGCCATTGGTGATCCTGAGCGCCAGCCCTTCGGCGATCGCGGTCTTGCCGACGCCGGGCTCACCGATCAGCACCGGATTGTTCTTGGTCCGGCGGGCGAGCACCTGCACCGTACGGCGGATCTCCTCGTCGCGGCCGATGACCGGGTCGAGCTTGCCTTCGCGCGCCGCCTCGGTGAGGTCGCGCGCATATTTCTTGAGCGCGTCGTAGCGGTCCTCGGCGCCTTGCGTATCGGCGGCGCGGCCGCCGCGAAGCTTGTCGATCGCGGCGTTGAGATTCTGGGGCGTGAGCCCGGCCTTGGCCAGGGCGTTGCCGACGTCGGTGCCCTTGGCCAGCGCCATCGCGAGCAGGATGCGCTCGACCGTGACGTAGCTGTCGCCGGCTTTCTTGGCGACCTGCTCCGCCTGATCGAGGATGCGGATGGTGTCGCCGTCCAGTGCTGGCGCCTGGGTCGCACCACTGCCGGTGACCGCCGGGACCTTGGCCACCAGCTGGTCCACTTCGCGCTTGGCGGTTTTCGCGTCGCCTCCCGCGGCCTCGATCAGGCCCGCGGCCATGCCCTGCTCGTCGTCGAGCAGCGCCTTTAACAGGTGGGCGGGTGCGATCCGCTGGTGATGCTCGCGAACCGCGATCGTCTGTGCGGCCTGGACAAATCCACGCGCGCGGTCGGTGAGCTTTTCAAAATCCATTGCTGATCACCCTTCTTTGTCGCGTCGGATATGGGTGTGGCAAATCGGCAACACAAGACGCGACCTGCCTCCATGCGCAGCGGTTAACAGAATTAACTGACGAGACGTTCCAAATCTGTCATCTTGCCGACATTGAGGGGAGAATCGGATGGACGTGCCGATCGCGGGCGTGCCACCTGCTTCCGAGTTGAGCATGACGCAGGCGCTTCGCCGCCGCGCGGTCGTCGCGGCGACCCTGGGCAACGGGCTGGAATTCTTCGACTTCATCACGTTCGCCTTCTTCGCCGTTCAGATCGGCAATACCTTCTTTCCGTCGCACAGCAGCTTTTTGAGCTTGATGGGGGCGCTTGCGACCTTCTTCGCCGGGTTCCTGACGCGGCCACTCGGCGCGTTCGTGCTCGGCACTTATGCGGACCGGGTCGGCAGGAAACCGGCGATGATGATCAGCATGAGCATGATGGGCTTCGGCATCGTCCTGCTGGTGGTGACACCCGGTTATGCGACCATTGGCTATGCCGCGCCCGTCATCGCCGTGATCGCGCGCATGATCCAGGGCTTCGCGCTCGGTGGGGAAGTCGGCTCGGCGACGATCTACATGATGGAGAGCGCCGATCCGGACCGGCGTGCCTTCGCGATGAGCTGGCAGGGCGCAAGTCAGGGGATCGCGGCGTCGCTCGGCGCCGCTGTTGGCCTCTTTCTCACGCTGATCCTCACCGACGTTCAATTGTCGGTGTTCGGCTGGCGCATTGCCCTCGCTCTCGGCGTCACCATCGTGCCCTTGGCCCTCTACGTTCGCAGATCACTGCCGGAAACGCTCGACCAGCCCGAAGCCACGCCCCTCGGCCACGCCGGCGTCCGCTCCTACTTGCGGCCGATCGTCTGCGGCTTGACGATCATGGGCACCGGCACGATTGCCACCTACATCTTTCAGTACATGGCGACCTTCGGCCAGCGCACGCTGCATTTGTCGTCGAGCCTTTCAATGGCCGGTGAGTTTGCCAATAATGCCATTGGAGTCGTCGCCGTGATCATCGGCGGCATCGTCAGCGATCGCCGCGGTCGGCGGCATGTCATGCTTGCCCCGCAGGCGCTGTTTTGCGTCCTGATCGTGCCCTGCTTCCTCTGGCTCACGACCGAGCGCGACGCGGTCAGCTTCATCGGCGCCAACCTCATCCTCTCGTTTCTGTCGATGTACATGTACGGTGCCGTCTACGCCGCAATCAGCGAAAGCCTGCCCAAAGCGGTGCGTGCCCGGGTGTTTGCGCTGGTCTATGCGCTGCCGGTCGCGCTGCTCGGCGGGTCGACCCAGCTCGTGATCACCTGGATTCTTCACGTCACCGGAAGCCCGATGGCGATCGCCTGGTACCTGACAGGCGTGTCGCTGATCGGCATCGCGGCGATGCTCGCGATCCGCGAAAGCGCGCCCATCAAGCTGCGGGCTGCTGCGCTTGCCGACTTGCCTTACGCAGCCCAGCCCGCCTAGCGGCGCGGACTGACCTCTGGTGTGCCGCTCGCCGCCGGGGCTGATACGGCTGGCGTGAGCGGCGGCGGGCCCGACGAGCTGGCGATCGGCGGTATCTGCGGCGGCAGCGGCTGGCCGACCGAGCCGGCATCTCCAGGCTGAACGATCGGTGGGCATTCGGCGGCCACGGCCGGGTCCATGTTCCAGCGGCGGTACTTCATGCTGTCGACGTGGAAGCGCAGGTAGGCATAGAAGCCCAGGCCGGCGTTGTATGGACCGCCATGCTCCGAATGGGCGCCGCACAGCTTTCGCATCAGCGTTACCCGGTCGATCGGCCGCAACGGCACCATGTCGATCGCCGAATCCAGCTTGTGAGCGCTTTCCGGCGCTCCGCCGGCACAGACGTTGAGCTGGGGATTGCGATAGACCGATACCGCCTCCACCGGGCCGACCGCAGGAACCACGTAGTCACGCACATACCGCAGTGTCTGCACCATGTGCGGCCATTCGCTGCTCGGCGGCACTTCGAAGGGCTGGCCGCCGCAATCCTTCCATGCGGTCGCGGTGCGCAGCAGCTGCCACGTCGGCAGGACGCCGCCGACGTCTGCCGCCACAAGATAGTCGTTGAACGCCTTCACCTGACCGGGCCGCGAGGCATCGGCGAGATACCATGAGCGGTAGCCGGGCTCGTCCTGTCCGGCGGTAATATAAGGCCCGACAGGATCCCACGGCTGCGCTGTAGCCGGTGCGGTCGGCGGTGTCGGGGCCGGGGCCGGGACCGGGGTGACCGTTTGCGCGGCCGCGGGTGCGGCGAGCGCCGCCAGTGCCAGAAGAAGTCGTCTCATCATCAGGATGATACTCGCACGGCGCGGCTTGAAAAGCGCTGAACAGCGGGCGACATCGCAGCAATGACTCAGCCCATCGACATCGACCTGCCGCACAACCTCGGCAAGGACGAAGCCCGGCGTCGGATCGCCAACAACATCCACAAGCTGCAGGAGCATATCCCCGGCGGCGCCCATGTGCAGTCGGGCTGGACCGGCGACCAGCTGAACCTGCAGGTCAGCGCGATGGGCGAAGCGGTAAACGCGACCATCGATGTCCAGGAGACGAAGGTGCACCTCAAGGTGCTGCTGCCCGGCATGCTCGGCATGTTCTCGGGGCTCGTGCAGGCGGCGCTGCAGAAGAAGGGCAGCGTGCTGCTGGAGGATCATACGAAATCCTAGCTCCTCCCTGTCGCCGCAGGCGGCGGGGAGGGGGACCGCTCGCCGAAGAGCGAGTGGTGGAGGGGCCGGCCCCTCCGTCAGCGCTTTGCGCTGCCACCTCCCCATTGCTACGCAACAGGGAGGAATAGGAGGCGCAATGCGGCATTTCGCGATTGTCGGTTCGGGTCCCGCCGGCTTCTACACCGCCGAGGCGCTGGAGAAGGCGTACGGCGATCAGGCGCGCATCGACATCATCGACCGCTATCCGGTTCCTTACGGCCTCATCCGGTTCGGGGTCGCCCCCGACCACCAGTCGCTGAAGGCGGTCAGCAAGCGCTACGACAAGGTGGCCGAGAGTGCCGGTGTCGACTTCATCGGCAATGTCACCGTCGGCCGCGACGTTTCGGTTGCCAAGCTGCTCGATCTCTATGACGCGGTGATCCTCGCAACGGGCGCGCCGCACGATCGCAAGCTCGGCATCCCGGGCGAGGATCTGCCGGGTGTTATCGGCTCGGCCGAGTTCGTCGGCTGGTATAACGGGCACCCGGATTTCGCCGACCTCGACCCGTTCCTCGGCGGCGCGGGCGCCGCGGTGATCGGCAACGGCAACGTCGCCCTCGATTGCGCCCGCATCCTGTCCAAGACGCGTCATGAGTTCGAAGGGTCGGACATCGTCGGGCATGCGTTGGACGCGCTCGACAAATCTGCGCTCCGGACCGTGACGATCCTCGGCCGGCGCGGGCCTCACCAGATCGCCATGACTCCGAAGGAGCTCGGCGAACTCGGCCACCTCGAAGCTGCCGTCCCGGTGGTCGATTTGGCCGATTTCCCGCCGGTCGAATCCGACGAAGCGCTCGAGCCGGGGCTGCGCAAGTCCGTAACCCTGCTGCGCTCCTTCGCGGATCTTGCCGAGGACAAGCCCAAGCGAATGATCTTCGATTTCTTCGCCAGGCCAGTCGCGATCGAGGGCAAAGCGAGGGTTGAGCGGGTCATCGTCGAGCGGACCGAACTCGACGAAAAGGGCGCCGCCCGCGGCACCGGCGAAACCTACGCCGTTCCCACTTCGCTGGTGATCAGCGCGATCGGCTATTCGACGTCGCCGATCGGGGACGTTCCGTTCGCAAACGGCAAGTTCGTCAACGAGAGCGGCCGCATCGCCGACCGGCTCTACGCGGTTGGGTGGGCGCGCCGGGGCCCCAGCGGCACGATCGGGACCAACCGGCCCGACGGCTATGAGGTCGCCGACCGGATCGCCGCGGCAATGCCATCGGACAGCTCAAGCGATCGCCAGGGCGCCGAGGGCCTCAAGCAATTGCTTGCCGGCCGCGGCGTGATGCCGACCGACTATGACGACTGGCGGCGGATAGAGGAGACGGAGGCCGCCAACGCTCGCCCCGGAAGCCCGCGCGAGAAATTCGTCCGTCACGAGCAGTGGCTGCGGACGATCGGGCGCTGATTGGCGGTTGCGCTAATCGCAGCCCCCTTCTATCTAGCCGCGGCCTTGGCTCCCGCCGCGACCTGGTCGCACTCAAGCGGGTTCCGGTCGGGGAGTAGCTCAGCCTGGTAGAGCACTGTCTTCGGGAGGCAGGGGCCGGAGGTTCGAATCCTCTCTCCCCGACCAC
>JAICXF010000049.1 GCA_025981625.1 Sphingomonas sp. | reverse complement strand
TCGGAAGCGCTGACCGGCCGCAAGCAGTTCAATTGGTTCGACGTGGGCGAGCTCGCGGCGGAGCTCGCCGAAATGTACGACCCGCTTGCCGAGGAACGCGGCGCTCGGCTCGACTATGATCGCCCGTCGCGCCCGGTGCCACTGTTCGGGCATCGCCAGCTACTCGCCCAGGCACTCAGCAACCTGCTCGAGAACGCGATCCGCTACGGCTCGTCCGGCAGGGAAATTCGCGTCGCGGTCGGTCCCGGCGAACGGCTCATTCGGCTTGAGGTCGCGGATCGTGGACCCGGAATACCGGCCGAGCGGCGGGCGGAAGCCCGGCGGCGCTTCGGAAGACTCGATTCGAGCCGGTCGGACGAGGGAGCGGGGCTCGGTCTCGCGCTCGCGGAGGCCATCGCCCATCTTCACGAAGGGCAGCTGGTGCTGGAGGACAATAGCCCCGGGCTGCGCACCGTCCTCGAACTCCCGGTTCACTCCCAGCAGACCCGCGCCGCGTAGCCGCTCTCGGCTGCGACCGGCCACCGGCGTTAGCGACAACCCGAGCATCCGCCCCGTTTCGTCGTTCGTTTGGCAAAGGCAAATCGATCACGAGAGGGAGTATCATGATGGCTCAGCATGGTTATCTTCGCGAATTCGACGAAGGCTGGGATCGCGGCGGCGGCCGGGAATCGGACCGGAACCGGGACCAGGAGCGCGGCGAACGCGATCGTGACAATAGAAGCCGCGATCGAGACCGTGACCGTGACCGCGGAGGCTTCATGTTCGACGACGGCGACCGCAGCGGCGGAGACCGCAACCGGTTCGATCCGATGGGCGATCGCGCGCGCGACCGCTTCCGCGAGGAGGACCGGCAGTATCGCGGTTCCCGTGGCGAAGACTGGAGCGGCCGCGACCGGGATCATCGCTCGATCCGTCCTGAACAGGGTTACGGCGGCTATCAGAGCGAGTTCGACCGCTCACCGGGCGAGCACAGCGCCTTTACCAGCCGAGGCGACTGGGAGCGCTCGCCGCGCAGCTTCGGCAGCGGGCAGGACGATCATTATCGCAGCTGGCGCGACCGGCAGATGGAGGCGCTCGATCGGGACTATGCCGATTACTGCCGCGAGCGCGAGCAGCAGTTCCACTCCGACTTCGACACCTGGCGGCAGAACCGGCAGCGGGGCGGAAACAAATCGACGGACAATGAGATTGCTGAGGCAGCGGAGCGCGAGCGAGCCCACGAACGCGCATTGGCTGGCCAAGGCAGCACACCCAGCGCCGTCGGAGCGGCGACGTTGGGCACGAACAACTCCGAGAACACGGGGACCGGACGCGCCAAGCCGTCGGTTTGATGCGCCACCGCTCCTAACTGGAAGCTGTCGATGAGTCCGAAGCCTTGCGGCTTCGGACTTGTCAGCCCTCGATCACCACCTTGGTACCAATTTTCGTCACGCCATAGAGCTTCTCGGCGAACTTCATCGGCAGGCGCATGCAGCCGTGGCTCGCGGGGTAGCCGGGGTTCACGCCGCCGTGGAACGCGATGCCGTAATTGTCGATCCGCTCCATCCACGGCATCGGCGCATTGTCGTACTTTTTCGAGCGATAGAACGGCCGCTTCTCAAGGATGCTCCAGAAACCATAGGGCGTGATATGGCCGGTCTTGGCGCTCGACATGGCCGATGCGCCGATCAGCTGGTCGCCTCGGTAAACGTAGGTCATTTGCGTCAGCAGATCGACGACGACGCGCGTCTCGCCCACATCCGGCACAGCCGCGGTCCAGACATATTGACCGGGGCTCAGGCCCACTTTCCCGAAGCGGGCGACCATATCACGGTGGGCCTTCGATGCCGCGCCCTGAGTCCAATGATACGGCACCGGTTGCGGTCCCGGGGTTTGGCTGGCCGCGGCCGGCGGCTTGGGCCGGGTCCTTCCGAAAAGGTGGATCTTCGCGTCCGACGCGGTTGAGCAGACAGCGACAATCGCCGCGCCAACCAAGGCAATCCGTGAGTTTCTCATCTGTCTCTCAGAACGCTCCCGCACCTCAGACGTTTCGGCTAGGCACAGCGGCAACCAGGGCCGAAGTCAATCCGCCGGTAAACGCCAAGTTACTGTTAACACGCGATTTGCGCGCCGAAGACGATGAGGAATAATCCGATGCCAGTCACGACTCTCGATTCCAGGACCGCCTTGATCGTCATCGACCTGCAGAAGGGAATCGTCGGTCTGGCCGGTGCGGAGGCTGTCGAGCCGGTCGTTCGAAACTCGCGGCTGCTCGCCGATGCATTCCGTGCTCGGGGCCTCCCCGTCGTGCTGGTCAATGTCGCGGGCGGTGCGCCCGGACGCACCGAGCAGCCGCGGCCGAGCCAACCTTTTCCGCCGGACTGGGCCGAGCTCCTCCCCGAACTCGACCCGCAGCCGACCGACATTCTGGCGACGAAACGGACCTGGGGCGCCTTTGCCAGCACCGATCTCGAGAAGCGACTGAAGGACCTCGGCGTCACGCAAGTGGTGGTCACTGGCGTAGCCACCTCGATCGGCGTCGAATCGACCGCCCGCCAGGCTTATGAAGCAGGGTTCAATGTGACCGTCGCGATTGATGCCATGACGGATCTTCGGCCGGAGGCACATCAGGCGAGCATCGCCTACATTTTCCCGCGCCTCGGTGAGACTGGGACGACGCAGGAAATCATCGGTCTGCTGGATCGCCGGTGAGTGTTGCGCTTCCGACGGTATTCCGATCGCTAGCGAGCCACAATTATCGGGTCTGGGCTGCGGGAGCCCTCGTTTCGAACATCGGCACCTGGATGCAGCGGACCGCACAGGACTGGCTGGTCCTCACCGAGCTGACCCACAACAAGGCCTCGGCCGTCGGCCTCGTGATGGCGCTCCAGTTCGGCCCGCAGCTTCTGCTGCTGCCGCTGACGGGACTAGCCGCCGACGTTTTCAACCAGCGCAAGCTGCTGATGATCACGCAGGCGGCAATGGGTGCGCTCGCGCTCGCGCTGGGGCTGCTGACCATAACGCACGTCGTTCAGCTGTGGCACGTCTATGTCTTCGCATTCCTGTTCGGCTGCGCTTCGGCATTCGATGCGCCCGCCCGCCAGACCTTCGTCGGTGAGCTGGTCGGCGACGAGGATCTGGTCAACGCGGTCGCGCTCAACTCGACCTCGTTCAATGCGGCCCGCATGGTCGGACCTGCCATCGCAGGCCTCACGATTGCCTCGATCGGGACCGGCTGGGCCTTCATCGTCAACGGCATCTCGTTCGTCGCCGTGCTGATGTCGTTGTCGGCCCTGAGAGTTGCTGAGCTGCACGAGAAGCCGCGGGCCAAACGAACACGCGGAAGCCTTACGGAAGGATTCGGCTACGCGTGGCAGCGGCCGGACCTCAGGATCACACTGATCATGCTGCTGCTGATCGGCACCTTCGGACTCAATTTCCCGATTTTCATCTCGACCATGGCGGTGCGCGTCTTCCATACGGATGCGGGCGGTTACGGACTTCTGTCATCGATCATGGCGATCGGCACGATATCCGGTGCGCTGCTTGGCGCCGGGCGGGACATGCCGCGATTCAGATATCTGCTCGTCGGCGCCGCTTTCTTTGGCCTCGGCTGCGCGCTGGCGGCAATAGCGCCGGGATACTGGCTGTTCGCCGCCGCGCTCGTCCTGATCGGCGTTGCCGCGCTTACATTCATGAATACCAGCAACAGCCTGATGCAGCTCTCCACCGAACCGGCGATGCGCGGCCGGGTCATGGCGATCCGGCTCGCCATCGCGCTCGGCGGCACGCCGATCGGAGCGCCGATCGCCGGCTGGGTAGCCGATCGTTACGGTCCCCGCTGGTCGCTTGGGCTGGCGGCGGTGGCAGGCCTCATGGCCGCGCTAATCGGAACCTACGCTCGGCAGTTGAAGAGGGTCCGAACGGTCAACCGGTCTCGCGGCAGTCCGAACCACGGGCTCGGACCTCCGGAGGATCCGGCGTCGGCAGCGATTTAGCCATGCGACGTAAAGCTGAAGCTGAAGCTATACGAAACGAGCTTGAGAGCAGGCACCACTCTAGCAGCCGATACCGCTCTCGCATCGAATGCAGGAGCAACTAGGATGCCACGAACCTCACCGCCGCTTTGCTCCTGAATGTCGCCCATGTAGGCTAACGTTTGAGCGACCGCGTCGCGGGGCGCTTTGACTGCCTTGAGTTCAATTACAACTCGCGCCTCAAGTTGGTCCTTCGCCAAAATGTCGATGCGGCCGGAATTGACTGAGTATTCCCCCCCGCCATCAATGATCGTCAGCCCCGATTCCAACTGGTCGATCGATTGGCGAAGTGCGGCTTGTAAGTCGCGCTCCAATGTAAAGGTCCGGTCGGCTTCTTCCAGTAGCGGCTCAGGGGCGACTTGCCCCATTAGAGTCGGACGACCGGCCTCGAGCTCCACGTCCTGACGGAACCGAGCATACTTCTGAACCGCCGATTTGTATGAGGCTAAGTTGTTGCGGATATTGCCGCTAATTTCGAGCTTGGACGGATTCACCGCATTTTTGCGCTCATCATCTGAGCTATATGTGAGCGCATCCATAAGGCTCTGTAGTTCGTCAGTATCATATAGGCTGTCTACGTCCCCGTAGAGCGATTCGATGCGCCGAAGTTCCGAAAGCTTGGTCCGCCATGTGGCTTCGGTTGGAACCGCGCGGCGCAGCCACTCACTGTAACGACCATCCATAGCTCACTCCCATTCGATCGTCCCCGGCGGCTTGGACGTATAGTCGTAAACCACCCGGTTGATCCCCTTCACTTCATTGACGATGCGGGTGGCGACGCGGCTGAGGAAGGCGGCGTCGAACGGGTAGATGTCGGCCGTCATGCCATCGAGCGAGGTGACGGCGCGCAGCGCGCAGACGTGGTCGTAGGTGCGGAAGTCCCCCATTACGCCGACGGTGCGCACAGGCAGCAGAACCGCGAAGGCCTGCCAGATCGCGTCGTAGAGCCCCGCATTGCGGATTTCCTCCAGATAGATCGCATCCGCCTTGCGGAGAATGTCGCATTTTTCGCGCGTCACCTCGCCCGGGATGCGAATGGCGAGGCCCGGTCCGGGGAACGGATGCCGGGCGACGAACGCGTCGGGTAGGCCGAGCTCGCGGCCGAGTTCGCGCACCTCGTCCTTGAACAGCTCACGCAGCGGCTCGACCAGCTTCATGTTCATCCGCTCGGGCAGCCCGCCCACATTGTGGTGGCTCTTGATCGTCACCGACGGCCCACCGGTGAAGCTAACGCTCTCGATCACGTCCGGATAAAGCGTGCCCTGGGCGAGGAAGTCGGCGCCGCCGATCTTCTTGGCCTCGGCTTCGAACACGTTGATGAACTCGGCGCCAATGAACTTGCGCTTCGCTTCAGGGTCGGTGACGCCCTCCAGCCCACCCAGGAAATCGGCGCTCGCATCGACGTGGACGAGCGGGATGTTGTAGCTGTTGCGGAACAGGCTCACGACCTGCTCGGCCTCACCCTGCCGCATCAATCCGTGGTCGACGAACACGCAGGTCAGCTGGTCGCCGATCGCCTCATGGATCAGAACGGCGGCTACGGCGCTGTCCACGCCGCCGGAGAGGCCGCAGATCACCTTGCCCTTGCCGACCTGCCGCCGGACGTCGGCGATCTTCGCCTCAAGGAAGCTCGCCATGGTCCAGTCACCGGCGCAGCCGCACACGTGGCGGACGAAATTGGCGAGCAGCTTTCCGCCATCCGGCGTGTGCACCACCTCCGGATGAAACATCAGGCTGTAGCGCCTCGCATTCTCGTCGGTGGCGATGGCGAACGGGGCGCCTTCGGAGCGCGCGACGACCGCGAATCCGGGTGCCAGCGTCTCAACGCGGTCGCCGTGGCTCATCCACACCTGGTGCCGTTCGCCGACGGTCCACAACCCGTCGAACAGGGCCGAGGGGGCGACAATCTCGACGAATGCGCGGCCGAATTCCTTCTGGTCGGAAGTCACGACCTTGCCGCCGAGCTGCTGGTGGAGGGTTTGCTGGCCGTAGCAAATCCCGAGTAGCGGAACGCCGCTTTCGAAAGCAATCTGCGGAGCCCTTGGGCTTCCCGCCTCTGTGACCGACGCGGGGCCGCCGGAGAAAATCACGCCCCTGGGCTGCAGCCGCTCAAACGCCTCTTCCGCGGCGTTGAACGGCGCGATCTCGGAATAAACGCCGGCCTCGCGGATGCGGCGCGCGATCAATTGCGTGACCTGGCTGCCGAAGTCGATGATGAGGATGGTTTCTGTCGGCTGGACCGTCATGGCGAGCGGTTAGTGGGCATCGCCGCGCGAGTAAAGTTGGCCGAACTTAAAATGCGCCGGAGCCACGCGACCCCGGCGCATCGGTCAAGTCTCGCCGTTAATAGCGCACGTAGCCGTATTGCGAGACGTCGAAGTCAGACGGCGTGTCATTCGAGTAGCCGTAGTTTCGCTGGGCGGGTTCGAACCTTAGGCCGGTGACGAAGCCGCGATAATCGACGCTGCACCGCCAGGTGAGGTCAACGGGCGATTGTCCACCATAGGCGTAAGCCGTGTTGCGGCCGCTGGTCGCGACTCCGCGAACGACGAGCCCGTTCGGGCGCGGCTCGACCCTGCTGATCCCCAGAACGCGCCCGCCTCCATAGCCGTAACCGTTATAGCCATAGCCACCGTAGCCGCCGCCGAGCCGTCCCTGAGCAGCGGCCGCGCATTGATTGACAGCCGCCTGGTTGTCCACGCCACCCGCGTAGGGACTGCCGTAGCCATAGCCGTAGCTCGGATAATTCGGATAATATTGCGCCGCAGCCGGAGCAGCGCCCGCCAGTGCTGCAAGTCCGGTCGCGCCGATCAGCAGCGACACCAAATACCGCATGACCCGTCTCCTGTTACTCTCTCGTTTCCTGGCCCGCGGAGCACAACGCGCAGCGGCCCGGATCGGGTCTATGGCTGGTCAATTGGCGGCTTGCTGAACGACTGGTTTGCTGCCGTTCAGCGGCTCAGTCGGGCTGCACGACAGTGTCCCAGCGCTTCAGCTTGCGCTCGCGGTTCCACAGCTCCATCGGCCAGTCATCGCGCCAGCCTTCGGCCACGCCGAGCGCGGCCTCGTCATCGTCCGCTTCGAATTCGCGGAAGTGATCGATGTGACCGCTGAAGCGGTGCATGAAATAAAGCCGGTAATAGCGCATTTGCCGACACCCCCCGGCACGGCGCACGCATCATACCACCGATTGGGGCACGCGACGAATCCGCCGCGTGCGCTCAGGCCGCTTCGAACTCTTCCTCGTTCACAACCGGGCCGGAGTCCTGCCCCTTGGCGGCTTGGTCGCGATCGACGAACTCGATCACGGCGATCGGCGCCGCGTCCGAAGAGCGGATGCCCGCCTTGATGATTCGCGTGTAGCCGCCGTTGCGGCCTGCGTAGCGCTTGGCCATGACATCGAAGAGCTTGATGAGCTGCGCGTCGTCCATCAGCCGCGCGTGGGCGAGCCGGCGGTTGCTGAGGCCGCCGCGCTTGGCGAGCGTCACGAGCTTCTCGACATAGGGGCGAAGCTCCTTCGCCTTGGCTGTCGTGGTGGTGATCTGCTCATGTTTGATGAGCGCGGCCGCCATGTTGCGGAACAGGGCCGCGCGGTGGCTGGAGGTGCGCTGAAGCTTACGGCCGCCTACACGATGGCGCATGGGTCTTGTCCTTCCGTTCGTCTGGAGCCCGTACGAGGTAGCTCCGGCCAGGCAGCACTCCGGGCGGCTGCACATGTGCCCAAATGACAACGGCGAGCGCATCGGCCCGCCTGACGCGATGCGCTCAACATGATATGAGCTTTGAAGTCAAGGTTTTGGGGGAAGGTACCGATGCGCATCGTGGCAATGCTCGCTCTTGCAATGGCCGCGGGAGCAACGGCCGCTCCGCTTCCGACGCGAACGTCGGTCGGGAGCTTCGCGATCGATCCGACCAAGTCCGTTTCCCATGTGGAAATGTGGCGGGTCGATTTCCTTCCCGGGCAGAAGATGCCCGAGCACATGCACCCCGTGCCGGTGGTCTGCTTCGTTTCGAAGGGCAGGTTCGCGGTGAGTATCGGCAAGGCTCCCGAGCGAACTGCGGGCGTCGGCGACGCGACGATCGAGCACGCGGGCGAAACCGTGCACTACTTCCGGAACATGTCAGCCAAGGAGCCGGCGCAGCTTTACTGTTCGGTGCTCGCGCGCGCCGACGACAAGCAGCTCAGCGTGATGCTGGGCAAGTGAGTTCAGGCGGCGCGACGCGCCATCGTGCTTCGCGCGAGGCGAGCGACCAATGCCGAAAGGTGCCGGTGGGTCGACGCGTGATAAAGCGAGCCTGATTCCAGCTCCTGGCACAGTCTTCGATGCGCTTCGCCAAGCGCGTGATAGGGCAGGCCCGGCAGTAGGTGGTGCAACGCGTGGTAGCGCAGGCCGACCGGTGCCCACAGCGCGGGAAGGGTCGCCGGCGGGGGCACGTTGACGCTGTCGAGGAACTGCGCCGTGACGCTCATCGGCTCGCCGCCGTTTTCCCACAGATGCGCGACGAGGGTGCGCACCTGGTTAAGGAACATGACGCCCGCGGCGATGCCCAGGAAAATCAGGAAGTCCCGGGGCGGAATGATGTCGGTTGCGACCAGCGTCAGGAGTGCGATAGCCCACAGGCTGCAGGCCGCTTCCTGCCACGCCCAGTCGCGGGCGAACTCACCCTCCGGTTTCGGTCGGACGAACTTCGGATTGATCTGAAGGCCGGAATAGCGACCGACGACGACGCTGCGCAGCTTCGGCGAGAGCAGCGACAGCGGCGCGAGAATGCCGAAGCGGATCAGCATGCCGATCGGGGCCAATGCGGCGGCAATCAAAAACACCGGCAACGTCCACGGGTGCATCAGCGCCAGCGGGAGGTATTCGGGATCGTCGACGGTCCCGTAATAGCGTTTGGCGTGATGCTGATTGTGGACGCCTTCGTACATGAAGCTTGGCACCATCAGCGGCACGCCGACGATCAGGTTCCAGGTGAAGCGGAAGCCCTTCACCGAGCCCTTCTTGATGTGGGTCAGCTCATGGATGAACGAGCCGGCGCGGTAGAGGGCGAGGATTGCGACAATCCCGCAGCCAACCGCAACCCACGCCGGGTGAACGAGCATCGCCGCAAACAGCGCGGCATAGCCAAGCAGCGCCGAGCCGATCATGTCCGCCCAGTAAATACCGGATCTCGGAACATTGAGGTCGCGCGTCAGGTTCGCCGCCGCCTTGAGCATCGCTGCGTCATCCTTGGCGCGCACGTCCGCTCGCGGCTCGGAAGCCGCGCCGGCGCGTGTCCGCTCGAGGGTCGCTGCGTTGCTCATCGATAGTGGCTTAGGCCTGCTCCTTTGCAGGAGATAGTGGCGGGAGTTGGGCGATTGAAGAGCACCACATCTCGTCATTCCCGCGAAAGCGGGAACCTAGCAGAGACAAAAACTGGGTCCCCGCTTTCGCGGGGATGACGAATTGGGCTTAAACCGCTAGCCCTCGTGCCATGAGCAGTGCCCCTCTGAACATCCGCCCGGTCCGCACGAAGAAGGACAGACAAGCCTTCGTCGATTTCGCATGGGAGGTTTACAAAGGCGATCCGCACTGGGTGCCGCCGCTAAAGGACGAGGTGCACGGCCTCATCACCCCGGGCAAGAACCCGTGGTTCGAACACGCCAGGGCCGAATTGTGGCTGGCGGAACGCGGCGGGAAGGTCGTCGGCCGGATCAGCGCGCAAGTCGACGAGCTGGTCCAGGAGCACATGGGCAAGGGCATCGGCAACTGGGGCTTCTTCGACGCGCTCGACGAGGAAGCGGCGCACGCACTGATCAGCAACGCCGAGGATTGGCTCCGGCGCCAAGGCATGGCGCGATCGTTCGGACCGATCAGCCTGTCGATCTGGGACGAGCCCGGTCTCGAGATCGAAGGCTTCGACGAGGACCCGACGGCGATGATGGGCCATCACAAGCCCGAATATCGCGGATGGATCGAGCGCGCGGGCTACCAGAAGGCCAAGGACCTGCTGACCTACGAAGTCGACATCGCCCATTGGGACGACCCGAAGATCACTCGGCTGATCGCCATGGGCGAGCGCAATCCGCGCATCGGCATCAGACAGGTCGACAAGTCCAGGTTCAACGAGGAAGCCCGGATCATCCTCAACATCCTGAACGACGCCTGGTCAGGAAACTGGGGCTATGTCCCGCTGACCGAGGCGGAAATCGCCTACGCCGGCAAGAAGCTGAAACCGATCATCTACAATGAGCTCGTGCGGATCGCGGAGCTCGACGGCGAACCGGTGGCGTTCATGATCACCATCCCGGACATCAACGAGCTGATCAAGGATTTGAACGGCGAGCTGTTCCCGTTCAACTTCATCAAGCTCCTGTGGAGGCTCCGCAAGCCGCGCACCCGTCGCGCCAGGGTGCCGCTGATGGGAGTGGCCAAGAAGCTCCACCAATCACGGCTGGCGAGCATGCTCGCTTTCATGCTGATCGAATACACCCGGCGGGACTGCGTCGGGAAGTTCGGGATCAAGATTGGCGAGTTCGGTTGGATTCTCGAGGATAACAAGGGAATGCTGTCGATTGCCGAGCTGCCGGGCGCGTGGATCAATCATCGCTACCGGATCTTCGAAAAGGAGCTGTAGGGAGATTGCCTTCATCGCGTAGATTAACTCCGCACTTCTGACGATTGTGCGGGGAGCGCGAAGCGGGGCTCAGCCGCGGCGAAAGTGGCCAAACAGGCGTGTCAGGAAACTGGCTCGCTGCGGTTTTTCTTCGGTTAGCTCGGCAACCTCTCCTTGCTCAGCGGGAATAAGACGCTGGCGGAGCGTGGGACCGCTCGATGGCGCGTCCGCAGTCGGGTCCTCGCGCGGAACCCATGGCGTGAACGTCAACGTCGCAAAGCTCGGTCCGGCCGCCGCGGCCGAACGAGCCGGAGCTTCGGCGCAATGCTTGTCGTCGCCCAGAACCGTCACGAAATCGGCATTCACGTCCACGGCACCCGCGATCAGCCGGCAACCCGGCGGAAGGCCATGATCGGAGATTGCCTGCTCCGTCGACTGCAGGAAGCGCGTCGCCAACAGCCACGAGCCAAGCACATATTCGACATAGCCGCCCGGAGCCCGGCCCTCGACGCCGTCGCGACCATCGCGCAGGAAACGGCGATGCTTGCAGTTGATCAGTGCGGTGTTGAGTTCGGCCAAGCCCGGAAGCGTGCAGTAAAATTCGACATCCTCTTCCGCACCTGTCCAGGCGGGGAGTTCCTTGGCGCACTCGTCGAGCAATTCGGTCTTGCTCGCATCGCTGAATGAAAACGCATCGTCGGAATAGAGGCCGAGCAGCAACTCGGGGTCGTGGGTCTGTCCGGCCTCGAAAACCAGGTCCGGCGGGTTCGTCAGACCCAGGGTGATGGCCGTGATCTGCGGACCTTCCCATTCGGAGAGGATGGGAAGGAGGTCATCCCAGCCTTCAAGCACCACTTCGGCGGCCAAGGTCGCCTTGCAAAGACGGGCGAGCGCGCCGTCGAAGCCGGCAAGTTCCGCACTCAATCGGGCATCCGCTTCCAGGGTCTGGCCTGCGGAAAGCAGCTCCCGCATTTCCTCAACCCACGCGCGCTCTCCCCCCTCTTCGAGGAAGGTGATTTGCAGCGGGTGCGGCTCGTCCGGTTCACGGTACGCGCGCACGCCTTCAACCTGCTTCGGGTCGGGAATGTGAACGAAATGCGGATGCTGCGCTTCGATGCCGTGATGAGCATTCATTGGCGATGTCCCCAACGCGGCCAGGCCGCCATCGGTACTCGAGGATAATATAAGAGGGTTAAACGATGGTGTGGAACTTGACCTAGACGAGTTCCACCCAGGTCGGCGCGTGGTCCGAGGCCTTCTCCTCTCCCCTCACCCACCTGTCGACGCCGGCGCCCGCCAAGCGGTCGACCGCTTCCGGTGAACAGAGCAGGTGGTCGAGGCGAAAGCCGAGGTCGCGCTGCCAACAGCCGGCGGTGTAATCCCAAAAGGTGTAGAGCTTCTCTTCGGTCGGATGGAAGGCGCGGAGCGCATCAGTCCAGCCCTGGTGAACGATCCGCCGCCACAGCTGTCGCGCCTGCGGCTGCATCACGGCGTCATGCTGTGTCGCGCGTACGGAGAAGACGTCGCGATCTTCGGGAACCACGTTCCAGTCGCCGCACAGCACCGTGGGTCGCTCTTGTTCGAGGAGCTCGGCCGCGTGCGTGTAGAGGCGTTCCATCCACCGCAGCTTGTAGTCGAACTTTTCGGTACCCACCGGATTGCCGTTCGGCAGGTAGATGGAGCCGACGACCACCCCGTTTATCTCCGCTTCGATATACCGGCTGTGGGTGTCGTCGGGATCGCCCGGGAGCCCGACCCTGCGCAGCTCGGGCGCGTCGCCCTTGGCCAGCACAGCGACGCCGTTGAAGCCCTTCTGTCCATGCCAGACCGCCCCATATCCTGCAGCCTCGATGTCCGCGATCGGCAGCGCCTCGTCGGCGCATTTGAGTTCCTGCAGGGCAACCACGTCCGGCTGCTCGCGCTGCAACCACTCGAGCAGCCGCGGGAGCCGCGCTCGGATGCCGTTGAGATTATACGTCGCGAGCTTCATGAACTCGCCCTAGCGACTTGGAACTATACCGAGAAGCTGGAACCGCAGCCGCAACCGGATTGTGCGTTGGGGTTGGTGACGCGAAACGCCGCACCGCCCAGGTCCTCGACGAAATCGACGGCCGAGCCGCGCACCAGGTCGAGACTAATCGGGTCAACCACGAGCTTCACGCCGTCCGTTTCGACGACCTCATCATCGCTCTCTGCAGCGGACGCGAGTTCGAACTTGTAGGTGAAGCCGGCACAGCCGCCGCCGTCGATCGCGAGGCGCAGGATCGCCGGCTTGTCCTGTCGCGCGGCGATCCAGGCGACGCGCTTGGCGGCGCTGTTCGTCAGGCTGATCTGAGGTTCGGTCACGCAGGCGAGATAGGAAGCGCCCGCCTGCGCAACAAGCTTACTTGTTACCCGAGGTCGGCCCGCCCATCGCCACCGCGTCCATCGAGGCAGCGCCCGAACGCTTCTGCATTGCGAGGACGTAGTCGGTCGACTTCATGAAGGGGATCGGGTTCACCGCGCGGCCATCGATCCGCACTTCATAGTGCAGGTGGTTGCCCGTCGAGCGGCCGGTCGAGCCCATGCGGCCGATCTGCTCCCCGCGGGTGACATGCTCGCCGGCCTGGACGAGGATTGCCGACATGTGCCCGTAGCGGGTGGTAATGCCGCGGCCATGGTCGATCTCGACCAGATTGCCGTAGCCGCCGCTGTTCCATCCAGCCCGAAGCACGGTGCCGTCGGCGGTTGCGTAGATCGGGGTGCCGTAGGCGCCGGCAAGATCGATGCCCGGATGCATGGCCGCGCCGCGCTCAAACGGGTCCGAACGAACACCGAAGCCGCTGGTGAAGACGACCGCCGCCCTGATCGGCTTGTCCGACGGGATCGCGATCACACCGTCCTGCAGCTGGTCGAGCTTCTTCCAGCTGTCGAACAATGAC
>JAICXF010000081.1 GCA_025981625.1 Sphingomonas sp. | reverse complement strand
TCCTTACTATCTCAGCCATCTTGCGCAGCAGGTCGGCCATGACCCGCAGGTGATCCTCGCCGGGCGTCAGACCAATGACGGCATGGGCGCCTGGATTGCCGACCAGCTGCACGATCGGCGGCGCAAGCCGGGCACGGCCTTGATCCTCGGCCTGACGTTCAAGGAGAATGTGCCGGATCTGCGCAACAGCCGCAGCTTCGACCTCGTGCGGCGGCTCCAGTGGCTCGGCTACGAGGTCCACGTCGCCGACCCGATCGCCGCCGCCGGCGAGATCGAGCGCGAGCATGGCCTGACGGTCCGGGACCCCGATGGGCAGTCGTACGATCTCGTCGTCGGCGCGGTTGCCCATCGCGAATATCGCGAGCTGCCGGACGATCGGCTGGCGGCCTTGGTCTCCGACGGCGGAACGCTCGCGGACCTCAAGGGCATGTGGCGCGACCGCACCCTAGATCCGGCACTCGACCGGTGGACATTGTGAGGCCCTGACGATGCGCCACGAGCCGGTCCGCCAGCAGGCCTCGTTTCTCGTTCGGAAGCGATTCCAGTTCGCCGGCGCGATGGCCGTGGCGACCTTGCTGCCGTGGTTCGCCCGCGGGCCGCTGCTCCCCGGCACGATGTTCGAGCCGGCGAGCCTGAATTCGCTCGTCGGCAACGTCGCGGCAATCGTGATCGCCTTCTGGGCGCGGCTATCGATCGAGACCTATCCTGGAATCCGGCGAAGCTCGGTGATTCTGCCGGCGGCGCTCACCGGTCACGGCGTCGCCGTCGTCTGGTTCCTGCTCACCCGTTTCCCGTACGACCGCGTGGCGCTCGCCGCCGGGTTCCTGCTCCACGTTGCGTGGCTCTACCTGCTCTACATCTACGCCGAACGAAAATTACGCCGGCGGATTGCGGTGGTGCCCTTTGGAGCGACCAACCGCGTCATCGAGATTGAAGGCGTCGATTGGCACATGCTCAAGCGCCCGCGGCTGCAGGACGCGCGATCCTGCAGCGCCATCGTCGCGGATTTTGGCGCCGCTTTGCCTGACGAGTGGGAGGCCTTCCTTGCCGACGCGGCGCTCGCCGGACGGATCGTCTATCAGGTCAAGCAATTGTCGGAATCGCTGACCGGCCGCGTGGAGCTGGAGCATCTCTCGGAAAACAGCTTCGGTTCGCTGCTCCCGGCGCGCGGATATCTTTATCTCAAGGCATCCGCGGATTTCCTGTGTGCGCTCCTCATTCTTCCCATCGCCCTGCCGTTGATGGCAGTGGTGGCCGTTGCAATTCGCCTGGACAGCAAGGGGCCGGCGCTGTTCCGCCAGAAGCGCGTCGGACATTCGGGCAAGCTGATCACCGTCTACAAGTTCCGGACCATGCGGCCGATCGTGACAGCCGACGAACGAGGGGCGGCCATGACGAAAGATGGCGATGACCGGATCACCCGGGTCGGACACCTGCTGCGCAAGCTGCGCATCGACGAGCTTCCCCAGATCATCAACATCCTGAGATGGGAAATGAGCTGGATTGGCCCCAGGCCTGAGGCGCAGGTGCTGTCGACCTGGTACACCGCCGAAATCCCGTTCTATCGCTACAGGCACGTCGTGAAGCCGGGCATCTCCGGCTGGGCGCAGGTGAACCAGGGGCATGTGGCCGAGGTGGGCGAAGTCCACCGCAAGCTGCAGTACGATTTCTACTACATCAAATATTTCTCGCCGTGGCTCGATGTCCTGATCTTCTTCCGCACCATCAAGACAATGCTGACGGGGTGGGGAGCCCGCTGAACCGCAGCGGGTGGCGCTAAGGGCGCCGCTTCCGATTCCACCCAAAAAGGATTCGCCAACCGCTCTTGCGTTCGATTTCGACTTCGTAGGCGCGCGCCAGCTCCTCGTGCGCCTTACGCGCAGCATCATTTGCCGAGGATTGGGCGCGGGCGCGCTCCACCTGCTGCCGAAGGAAGACATAGTTGAGGTCCATCGCGAATCTCCGGGTTGGGCCTAAGCTCGATACGGTTCCGCAGCGTGAACGGCTGATGACGCCGGCAGGTCGGCGCGACATCGGGAGCCGATGCAGCGGCGGACGGATTTAGGGTTCTAACTCGGCTATGTGGCCGGCAAACCCGATGCTCGCGTTCGTGGAGCGAGTTCGTCGAGGTGGGCCAGCATGTCGGCTGGATCTTCGAACACGCGCATCGCCCCGGCGCGTTCAAGCTCGTCCTGGCCATAGCCCCCGGACAAGAGCCCGATTCCAAGCGCGCCGCAGCGCGCGGCCGCGTACATGTCCCAGATGCTGTCGCCGATCACATATGATCCGTTCGTGACGGTGCCCAGGCGGCGCGCAGCCTCGACGAACAGGTCGGGATCGGGCTTCGCGTAACGCACCATGTCGCGGGTGATCACCACGGCCTGGTCGGGGTCGACCTGCAGGCTCCTCAAATTGGTCGCGGCCGTGCGCATCCGGCCACTGGTCGCGATTGCCCACGGAAGTTGCTGCTTCGTCAGTTCATTCAGCAGTTCGACGGCGCCGGGCAGCGGCGGAACGTCTTGCGACAGCTCGCGAAACAGCTCCGCGTGACGATCTCGCAAATGCTGAAGGGTGGCCTCGTCGATAGATCGCCCAAGCTCGCGCTGGAGCTGCGCCGTGAACAGCCCGCCGCTCATTCCGATCTTCCGGTGAATGCGCCACACCGAAAGCTCGATCTTCTCCTCGCGAAGGGCGAGGTGCCAGGCGCGAACATGGTTGTAGACGCTGTCCACCAGCGTGCCGTCGAGGTCGAATAGGAAAGCGGTCTGAGTCATGGTTTGCCAATCAATGCCCCCGCCCGTGAGTTCCGGAAGCGACTCTTGCCAAGGCCACTTTCGATGCTGGTGGGGCGCTCATCGGGTCCGGAATCTAACTGGATTTAAACCATCATCGCCCATGAACCTGGATGCGAGGACATTAGGGTGGAATCTTTCAGGCGTATTCTGCGGGCGGGGAGCAATTCAGCTCAGGAGGAAGTGCGCCCGCAATCGTCGCGTGCCGAAGCCCTGCTGCAGGAATTCGAGAGCAGCGAAAAAGGCTGGTTCTGGGAGAGTGATCGCGAGGGGAAGCTGGCGTACATCAGCGACAGTGTCGCCAAGGCGCTGGGCCGCGAAGGCGCCGACTTGCTCGAGCGCCCGTTCACTGACCTGATTTCGACCGAGACCGCGGACGGCAGCGCGACGTCGGAACGGACGCTCGGCTTCTACCTGTCGTCACACGTTGCCTTCCAGGACCTGATCGTCCGCGCCAAGACCAAGACCGAAATCTGGTGGTCGATCACCGGCAGGCCGGTCCACGACGAAGTCGGACGATTTTTCGGCTTTCGCGGCTTCGCCTCCGACCTCACCAAGATGCGTCAGTCGGAAGTTGAGCTCGATCGCCTGGCGCGTCAGGATGCATTGACCGGTCTCGCCAATCGGCAGGCCCTCCGGCGTGCGCTCGACGACGCGCTCGTTGGCGCGGTGCGCAGAAAACACCGGTGCTCGATCTTCCTTCTCGATCTCGACCGCTTCAAGGCGGTCAACGACACGCTCGGGCATCCCGCCGGCGACACCTTGCTCCGGCTCGTTGCCCTGCGGCTCCGTGATGTGATTGGTACGGCGGGCCAGGTCGGGCGCCTCGGCGGCGACGAGTTCGAGGTGGTACTCCCCGCGACATCGGCGAAGGACGACCTGTCGAAGCTCGCACAGGGGATCATCGACAGCCTTTCCAGGCCTTACACGATAAACGGTACAGCCGTGTCGATCGGCGCCTCGGTCGGGATCGTTACCTCCGACTATGACGACCGGACGTCGGACGACCTGATGCGCGACGCCGACCTTGCGCTCTATGCGGCAAAGGCAGCCGGGAAGGGCTGTTACCGCTTCTTCGAGCCCGAGATGCACGAAGCCGCACGCGAACGTCAGCGGCTGGAATCGGACCTGCGCGTGGCGCTCGAAAGAGGCCAGTTGCGGCTCGTCTATCAACCGTGCGTCGACGCGCTTACCGAAGCCGTGACCGGGTTCGAGGCGCTGATCCGCTGGGATCATCCCGATCACGGGCCGATCAGCCCGGTGCAGTTCATCCCGCTTGCCGAGGAAATCGGGCTGATCGACGAGATCGGCGAATGGGTGCTTCGGACGGCCTGCGCCGAGGCTTGCAAATGGCCCGACCAGATCTCGGTCGCGGTGAACCTGTCACCGGTGCAGTTCAAATCGCATGCGCTGCCGGCGAACGTTCGCGCCGTGCTGATGGAGACGGCCTTTCCCGCCCACCGGCTCGAGCTGGAGATCACCGAAGGCGTGTTCCTCAGCAACGACGATCATGTCGACGAGATGATCCGTAGCCTCAAGAACATCGGCCTGAAGCTCGCGCTCGACGATTTCGGCACCGGCTATTCGTCGCTCAGCTATTTGCAGCGCGTTCCGTTCGACAAGATCAAGGTCGACCAGAGCTTCGTTCGCGGCGCGTCCGATCCCGAGAGCCGCAATGCCGCGCTGATCCGCGCCATGGTCGGGCTCGCCGCCGACCTCAAGATGCAGACGACGGCCGAAGGGGTCGAGACCCAGGAGGAGCTGCAGCTCGTCCGTGATCTCGGCTGCTCGCTCGTCCAGGGTTATTTCTTCGGCAAGCCGATGCCGCCAGAGGAAGCGCTTGAGCTTGCAGCCAAGGGAGCGGTCATCCGGCCGGATGCGCATCTGGCGCCGCGGGAGGCGCGGATGCGCATTATCCGCGCTGCCCTGTTGCACCACAATGGTCGAGTGATTGGCGCTCGCTTGCGAAACATCTCGAGCGGGGGCGCGCTGGTCGAATGCCGCGAGGAACTTCCCGTCGGCGCCCAAATCCGGCTCGACTTCGCCGCCGGCGGTCTCATCGATGCCGAGATTCGCTGGAGCGAGGGCACTCAGTTCGGTTGCCAGTTCCGCGAGAAGTTCGAGCTGAAGCTCCTGCAGCCGACGAAGCCTGCGGCGACCGCGTCAAGGGTGATGGCCCCGAACTACCTGACCGGAACGGAGGGAGCGGACGGGAAGTAGGGCGACGGCGCGGATGGCATTCGTGTTTCGTCAATGATTGTCGAATAGCTGACGAAAATGGCGTGGCGGCGGCTGGATGGTGGGGGGCACCGCTTGTGAGACTGCGAATGGCCGCTCCGCGATCGACGCTCATTCTGTTCGTTCTGGCGGTCATGCCGACAGCCTGCGACCGGCAGCCCCGGCAGCCTTCGGTCACGGTGAAGCTGACGCCGGCGCATCCGGCGACTCCGCGCCCAGGCTTTGCCCTGGATGCGCCATCCGTGCCGAAACACAGTCCCGAGGCTTGAGCAATCAAGTGGCTTGAGGCCTCCTCCTTTCGCGGTAATGTTAGCGCAAACATCGGGAGCGAGGGACATGGACAGGCGTAACTTCATCAAGGCCGGGCTGACGGCCGGCGCCGGCATTGCCGCGGCTTCTCGAGCAACACTTGCGGCGGCAGCGCCGATCGATCTCAACTTTCCTGCCGGCTTCAAATGGGGCTGCGCCACCGCGTCCTATCAGATCGAGGGCGCAGTGCGGGAAGACGGCCGTGGCGCGACCAACTGGGACGTGTTCTGCCACACGCCGGGAAGGGTCGCGAACGGCGACACGGGTGACGTCGCCTGCGACAGCTATCACCGCTACGCCGACGACATCCAGCTGCTCAAGAACCT
>JAICXF010000007.1 GCA_025981625.1 Sphingomonas sp. | reverse complement strand
GGCAGCTTCTCGAGACCGGGGCCATAGAATTCGACGAAGCGGCCGACGACGCCCTTCTGCCGAAGCATCTGAGTCACCGTGAGCACGAGGTCGGTCGCGGTGATCCCCTCCTTGAGCTCGCCCGACAGGCGGAAGCCGACCACCTCGGGAATGAGCATGCTGACCGGCTGGCCGAGCATCGCCGCCTCGGCCTCGATCCCGCCGACGCCCCAGCCGAGCACGCCGAGTCCGTTGATCATGGTCGTGTGGCTGTCGGTGCCGACCAAAGTATCGGGATAGGCGAGCGTTTCGCCGTTGGCGTCGACGTCGGTCCACACGCACTGCCCGATATGCTCGAGGTTGACCTGGTGGCAGATACCGGTGCCCGGCGGGACGACCTTGAAGCTGTCGAAGGCCTGGCTTCCCCACTTGAGGAACTCGTAGCGCTCGCCGGTGCGCTGATATTCGACCTCGACGGTCTTCCCGAATGCCTGAGGCGTGCCGAACTCGTCGACCATCACGCTGTGGTCGATGATCAGGTGGACCGGAACCAGAGGATTGATCTTCTGCGCATCGCCGCCGAGCTGGCGCATCGCATCGCGCATCGCGGCGAGGTCGACCACCGCCGGAACGCCGGTGAAATCCTGCATCAGCACGCGCGCGGGCCGGTACTGGATCTCGCGGTTGATCCGCCGTTCCTTCAGCCAGTCGGCCATTGCCTGGAGGTCATTCCTGGTGACGGTCTTCCCGTCCTCGAACCGCAGAAGGTTCTCGAGCAGCACCTTCATGGAGAACGGGAGGCGCGACACGTCCCCAAGCGCCCGGCCCGCCTTCTGAATCGCATAATAAGCGTAGGTTCTGCCCTCCACCTGAAGGGTCGAGCGCGTATTGAGGCTGTCCTGGCCGGTGGGAATCATCGCTTTACTTTCGAATCGTCGGGGCGCCGCGGCATCGCGGATACGCGCCGGAGGGGATTGCGGGGCGCCTTAGCAACCCGGTCCGGAGGCCGCAAACCGCGCTTGTGATCGCCGCTTGCGCCCAACCGAAGGGCGCTCGCGCCGGATGCTCCGTCGCGCGACTCGCAATAGTGACGGCCGTGAAATAAACCGCTTGGGAACGACTGAGAGTGAGGATTGGCCGCGGTGACCAGGGACGATCAATATTTCCGGCGCCGGGCGGCCGAAGCGCGCGCCGCGACCTGGTCGAAGGACCGGCCGCAGGAGGCGGAAATCGCCGGCGAGCTAGCGCTCGCCTATGCCGCGCTGGCGCGCCGCCGAGCGGCGGTCTCGCGGGAAGCGGAAGAGACTCCGGCGATCCCGCTGCAGTCTGCCTAGCTAAATCCAGCCGCGTCGTTTGAGGTAGAGCACTGGCACGATCGCGCTGATGGCGATCAGCGTCAGCGCGAACGGATAACCGTAAGCCCAGGAAAGCTCCGGCATGCGATGGAAGTTCATGCCGTAAATCCCGGCGATCAGCGTCGGCGGCAGGAACACCAGCGCCGCCCACGAAAACAGCTTCATCGCGGCATTCTGCTCGATGCTGATGAGGCCCAGCGACGCGTCGAGCAGAAAGGTGACATTGTCCGACAAATAGGTCGCGTGATCGCTGAGCGAAGTGGCGTCGGTCGTCATGCTGGCGATGTGGTGCCGCATGTCCGACGAGCCCTCTTCGTGAAAGCGGTTCGCGCCCGACAGGAAGCTCAACAGGCGCAGCGTGCTCACGGCGGACAGGCGGGTCCGGGTGAGCAGGGTCTGGGTGCGCCCGATGCGGGTCAGCAACGCCGTCAGTCGCTTCGCGGGTATGCGGCGGTCGTCGACGTCCTTGTGAAAGATGTGGACCGAGATCTGCTCGATCTCGCGGCTGACGTTCTCCAGCTCGTCAGCCAGGCGGTCGATCAGCGCATCCAGCATGCGCACCAGCGCGGTCGGCGCATCCTTGACCAGGTCCGGATCGCGCCGCGCGTGTTCGGCAAAGGACCGGATCGGCTTTGGGGTTGCGTACCGCACCGTCACCAGCCGATTGTCGGTCAAGACGAAGCTGATCGGCGTGGTGGTCGGCTGCCCGTCCTCGACTCCGTAGAGCACGCTTACCGTCATGTAGAGCGCGCCGTCATGCTCATAGAGGCGGCTCGACGGCTCGATCTCCGCCATTTCGCTTTCGGTCGGCACATCCATGTGGATGCAGCGCTCGACCAGCGCTTCCTCCTCGGCAGTGGGCTCCTCGAGGTCGACCCAGGTGGCCCCGTCGGGGATTTTGTCGGTGGGCGCCTCGATGAGGCTTCCGTCACAGCCGGGTCCATAGGCGCGCAACATGATCGTGCCTGTCCCCTGAACAGCGGCTGTTTGCAAGTGAGCGCGCTCTGCTAAGCACTGCGCGATGCCGCCGCGTGCCTGGATCAAAGCTGTCGCGATCCTCGTCTGCGCCGCGGGCATCGAGCTGGCCATGGGCCGCCATCCAATCTGCACCTGCGGCACCATCGATCTATGGGTCGGCGCCCGCGACAGTCCGAGGACGAGCCAGATGCTGGCCGACTGGTACAGCCTCAGCCACATCGTTCACGGACTGCTCTTCTACGCGGCTTTGTGGTTCGTGGCGCGCCGTTGGCCGGTGCAGTCGCGCTTCCTGGCGGCCCTGCTGATCGAGGCCGCGTGGGAGGTGACGGAGAACACGCCGTTCATCATCGATCGTTATCGCGCCACGACCGCGGCCATCGGCTACACCGGCGACAGCGTCATCAACTCGCTGTCCGACATGGTGATGATGGCGCTCGGCTTCCTGCTCGCCCGGAAATTGCCCGTCTGGAGCGCGGTCTTGCTGGTGGTGGCGCTGGAGATTATTCCGCTGTTAGCCATTCGAGATAACCTGACGCTCAACGTTTGGGCGTTAATCGCACCCAACCAGTCGCTGCAATCCTGGCAGGCTGGCCATTGAGGCACCGGGCGGCCACTGGCGTGTTGTGCTTCCGCCATTCCGAGGGAGACGTTTGTTGAAGGTCGTGGTCATGCTTTTCGCGCTGCTGCTGGCCAGCGCCGGCCCGGCGAACGCCGCCGAGCTGTTCGGCGGGCTCCACGTCCATGACGTCAAAACGCCGCTCGACGAGTCGGGAATTGAAAGCGGGATTGACGTGTCCCTCGGCGTTCGGGGCGGCGACATCGCGCATGTCTGGCGCGCCGAACTCCAGCCCTATGTGTTCGGGGCCCTCAACAGCGCCGGGAACACGGATTATGCCGCCGTTGGAATCGCGGCCAAGGTCCCGCTCGGCGTCAGATGGTATGTTCGTCCAGGTGTCGGAATCGCGATCCAGGACGGGTCCGCGGGCAAATATTACCGCACCGACAGGATCGCCTTCGGCAGCCGGGTTCTGGCCGAGCCCGAATTCGCCATCGGAACGCAGCTCACCAGCCGCCTCAGCGTCGAGGCGAGCTGGGTGCACATGAGCCACGCACAGGTGTTCGGGAAAGAGAATCCTGGGATCGACAATCTCGGCGTTCGGCTGAACGTGCGGCTCTAGCGCCCGAGCATCGCCTCGGGCTTTACGACCCGATCGAAGGTCGCCTCGTCCACCAGTCCGAGTTCCAGCCCAGCTTCCTTGAGCGTCAGCCCTTTCTTGTGGGCATGCTTGGCGATCGTCGCCGCATTGTCATAGCCGATTTCGGGCGCAAGCGCGGTGACCAGCATCAGCGAGCGGTTCATCAGCTCGGCGATGCGCTTTTGGTCGGGCTCCGCACCGTCGAGCATGCGTTCCGTGAAGCTCTCGATGCCGATCGACAGGAGGTTGATCGAGCGGACCACATTGGCGCCGATGATCGGCTTGAACACGTTGAGCTCGAGGTGCCCCTGCATGCCGCCGATCGTGACCGCGACGTGATTGCCCGCGACCTGGGCGCAGACCATCGTCAGCATTTCCGCCTGTGTCGGGTTGACCTTGCCGGGCATGATCGAGCTCCCGGGCTCATTTTCCGGGAGCTTGAGCTCACCAAGCCCGCAGCGCGGGCCTGAGCCGAGCAGCCGGATGTCGTTCGCAATCTTGGTGCAGGCGGTGGCGATGACGTTCAGGACGCCCGACAACTCGACCATCGTGTCGTGCGCCGCGAGCTCCGCGAACTTGTTGGGTGCCGACGTGAACGGCAGCTGCGTGAGGTTCGACACCTCCTTCGCAAACTCCTCGCCAAAGCCCCTTGGGGCATTGAGGCCGGTGCCGACGGCGGTGCCGCCCTGAGCCAGGCGCATCACTCGAGGAAGGGCGCCTTCGACCCGCGCGATGCAATCCTCGATCTGCGCCGCATAGCCGGAGAATTCCTGGCCGAGCGTCAGCGGCGTCGCGTCCTGCAGATGCGTGCGGCCGATCTTGACGATCGAGTCCCAGCGCGTGGCCTGGTCGGCGAGCCGCGCGTGCATCATTCGAAGCGCCGGCAGCAGCTTCATGTGCACGGCACGGCCGGCCGCGATGCTCATCGCGGTTGGGAAACTGTCGTTAGACGACTGGCTTTTATTCACATGGTCGTTGGGGTGGACCGGCGATTTTCCGCCGCGCTTGCCGGTCAGGATCTCGTTGGCCCGGGCAGCGATCACCTCGTTGGCGTTCATGTTGGACTGGGTGCCCGATCCGGTCTGCCAGATGACCAGCGGGAATTGGCCGTCGAGATCGCCCCGCGCGACTTCGGCCGCCGCCTGCTGGATCACTTCCGCGAGTTTCGGGTCGAGGCCGCCGAGCCGCGCGTTCACCCGCGCCGCCGCCTGCTTGATGAAGCCGAGTGCGTGGACGATCTCGACCGGCATCTGCTCCTTGGGACCGAACGGGAAGTTGCCGATCGACCGCTCCGTCTGCGCGCCCCAATAGGCGTCGGCGGAAACCTCGATCGGGCCAAAGCTGTCGGTTTCGGTGCGGGTGTCGGCCATGGAGACCTTTCTCGTCATCCCGGCCCTTCGACGCCGCCTGTCGGCGTCGCTCAGGATGTACCGCCGCTAGTGCGGCGAGCCGGGACCTGCCTTCGTTCGGTGTCAGTAGAAAAGGCAGGCCCCGGGTCAAGCCCGGGGTGACGACCTATTTCTTTCGCGTGAAATCCACGCTGACGACGTTCGACCCATCGTCCGCCTTCTCTTCCACCGAGACGTCGGGGGCGTCGTTCTCGGCTTCCTCATGCTCCTCGGGCAGGACCTCGGCCGCGTTCGCCTGGAACGTGAGCGCGAACTCGACCGCCGGATCGTGGAACTGCGTGACGGCGGCGAACGGTACATGGAGAGTCGATGGAACCCCGCCGAACGACAGGCCGACCGTGAAGCTGTCCTCCTCCACCTTCAAATCCCAGAAGCGGTGCTGGATGACGATCGTCATCTCGTCGGGGAATCGCTCGAGCAAATGCTTCGGGATCGACACGCCGGGCATCCGGGTTTTGAACGTGATGTAGAAGTGATGGCCGCCGGGTAGCCCGCCGGTCTGCTCGACCTCGCCAAGCACGCGGCCGACGACGGCGCGCAGCGCGTCCTGCACGATTTCGTCGTAGGGAATCAGGCTCTCGGGGGTCTCGTCGCTCACGCCTGCAGGTGGTAGCGGGCGAACGAGCACGGTCAAGCGGAGTCCGCCTAATGCCGATTAGTGCAACGCAACCTTATGACGACAACAACATCTTCGCGCGCGTCCTCAGGGACGAGATCCCCTCGAAGCGGGTCTATGAGGATGACTTCGCGCTGGCTTTCCACGACATCAACCCGTTGGCGCCGACGCACATCCTCGTGATCCCCAGGGGTCCGTACGTCTCGTGGGACGACTTTTCCGCGCGCGCGTCCGATGCGGAGATCGCCGGTTTTGTTCGTGCCGTCGGCAAGGTGGCGCGCGATGCCGGACTGGTGGAGAGCGGCTATCGGCTGCTGGCCAATACGGGGATCAACTCGGGCCAGGAAGTGCCGCATCTCCACGTCCATATCTTCGCCGGCCGGCCGCTGGGACCGATGCTGGCGCGGTAGCTCGGCTTCAGGAGCGGTTCACCGCCTCGTTGGTTACTCGTCGATATAGGATTGCCCTCGGCCTTGCAGCCGTTAGGGTCGCTTGTGAAAATTCATAGGGGAATGGAATGGCCACTGTAGCACCGAAAGGCGGCGTGTTCGGGCGCGTGAAATCGCTCGATGCGATCCTCGCCACCGCGCAAAAGAAAGGGCTGCAACGCTCGCTCGGCCCGTTTCAACTTACCTTGCTTGGCGTTGGCGCCGTGATCGGCACCGGTATTTTCGTGCTGACTGCCGTTGCGGCGCAAAAAGCCGGGCCGGGGATGATGCTCAGCTTCTGCATCGCCGGATTTGTCTGCGCCGTGGCGGCTCTATGCTATTCGGAGCTCGCCTCGATGGTTCCGGTTGCCGGATCGGCCTACACCTACACCTATGCGGTGATGGGTGAGACGCTCGCGTGGATGGTCGGGTGGGCGCTGGTGCTCGAATATGCCCTTGGCGCCAGCGCGGTTGCGGTTGGCTGGTCCAACTACGTTGTCGGCGCGCTTGCCGACAACGGAATTCATTTCCCGGCATTGCTGAGCAACGCGGACGGCCTGATGGCGAAGGTCGCGCTTGCCTTCGGCAGCAAGGCGACTCCCGACTTGTTGACAGCGGCACGCGAAGGCGGGCTGATCAACCTTCCTGCCGTGATCATTGTTCTCGCTGTGACGGCACTGTTGATCAAAGGCACAACCGAAAGCGCGATGGTGAACGCCGCGCTTGTGGTCGTGAAGCTGGTCGCGCTCACGGCTTTCATCATTATCACGCTGCCGGCCATCCACGGCGCCTACTTCCATCCTTTCACGCCGACCGGGTTTGGAAATCTTTCCAGCGGCACCGGCTATGTCGGGGCCGCTGCGTCGATATTCTTTGCCTATGTCGGCTTTGATGCGGTTTCGACCGCTGCCGAAGAAACGATCAATCCCCAGCGCAATGTTCCGATCGGTCTTATCGGCAGCTTGTTGATTTGTACTGCCATTTACCTGCTGGTCGCAGCCGGTGCGACCGGCACGATGGGAGCGCAGCCGGTGACATCGGCCACTGGCGCTTTCCTCGCTCCCGGATCGCCCGAGATGGCTGGCAGGTGCGCCGCGATCGTCTCGAGCGGCGCGGTCGAGCCGTTGGTGTGTTCGAAGCACGCGCTGGTGCACGTCCTGCAAGTCACCGGCCATCCGACGGTCGGCTGGCTCGTCGGGCTCGCCGCGATCATCGCCTTGCCGTCTGTCGTGCTGATGATGATGTTCGGCCAGACGCGCGTCTTCTTCACGATGGCCCGCGACGGGCTGCTGCCGGCGGCGTTCGCGAAGGTCCATCCGAGGTTCAAGACGCCCTATTTCGTGACTGCGGTAACGGGTCTGTTCGCGCTCATTTTCGCCGGTCTTTTGCCGGTCGGAAGCCTGGCGGATTACTCGAATTCGGGGACGCTGTTTGCCTTTGCGATGGTCGCGGTCGCCGTAATGGTGCTTCGCATCAAGGACCCTGGGCGCCACCGCAGTTTCCGGACCCCGATGATTTGGCTCGTCGCACCCGCTGCCGTCGTCGGCTGCATCATCCTTTACGCCGCGCTCGACATCACCTCAAAGCTGGTCCTGGTTGGTTGGGGCGGCATCGGTTTGATTGTCTACTTCCTTTACAGCCGCAGCCGCAGTCACGTTGGCCGCGGCATCGTCGACGTGGTCGACGATCCAAACATGCAGCCGGAGCTCGCCGAGCGTCCCTAGCCGGCCAGCTCACCGGCAAGCGCCCTGAGGTTCGCCTCGGGGCGCGCGCCGTAGTGCTGGATAACCTCGGCGGCGGCAATCGCGCCGAGCCGAAGCGACTGCTCCAGGGTCTTTCCGCGGGCGGTTCCAAGCAGGAATCCCGCGGCGAACAGGTCGCCCGCCCCGGTCGTGTCGACCAGCGCTTTGATCGGTTCGGCAGGCACGTCCGCCCGCTCGCCCGCTCGCGTGGCAAGCGCGCCGTCCTCGCTTCGGGTAACAACCAGAGTGTCGACTTTGCTGGCAACCGCGGTGACTGCGGTTTCGAGGTGCGGCACTCCGGCGAGCGCCTCGATCTCCGCTTGGTTGGCGAACAGGATGTCGATGCGGCCGCTGTCGATCAGGTCGTTGAAGCCGTCGCGATGGCGATCGACACAGAAGGTGTCCGATAGGGTGAAGGCGACCTTCCGCCCGGCATCCCGCGCGATTTCGATCGCCCGCACCATGGCGTAGCGCGGGGTTTCCGGGTCCCACAGATAGCCTTCGAGGTAGAGGATCGCGGCGTCCCGAATCTGCGCTTCGTCGAGGGCGCTCTTGGGCAAATGCTGCGCCGCCCCCAGGAAAGTGTTCATGGTCCGGTGCCCGTCGGGGGTGACCAGGATCATCGATCGCGCGGTTGGTTGGCCCACGTCCGCCGCCGGCGTGACGAACTCGACTCCCGTCGACGTGAGATCGTGGCGGTAAAATTCGCCGAGCTGGTCGGGGGCAACCTGGCCGATGAACCCGGCCCGACCGCCAAGCGCCGCCACGCCCGCGGCCGTATTTCCGGCCGAGCCCCCGCTCACCTGGTGCGCGGGTCCCATGTGCGCATAGAGCCGCTCGGCTTCCTCGGCGTCGATCAGCCGCATCGAGCCCTTGACCAGTCCTTCCGCGGCAAGAAAGTCGTCGCCGGCATTGGCGATCACGTCGACGATGGCATTGCCGATGCACAGGACATCGAGACGCGGGTCGGGCATTCGTGAACTCCGGGGAAAATGCGGAAAGCGCGCGCCTAGCGACCCATTCACCGCACGGCAACATTGCCTCGACGACGATCACCGGCCATCGTCACACCATGCGCCGCTACATAGCCATCTCCGTCAGCCTGCTCCTCGCCGCTTGCGCCACGGCGCCGCGCCAGGAGTCGGCCGCGCCCGCTCCCGCGGTCCCGCAGCAACCCGCGGATCAGAACAGCCTGCTCGGCCTGACGGCTCAGCAGCTTTACGGGCGTTTCGGCGCGCCGGCGCTGCAGATCCACGAGGGCAACAGCCTGAAGCTGCAATTTCGCACCGCCAGATGCGTAATCGACGCCTATCTGTATCCGTCCGCGAATGGCGGGATGAAGGTAACTCATGTCGACACCCGGCGGCCGAGCGGCGCCGACGTTTCTCAGGCGGCTTGCATCGCTCCACCCGCCGCCAGCTGATCCATCGCCCAGCGCGCAGCGTCGGCGATAACGACATCGGGATCGACGAGATGCGGCCGGATTGAATTAATCAGCGAAGGCTCGCCGCTGTTGCCCGCCGCGACCAGGCAGTTGCGGATCATTCGCGAGCGGCCGATCCGCTTGATTGGCGAGCCGGCGAACATCTCGCGGAACGCCGCATCGTCGAGCGCCAGCAGGTCGGCGAGGCGCGGCGCGGCAAGCTCGGCGCGCGGCAGGAATGCCCGGTTCGCAGCGGCGGCGTCGGCGAACCGGTTCCACGGGCACACCGCCAGGCAGTCGTCGCAGCCATAAATGCGGTTCCCCATCGCGGGGCGGAGCTCGACTGGAATCGGCCCCTGATGCTCGATCGTCAGGTATGAAATGCAGCGCCGCGCATCGATCCGGTGGGGGCCGACGAATGCTTCCGTGGGACAGGCAGTGAGGCAGCGCGTACAAGTTCCGCAATGCTGTCCCTGGTCGGCGGGCGCGTCCGGATCGAGATCGAGGCTGGTCAGGATCACGCCCAGGAACAGCCAGCTGCCATGCTCGCGGCTCACCAGATTGGTGTGCTTGCCCTGCCAGCCGATCCCGGCCGCCTGGGCGAGCGGCTTTTCCATCACCGGCGCCGTATCCACGAACACCTTGAGCTCGCTCGGCACGGCATCGACGATGAATCGGGCAAGCGCCTTCAGCGCTTTCTTGACCGTCTTGTGATAGTCGCCGCCCTGCGCATAGGCCGAAATCCGGCCGAGCTCCGGATGCGCCGCCAGCGTCAGCGGATCGGTCGACGGCGCGTAGCTCATGGCCAGCGCGATGGCCGATCGCGCCTCGGGCCACAGCGCCAGCGGCGACACGCGATGATGGGCTCGCTCCTCCATCCAGCCCATGGTGCCGTGGTGCCCCGCCTCGAGCCAGCGCTTGAGCTCCAGCCCCGCCAAGTCCGCCGCATCGGCGCGGGCGAAGCCGCAGGCGACGAAGCCCAGTCGCGCCGCTTCCGCCCTTATTGCTTCCTCAAGGCTTTCGTTGTTAGCCACGGGACGCAACTACACCGTTCGCCCTGAGCTTGTCGAAGGGCGGTCCTTTTTCTCTAGGAAAAACAGTGCTTCGACAAGCTCAGCACGACCCGGTCGATGACAACATCGCCGTCAAGGCCACCGACCTCGTCAAGGATTTCGGCGAGACGCGCGCGGTCGACGGCGTCAGCCTCTCGGTTCCGGTGGGGTCGATCTACGGCCTGCTCGGGCCCAATGGCGCGGGCAAGACCACCACCCTGCGCATGCTGCTCGGAATCATCGACCCGTCGAGCGGCAGCCGGCTGGTGCTCGGGCGCGAGCGGCCGCTCGATGCGGCTCCGGAGATCGGCTACCTGCCCGAGGAGCGGGGTCTCTATCCAGCCATGCACGCCCGCGACGCGATTGCCTTCATGGGCGCGCTGCGTGGTCTGCCGTTGGGCGAAGGCCGGCGCCGCGCCGACGTGCTGCTTGCAGAACATGGTCTCGGCGACTGGGCGCAAAAGCCGATCCGCAGTCTGTCCAAGGGAATGGCGCAGCTCGTTCAGCTGCTCGGGACCATCGTTCAAAAGCCGCGGCTGATCGTGCTCGACGAGCCATTCGCCGGTCTCGACGCGATCAATCAGGCACGCTTGGAGGAACTGATCCGCCGCGAGACCCGCGCCGGCGTGACCTGCATCTTTTCGACCCACGTCATCGCTCACGCGGAACGCCTGTGTGAACGAGTCGCGATCATCGCCAAGGGCAAGGTGGCGTTCGACGGCAACGTCGACGAGGCGCGGAGCCGCTTGAGACCCATCGTGAGGCTTGGGACACGTGCGACCGAGGGACCTTGGCGAAATGCAATTCCGGCCGGCGCCCGGCGCGAAGGCAATGAATGGGTGTTCGAGCTTCCGCCAGGTGGTCCGGAGCCATTGCTCAAGGCGCTGATCGACGGCGGGGCCGGCATTGAGACACTGGCGATCGAGCGGCCCGGGCTCCACGAGGCTTTCGTCGCAATCGCCGGCGATGCCGCGGCGGCCTCGATGGGGCAGGAGAAGCCCCAGTGATGCGCTTTCTCCGCTCCGCCTTCGTCATTGGCCGCCGCGATTTCTCGGCAACTGTGCTGTCCAAGACCTTCATCGTTTTCCTGCTGGCGCCCTTGTTCCCGCTGCTCATGGGCGGCGTCTTCGGCACCATCGGCGCGCGCGTCGCGTCGCAGAGCGAGCGGCCGGTCTTGGCGGTCATCGGGCCCGGCGCCGAGTTCCAACGGCTGAAGGGCGCGCGCGATCAGCTCGCTGGAGCGATTGGCGATCAAGCGGCGGTCAAGCTGGTCGGCTATCCACCGGAGGGCAACCTCGCCGCGCAGGAGCGCAGGCTCCTGTCGAGCCGCAACCCGCCTGTCCGTGCGGTCCTCAGCGGGGGGCTCGATCATCCGCACGTGACCGGCGCGCTTGCCAGCGACCCGGGCACCATCGGCCAGGTCAAGCTGCTCATCGCGAATGCCCGCTCGGGTGCTGCAAACGCGGCTCCCGAACTTCCCGTGACCAATGTCGCGGCCTCCACCGGTTCGCTCGCGAACGATCGTGCGGTCACGGCACAGATCGGGCAGGCCTTGCTGTTTTTCCTGACGCTGATGCTCTCGACCATGGTGCTCTCACAGCTCATCGAGGAGAAATCCAACAAGGTGATCGAGGTGATCGCCGCCGCCATCCCGATCGACGCCATGTTTGTCGGCAAGCTGACGGCGATGCTCGCGGCTTCGGTCCTGGCATTGCTCGTGTGGATGGGCTCGGGCGCCCTGCTGATCCAGCTCGTCAAGCATGGCGGGGTGGCGACGCTTCCGGTACCCGCGGTCGGATGGCCGGCGTTCCTCGCGCTCGCCGTCGTCTATTTCGCGATGAACTACCTGCTGTTCGGCGCCGCTTTCCTGATGATCGGAGCCCAGGCCTCGACAGCCCGTGAGGTCCAGACCATGTCGCTGCCGGCGACCTTTGCCCAGCTGCTGATCTTTGGCCTTGCGTCCAAAGCCGTGGGCAACCCGGATTCGGTGATGGGCATCGCGGGGGCGGTGTTTCCCTTGTCCTCGCCGCTGACGATGCTCGCCCGCGCGGCGCAGGATCCGCAGATTTGGCCCCATTTCGCCGCCATTGTCTGGCAGGCGATCTGGATCGCGATCATCCTTCGCTTCGGCGCCCAGCTGTTCAGGCGGACCGTGCTGAAGTCCGGCCCGCGCGTCCCATGGTGGAGATTTGGCCGCGCTTACTGATTGATCGCGGCGGCAGCCATTTCGGTCAGCTTCGCCATCAGCGCGCGATGCGGGAACGGACCGTGGCTGATGCGCGCCACGCCCGCATCGGCCCAAACCTTCTTTTCGGGCGCTCCCGGGAAGGCGATGACGTTGAGCGGCAGCGGTACCTCGCGCACGACACGTTCGATCTGCTTTGGCTCTGACAGGCGCGGGACGAAGAAGCCGCTTGCTCCGGCATCGGCGAAGGCCCTTCCGCGCTCGATCACCTGATCGACCAACGCGTCGTCGTAGGTCTGGGTCTTGAGGAACAGGTCGGTTCGCGCGTTGATGTAGAAATCGTCGCCGACGGCGCGGCGGATCGCCCCGATGCGCTTCACCTGCAGGTCGAGCGGATGGAGCCCCTCACCGCCGATCACCTGGTCCTCGAAATTGCATCCGACTGCGCCGGTGGCCTTCAGCCGCGCCACATTGGCGCCGCCCGCGTCGGGATCGGTCGAATAGGCGCTTTCGAAATCGACGGTCAGCGGCAGCTCGACTGCGTCGGCGATGCGGCGGGCATTGGCGAGCGCGAAGTCGAGCGGGACGCCCTGGCCGTCCTGATATCCGCTGGCATCGGCAACCGGGTGGCTTCCGGTCGCCAGCGCCCTGGCTCCGGCCGCAACCACGGCGAGCGCGCTCCCGACATCCCAGATGTTGTAGAGGATCAGCGGATCGCCCGGCACGTGAAGCGCGGCGAAGTTCTCGAACGGGGTTGCCATCAAACGCGATTACCTCCCGGCGGAGCCTGCGCGCAATCCCGGCCGCCGCCGTCCTCTCCTGGTGCCCTGATGAAGCGGAATAATTCACCTGGCCTGACCGGTCGGCCGCGATATCGAGCCACACCGAGTCGCGGGACGAAGCCGCTGCGCCGCGACGCAAAAGAGGGGGCCACTCAAATGAAAGTCCATCATCGGCTCGTCGCCGGAGCCGCGCTCGGGCTGGTGGCATTGACGCTGTCAGCGCCCGCGCAAGCAAAGGCCCGCAAGCATTCGGCTCCCCACAAGCACGCCATCGATGCGCGCGACGCGAAGATCGAGGAGCTCGAGGCGAAGGTCGATGCGCTGACCCGCCGGCTCGACCAGCAGGAAGCCGCACAGCAGGTCACCGCAAGGCAGGCGCAGAGTGCACAGGCGACCGCCGCTTCCGCGCAAAGCCAGGCGGCGACCGCACTCACCCAGACCCAGGCGGCGCAGGTACAGGTCGCCACAGTGGAGAACGAAGTCCCGCCGCTGGCCAAGGCGGTCAAGACCGGCTGGTTCGCCAATACGACGATCAGCGGCAAGGGCTTCCTCAACGTCAGCAACATCGACCAGAAATCGACCGATCTCGCCGGAATCACGACCCGCAGCGCGCAGAACGGCACGCAAACCGAGCTCAAGCGCTTCTATGTCAGCGTCGATCACAAGTTCAGCGACGTTTTCTCGTCGGACGTCACGACCGACTTCCGCTACAACACGAACGGCACGAGCAAGGACGTGCTGCTGTTCGTCAAGAAGGCTTATCTGCAGGCCAAATTCGATCCGGGGCTCATCGTGCGCGTCGGTGAGGCGGACATGCCGTGGGTTCCGTTCGACGAGAGCTTCGCCGGCTACCGCTTCGTCGAGCCGACGCTGACCGACCGCACCAGATACGGCAGCTCGGTCGACTGGGGCGTGCACGTGCTGGGGAGCTTCGCCGACAACCTGGTGAGCTATCAGGTGTCGGCGGTGAACGGCTCGGGGTACAAGACGCTGACGCGCGGCTCGGACAGCATCGATCTCGAGGGACGAATCGGCGTCAGTCCGATCAAGTCGGTCACGTTCGCCGTCGGGGGCTATGCCGGCAAGCTAGGCAAGAGCGCCGCGAATCTGCCCGGTACCGCAACCCCGCACACGGCCAACCGCTTCGATGCGCTCGCAGCCTACACCGACAAGCGAATCCGCGCCGGCGTCGAGTATTTCACCGCCAGGAACTGGAACAACGTAACCACCGCGCAGACGGACAGGTCCGAAGGATGGTCGGCATTCGGGTCATTTGCGTTCACGCCGGGGATCGCGGCGTTCGGCCGCTATGACTGGGTGAGGCCGAGCAAGGCCATCAATCCAGCGCTGAAGGACGATTATTTCAACGTCGGCCTCGACTACAAGCCGCTCGCGCCACTCGATTTGGCGCTCGTCTACAAGCGCGAGCGGACCAGGAATGGCACGATCGCCACCGCGAACGGACTCATCGGCGGGCCGCTCGACGGCACCTACGACGAGCTCGGCGTGTTCGGGCAATTCGTCTTCTGAGCGCCTGAACCTGTAGCGCGGCAACCAATCAGCAGCCACGGCGTTAGCCGCGCATAGATAACAGGGGTTGCGTATGCGCACGATCATGGCCGTCACCGCGATTGTCGCGGTCGCTTCACTTGCCGGCTGCAAGACATCGAATGCCGCCAGCAGCGTCGCAAGCGCCGGATCCAGCGTGGCCAATGCCGTGCCCTCGCTGGTCAACGTCAATCTGTCCAACGTGCTCAATAATCTCGCGCTCGACCTCCACGTCGACAAGGCTAACATTCCGGTGAATGCCCAGATTCCGATCAGCGTCGCCGCCAATGTCTGCGGCGTTTCGATCAACGTGTTGTCGATTGGCGCTGGTGGCGGGTCGAGCCAGGGATGCACCGCCAAGAGCACCTCGCCCGAGCTCGACCAGGCTGTTCAGCAGCAGCTTGCCGCCAACGGATCGGTTGGTGGCGGCGGGCAGACCAACACCGGAACTGCGCCGAGCCCGGCAACGACGACAACCACCGGCACCACCACGCCGTCCACCACCGGAACGACGACACCCCCACGCTAACTCTTCAACAGGAGCCCGGTATGCATGCAGGTTCAGTGAAGTTTACGGCGGCTGCAGTGTTCGCTGCTGCTCTGGCGATCGCCGGATGCAAGACCACCAACAGCGCCGCGCCGACGTCGGCGGGTGAGGTCAGCGCCGGCGCGCCGGCGCCCGCATCGGGCGGCGGATCGGGAACCACGGTCCCGACGCTCGTCAGCGTCAACCTGCAGAACGTCCTCAACGATTTGTCCGTCCAGCTCAAGGTCAACCGGGACAACATTCCCGTCACCGCGCAGGTGCCGGTCGACGTGGCCGCCAGTGTTTGTGGCGTTTCGGTGAGCGCGCTTGCAGCATCCGTCGCGAATGGCCACGCAAGCTGCACCGCGACGACCACGACTCCGCAGCTCACTCAGGTGGTGCAGCAGCAAATCGCGTCCGGCGGATCGGTGACGGGCGGATCGCAGACCATCGGCACCCCCACTGGCACAACCACTGGCACCACAACAACCACGACACCCAAGCCTCAGTAGAAACCAGGCGCCCCGACCATCGCGGTCGGGGCGCCTTCACCTCAGTGCACGAACCTCGCGACCACGTCGCGATAGCTTCGCGACACCTTCACCTGCGCGCCTGAATCGAGGACCAGGAAGCATTCGCCATTGGTGTGCGGCTTGACCTGGCGGACGAGGTCGAGATTGACGATCGTCGAGCGATGGACCCGCTGGAAACGTCGTGGGTCGAGGCGCTTCTCCAGGTCCTTCATCGTTTCGCGCAGGATGAGCGTGTTGTCGCCGGTCTGGATGCACATGTAATCGCCGGCGGCGTCGATCCGCTCGATCGTGTCGACATCGACCCGGAAAATCTGCCCCTGGTCCTTGATGTTGATCATCTTCTCGTAGCGATTGGCCGCGTGGGCGTCCGGGCTCGCATCGGCCAGTTCCTCGGCGGCCTCCGGCGCGTGTTCGGCGAGCGCTTCCTTCAGCCGCTCGGATTCCTCGGCGCTGCGCTTTTCGTTGAGCCGCTGGCGAACCCGGTCCATCGTCCCCGCGAGCCGGTCTTCGTCGACCGGCTTCATGAGATAATCCACGGCCTGGGCGTCGAACGCCCGAAGCGCGTGCTCGCCGTACGCGGTCACGAACACGAACAGCGGCGGCTCGACGTCCATCAGCCCCTGGATCACGGAGAAGCCGTCGAAGCCGGGCATCTGGATGTCGAGGAAGACGAGGTCCGGCTTGTGGGTCTTGATCTGCCGGATTGCTTCGCGGCCGTTGGCGGCGGTGGCGACGATCTCGACGTCGTCGAACGCCTGCAGCCTCAGCTGCAAGCCCTGCGTCGCCAGCGGCTCGTCGTCGACCAATATGGTCCGGATCGTCATTCGGTTCTGTCTCCGCTCTCGTAGGGAATCTCGATGATAACGCTAAAGCCGCCCCGTTCGTTCTTCCTGGTGTCGAAGCGGTGGGCAGGGCCATAGGCCTGCGACAGCCGGTCCCGAATGTTCGCTAGTCCGACGCCGGTTGACGGGCTGGCCGTCATTTCGACTCCCTCGCCGTTGCCATTGTCGGCGACTTCGATCCGGACCGCCCGTCCCTCGCGCATCGCGGTGATCCAGATGTCGGCGCCATTCTCGGCCGGCGTGACGGCATATTTGATCGCGTTTTCGATCAGCGGCTGAAGCAGGAGCGAGGGGAGGCGCGCGCCGATCGTCTCGGACTCGATCTTGAAATGAGGGCGCAGGCGATCCTCGAACCGCATCTTTTCGATCTCGAGATAGAGCTTCAGCGTTTCGACCTCCTGCGCCAGCGTGACCTTGGCGGTCGGCTCATTCGCCAGCGTGTAGCGCAGGAAGGAGGAAAGGCGGGCGAGCATCGCGTTGGCGCGTTCGGTGTGCTTGAGCAGGACCAGGGTCGAAATCGAGTTCAGCGTGTTGAACAAAAAGTGCGGGTTGAGCTGGTAGCGAAGCATCGCCAGCTGCGCGGTCGAGGCCTGGCCTTCGAGTTTCTCGCGCTGCCGGATCTCGTTTTCGAGCAGCAGGAAGTAGTTGATTCCGTAATAGAGCGCCGCCCACGCCGCGAGCAGCGAGAAATTGAGCAGGATCGCGCCCAGATATTGAATGACCTCGGGCTTTGACGCCGGCTTGAGGAAGGTCGTGACGCTCCAGGTCTCGATGACCGAATAAGCCGTCGACGCGAGCATCACCGCGATCAGCGAAAGCGCCAGCGTCCAGATCGGCTTCATCCGGATCAGCCGGCGGAACAGCGAGGCCATCAGCAGGGTGAGCGAATAGCCGGTCGCCGTCAGCAGGAGGGTGTGGACCAGCCACATCCAGCCCATCGAATTCGCAAAGCCCGACAGCGAGCGAAGAAGGAAATAGCCGCTCCAGCCGATCGACTGAAGGATCCAGAAGGCACGGTTCTTGTCTTCGAAGAAGGGTCCGTTGAGCCCCATGCCGCGAGCGATCGGCTCGGCCGGCGACTGGATTTTGGGCGCATCGGCCACGCGCCGCGGCGTGGCCGCCCGTCGCTCGAGGGTCGCGCTGTCGGTCGCCATCGCCGCCGATATAGAGGCGCCGCGCCGCCATTGCGAGCGCTGCTGTCAGCAAGCTGCCGCCGGCGTCCAAGTTAACCGCCGCTTGGAATCACGGCCGAAAAGCGCGCCGCGGCTGCCCGATGTCTTAACCCCGCCTCAACTCTCTTTGGATATGCGGCTTGCAGGACGTGGAACGGCGGGCGGATGTACGAGGCTCCAGATCGTTATAAGCGGTTGATTTCGGCGCGGCTTCCGGGCGGAGAATCCGCCGGCGTGGCTGCGCAACAACCTGAATCGGAAAGTTCGCCGTTGCGGGACGTGCAGCTGATGTCGCGCGCCCAGCTCGCGCCTTTCTTTGCCGCTGCGAACATCATCGCCGCGCTGATCATGTGCGCCAGCCTGTGGGGGCAGCCGAAGTCGGTCTGGCTCCTCGGATGGGTCGCGGCGGTCGCCGGCGTCAATCTGGCCGCGATGCAAATCGCGAGAACACAGTCGATTACCTGCGTCGGCCGTTCGGGCCGGCGGGTGCCGCCGTGGCTGCTGATCGGCGAGGCTGTCGTCCGCGCCCTGACCTTCCTCAGCCTTCCGCTCTACCTGTTTCCGTCATTGCAGCCCGGCTCCCAGGTGATCGCCGCGTCCGTCCTGGCGGGCCTCGGCGTCGGCGGTCTCGGACTTGTCGTCGTTCCCCAATGCGCGATGGCGTGGATGACGGTCTTCACCGGAGGTGTCGGCGGCGCGTTGCTGCTTGGCCGGCACACGATTCCGTTTCAGCACATGCTGTCCATCATCTTCACCCTCGGCGTGTCGATCATCGGCGTGATGACCGTGGCGCGCTGGGCTTTCCACCAGCTCAAGATGAACGCGGACGTCGGCAGCCAGAGCGAAAGCGCGGCACTGCTGCTCCAGGAATATGAGCAGCGTGGCGTCGGCTGGCTGTGGTCCGTCGATGGTGACAACCGCGTCACCTACATCAGCGCCCGAATGAGCACGATGCTCGGCAAGCCGGCGAGCCAGCTTCTCGGCCACTCTTTCCCCGCGCTGCTCGGCGGCCACGCCGAGCTCGGCAAGGTGCTCCTCGAAAAGCAGTCGTTCAACGCGCTCGAGATGGAACTCGGCACGCCCCGCGGCTCGCGCTGGATTTCGATGTCGGGCGATCCGGTCATCGACACCGCGGGCCGGTTCGAAGGCTTCCGCGGGGTCGGATCCGACATTACCGAGATTCGCCAGACGCAGGAGCGGCTGACCCATCTCGCCAATGTCGACGTCCTCTCGGGGCTGCCCAATCGCGGGCGGGTCCGCCAGTTGCTCGGCGAAGCGCTGCGCGGCGCGACCTCGGGCAATGTGCCCTGTGCGATCATGTTCCTCGACCTCGACGGGTTCAAGCCGGTCAACGATACCTTTGGCCACCCCAAGGGCGACGCCGTTCTCCGCGCCGTCGCCAAGCGCCTGGTCGACGAGGTGTCGTCGAATGGCACCGTTGGCCGAATGGGCGGCGACGAATTCGCCATCGTGGTCAACGATGCGCAGAGCCGCAAGAAGGTGGAGCAGCTCGCCGATCGAATCATCGTTTCGATCAAGGAACCCTACATCATCGACCAGACCGAGATTCGGATCGGCGTGTCGATCGGCTGCGCGTTCGGGCCGATCGACGGGGCGACGGTCGATGACCTCATCCTCAAGGCCGATCTCGCGCTGTACCAGGCGAAGGACGCCGGTCGCGGCTGCGCGCGCTATTTCTCGTCCGAGCTTCAATCGGAGCAGGAGGACCGCGTCAGGCTCGAGGCCGATTTGCGCTCGGCCGTCGCGTCGAAGCAGTTTTACCTGGTGTTTCAACCGCTGATCAACGCGAAGACGCAGAAGCTGGTCGGGTTCGAGGCGCTGATCCGCTGGAACCACCCGAAGCGCGGCCTGGTGCCTCCCGCCGTTTTCATTCCGGTGGCCGAGGAAACCGGCTTGATGCCGGTGATCGGCGAATTCGTGATCGACGAGGCGTGCCGCGCCGCCGCGAGCTGGCCCGAGCCGATCACCGTCGCGCTCAACATCAGCCCGAAGCAGATCATCCTGCCGGCGTTGCCCAATCTCGTCAGTGAGGCGCTGGCGCGGCACAAGGTACCCGGCAATCGCATCGAGCTCGAAGTCACCGAAGGCGTGTTCCTAGGTGACAATGGCTCAACGCTCGATGTCCTGAAGCGCCTGAGGCAGCTCGGCGTCGGCATTGCGCTGGACGATTTCGGCACCGGCTATTCGTCGATCGGCTATTTGAACAAGGCCGTGTTCCACAAGCTCAAGATCGACGGCAGCTTCGTTCGCGAGGCGGGTTCACGGCCCGAAAACGTCGCCATCATCCAGTCCATCGTCCAGCTCGCCAAGAGCTTCCGCATGTCGATCACCGCGGAAGGTGTCGAGACAGCCGAGGATTTCGAGCGCATGCGCGATCTCGGTTGCGACACGATCCAGGGCTATTTGTTCGGCAAGCCGCTCCCCTACGAACGGGCCAATCAGATGGTCCTCGGCCTTGGCGCGAAGCGGATGGCCGGCTGAGCTCCGCTAGGGTACGACCCGGAATTCACCCGTTAGAGTACCGCCCACCATTTCGGGCGTTTCCTGCCGGGGCTGGAACTCATCGATCGCCAGCTTGCGATATCGCTCTTCCATCTCGCGGTGACGCTGAGCGACCTGTTCGTTCGCCGCGCCCTGGGCAGCGATACGTTCCTGTTCGGCGCGCCGAACGAAATAGGAGCGGGATTGCGGGTCCATCATCGTGGCGAACGTACGGCCACGCTGCGTGGTGCGCATTAACCGAAATCAACTGCACGATGCTTTTCGGCGTTCCACCCGGCCTGTTCTGTGCGATAGGATGTTCGACATGGGGCAAGGGGTGGGAACGTTGCCGCAGCTGACCGCGCGGCAAAGCCTGTTCAGGTATCAGAGCGGCCGCGTGATCGCGCTTGGCCGCGTGATGCTGTGCATCGTTCTTCTCGTCGCGGTGTCGGTGGACAACAGTGAGCCTCACCTGGCGTGGGTGCGGACATATTCGCTCCTCTCCCTCTATGCCGCCTCGTCGCTCCTCGTCGCGGTCGCGACGTGGAGGAACTGGTGGCTGGACGCGCGGCTTTCCCTTGCGACGCACGCGGTCGACATGGCGGTGTTCACGGCCATCGTCTTTTCCTCCAACGGCACAACCAGCCCGTTCTTCCTCTTCTTTGTCCTCCCACTTCTATCGGCCGCCATTCGCTGGAGCTGGCTGGAGACGGCGTTGACCGCGACGGCGCTCGTCCTGCTTTACCTCAGTGCGGGCCTGCTCATCGCCGGAAGCCAAACCTTCGAGATCGAACGCTTTGTCATTCGCGCGGGCAACCTGCTGATCCTGTCGCTGCTGCTGATCTGGTTCGGCATTCACCAGCGCCGCACCAATGTCTTCTTCCAGGTCGAGGACCTCGATGCAGGCCTGGTCGAAGGCGAGAATCCGATGAAGCGGGCGCTCGGCTTCGTCATGAAGCTTGGCAACGCGGCGTGCGGCGCGCTGGTCGTCGGGCCTGAGGAGGAAGAGGCCTCCGACGGGTTGGTGATCGCCAACGGTGAGACGCGCGGGTTCACGGCGACTCGGCCGCTGATGCGCGTGCGCGCGCATCCGGCGATGCTGCTCGATCTATCCGCGGACCGCGCGCTGACGCGTCCACCTCAGGGTCGATTTCGGTTCCTGCGCGCGTCGGACACGATCGATGTCGACGAGGCAAAGGCGCTTGGGATGACGAGCGGCGTGATGACCGAGGTCCGCACCGGCACGCAGCACGGATGGCTGCTGCTGTGGGGCATCCCCGAGCTGTCCGCCGACTATATCGACGTTGGGCGCGAGCTTGGCCACGTCACCGGCACGATTCTCGACCGTAACGCCTTGCTGGGCGCCATCGAGGCGGGCGCTGCTGCCCGCACCCGTCTGTCACTGGCCCGCGACGTGCACGACAGCATCGTGCAATTCCTCGCTGGCGCTTCGTTCCGGGTGGAAGCGATCAAGCGTTCCGCCAAGGTCGATCCTCAGCTGCGGGCCGAGCTCGACGAGCTCAAGCGCCTGCTCATCGAGGAGCAGGCCGAGGTCCGTGGATTCCTGCTTGCGCTCCGCCGTGGGCGCGAGCTGGAGCTGGATGACGCCGTCGCCGAGCTGCGGGCGCTGGCCGAACGGCTGAGTCAGCAATGGTCGGTCACATGCCAGCTCCAGGTTCATGGCGATGACGCGGCGATTCCGGTCCGTCTTCAGCTCGATCTCCAGCAGCTGCTTCGCGAAGCGGTTGCGAATGCCGTCCGCCACGGCGGCGCCGACCGGATCGATGTTGCCCTTGGGGTCGACGGGAGCATGCTGCGCCTTGACGTCCATGACAATGGATCGGGCTTCCCCAAAGCGAACGGTGCTGCCGCGCTCGAACCGCGCTCGCTCAAGGAGCGAGTCGAGCGCGCGCACGGCTCGCTTCGGCTGGAGTCCGAACCCGGCTCGACCGATCTTCACATGTCCATTCCGCTAGGAGTTGCCGCTTGACCAAGGTTTTGCTTGTCGATGATCATCCGATGATCGGCGCCGCGTTCGACATGCTGCTGCGCGATACCGATTACGAATTGGTCGGTCGCGCCCGAACCGCGGCGGAGGCGAACACGCAGCTCAATCGCACCAAACCCGATCTGCTGTTGCTCGACGTGCATCTTCCCGACGGTTCCGGCCTCGACGTGCTCCAGCACCTTCCCCGAGGGCGCAAGCGGCCAAAGGTGATCCTGGTGACTGCCGGCATGGAGGATTCGCAGCTCCTCGCCGCCGCCGACCTTCAGCCCGAGGGGATCGTGCTCAAGACTTCCGACCCGGGGCTGCTGCTCAAATGCATGGACGCGGTCGTTGCCGGCGAGCGCTGGGTCGATCCGGAGGTGGCCGAGCGCACGCGGCAGGCGGAGGAGCGCGCCGCCTCTGTGCCGCCGCTGACGCGCCGCGAGCGCGAGTTGATCGAGCTGGTCCGCCTCGGTCTCAAAAACCGCGACATCGCGAGCGAACTCGGAGTCACCGAAGGCACGGTGAAAGTGTATCTCCATGCCATTTTCGACAAGCTGAAGGTCGACAACCGAACCGAGCTGGCGCTTCGGGCCCCCGACCTGATCGGCCGCTAGATCTGCAACTGACTGCCGAGCTCGACCACCCGGTTGGTCGGCAGCTTGAAGAATTCCATGGCGCTCTCGCTGCTCTTCAGCATCAGGGCGAACAACTTTTCGCGCCATAGCGCCATGCCCGGCCGCTTCCTGGATGCGATCAGCTTCTGGCGACCGAGGAAGAAGCTGGTGCTCATCATCGTGAACGGCGCGCCACAGGTGTCGATCTGGGCGAGGTCGCGCGGGACATCGACATCCTCCATGTAGCCGTAGTGGAGAATGACCCGGTAGAAGCCGTCACCGGCGCTGTGCACCTCCAGCCGCTTTTCGGATGACAGGTGCGGGACTTCCTCGACCTTTACGTTGAGGATGAGGACCCGCTCGTGAAGCACCTGGTTGTGCTTCAGATTGTGGAGCAGGGCAGCCGGCACCACGTCCGAGGACGTCGAGAGGAACACAGACGTCCCGCGCACGCGGTGCACGGACGAGGCCGCGGACTTGATGAAGACCTCCAGCGGCAAGGCGGATTCGGACAGCCGCTTGCGCATCAGCAGCCGCCCCTTGGCCCAGGTCGTGAGAATTGTGAAGCTGATCGCGGCGACCAGCAGCGGGAACCAGCCGCCGTCCGGGATCTTGGTGATGTTGGAAGCGAAATAAGCGCCGTCGACGATCAGGAAGAGGGCGGTCGCGCCATAAGCGACGACCCGGTTCCAGCGCCAAACATAGATCATCATCACGCCAAGCATCGTCGAGGTGATCAGCATCGTGCCGGTGACGGCGATTCCATAGGCCGATGCCAGCTTGCCCGATTCCTGGAAGCCAAGGACCAGGATGACGACCATCGTCAGCAAACCCCAATTGACCGCCGGGATGTAGATCTGCCCGACCGCCTTCTCGCTCGTATGCTCGGTTCTCAGCCTCGGCAGGAACCCGAGCTGGACCGCCTGGTGGGTGACCGAAAAGGCGCCCGAGATGACCGCCTGGCTGGCGATGATCGTGGCCACCGTCGCAAGAATCACCAAGGGAAGGCGCAGTGCGTCGGGCGCGAGCAGATAGAATGGGTTGATCGCTGCATGCGGGTCGCTGAGCAGCAGTGCCCCCTGCCCCATATAGTTGAGCACCAGGCACGGATAGACCAGCACCAGCCATGAATAGTTGATCGCCTTGCGGCCGAAATGCCCCATGTCGGCGTAGAGCGCTTCGGCACCGGTCACGCACAGGAACACCGAGCCGAGGGCCAGGAACGCAAGCTTCGGGTTGTAGGCGAAGAACCGCACCGCCCACGCCGGATTGAGAATTCCGACGATCTCCGGATGACGAACAATGTTCGCGACCCCCAGCGCAGCAAGCACGGCGAAATAGACCAGCATCACCGGCCCGAAGATGTTGCCCACCTTCGCAGTCCCACGGGCTTGGACCAGGAACAGCGCCACCAGAATTGCGATCGAGATCGGGATGACCGCCGGCCGCAGGCCCGAGTGGACAATCTCCAGTCCCTCGACCGCCGACAGCACCGAAATCGCCGGCGTGATCATCGCGTCGCCATAGAAGAGGCAGGTGGCGAGAACCCCGAGCAGCACGAGCCCGGGCGTCCACTTCTTCTTGCCCTCCAGATTGCGGGCGATCAGCGACAGAAGAGCGAACGATCCGCCCTCGCCGCGATTGGCGGCGCGCATCGCGACGCTGACGTACTTGAACGTGACGATCATCATCAGCGTCCAAAAAATCAGGCTGAGCACGCCAAAGATGTGCAGTCGGTCCACGGTCAACGGATGCGGACCGAGGAAGCTCTCCTTCATCGTGTAGAGCGGCGAAGTGCCAATATCGCCATAGACGATGCCGATCGCGCCCAGCATCAGCTTGGGCAGCGCTTCTCCAGGTCCATGATGGCTCGCCTCGCCAGGCGCCACGATGTTGTCGACGGCAATCTCGTTCACTCGCCCGATGTGCGGCCGCGGCTCATAAAGATTCCATGTGGATTTGCTGCACTGCGGTATAAACGCCATCCGGAGGGCCGCGCGCCCCTCGACGATCGCGCCGCGCGGGCGCATTTTATGGACATGATGGACGGCAATCCTCGTTTCGCACATCGCTCGACCGCCGGCAGCATTCAGAGCTATGCCGGGGCGGTCGCCATGGTCGCGGTGTCGACACTGATCGGCCTGTGGATCGCGCCGCGCTGGGGCACGGCGCCGGTCGACATGATTTACCTGCCGGCCGTGCTGGCGGCGGCCGCGCTTTGGGGACTAGGCCCGGCCGTGGCCGCTGGTCTGTTGGCTGCGCTTGCCTACAATTTCTTCTTCACCGCCCCGGTGCATACGCTTCGAATTGACCGCGGAGCGGACGTGGTCACCGTCATCGTCCTGTTGATTGTTGCCCTCGTCACCAGCAAGCTCGCCTCCGGAATTCGCGAGCAGGCCCGGCTGGCGGCGGCCCATGCGGCCCGCAACGCGACCATCGCGGGCTTTGCCGGGCGCCTCCTGTCGTCAAGCAGCGAAACCGAGATCGCGGAGACGGGGTGCGACGAACTTCATCGACTGTTCGATTGCAACGCAGTCCTGGTCGGCGGTCTGCCAGCCCCGAAGACGCTTGCTGCCATTCCCGCGGGCAACCGGCTTACGCCGAGCGACATCGCGGCGGCAGCGCTAACCCTGCAATCCGGTGAGCCGGCGGGTCGGGGAACGGCGCGGATCCAGCCCGCCGAATGGGTCTTTCACGCCGTTCGCTCGGGAGCACGGGTGATCGCCGCCGCCGGACTTGCACGCGATGACGGCCGGTCGCCGCTTGCCGACGAGCAATTGCCGTTGCTCGGCAGCCTGCTCGACCAGCTTGCGCTCGCGCTGGAACGCGAACGCCTCGCCGACGAAACCCGAAGGTTCGCCGACACGCGCAAACGCGACCGCCTCCGCACCGCCTTGCTGGCGTCGATCGGCCAGGAAGTGCGTCCGCGACTGGAGGCAATCGACGCCGCGGTCCGCGAGCTTCGGCGGAACTCCGGCGTCGAAAAGGACGCGATATCGACGATCGGCTCCGAAGCGCTGAAGATCGACCGCTATGTCGCGAACCTCGTTGAGCTCGGCCCCGAAGGTGATCAGCGGCCGATCGAACTTGGCGACGTCAGCATCGATCTGTTCAACCGGACCATCGCGAGGGACGGCGAGCCGGTGCACCTGACGCCGAAGGAATATGCGGTTCTCGCCGAACTCGCCAAGCATCGTGGCCGGCTGCTCACCCATGGCCAGCTGCTGAGGGCGGTGTGGGGACCGGCGCAGGAGAATCAGATCGATTATCTGCGCGTCGCCATCCGCGCGCTTCGCCAGAAGCTCGAGGCCGAGCCGTCGCATCCCAGCCTGATCGTCAACGAACCCGGAGTGGGTTACCGCCTCGCAGCTATATGACTTGTCCGTCGGAACGCGGTTGCGGCCGGCGGGTTGACCAGTCGGGCAACCCAAGTCTCTCGTCGATCACAGGAAGGGCATTCACATGCAGACTCGCGAGCTCGGCCGCAGCGGCCTCGAGGTGTCGGCGATTGGCCTCGGCTGCATGGGCATCAGCCAGGCCTATGGCGTTCCGATGGCCCGGGAGGACGGCGTCAAGCTGATCCGCGATGCGGTCGAGCGCGGGGTCACCTTCTTCGATACCGCCGAAGTCTATGGGCCGTTCGCCAACGAGGAGGTGGTCGGCGAGGCGCTTCGCCCGCTCCGCGATCGGGTGGTGATCGCGACCAAGTTCGGCTTCGACATCGATCCGTCGACTCGCCAGAACCGCGGCGTCACCAGCCGTCCCGAGCGCATTCGCCAGGCGGTTGACGGCTCCTTGCGGCGGCTCGGGATCGAGACGATCGACCTTCTCTACCAGCATCGCGTCGATCCCGATGTGCCGATCGAAGACGTCGCCGGAACCGTCCGCGAGCTCATCAAGGACGGCAAGGTGCGCCATTTCGGCATGTCCGAGCCAGGGGTCCAGACGCTCCGCCGTGCGCACGCCGTTCAGCCGGTCACCGCGGTTCAGAACGAATATTCGTTGTGGTGGCGCGAGGTCGAGCGGAACGGCATTCTCGAAACCTGTGACGAGCTGGGGATCGGGTTCGTGCCCTACAGTCCGCTCGGCCGGGGATTTCTTGCCGGTGCGCTGAACAAGGACACCCGGCTCGGCGACAGCGACTTCCGCCGGAACAACCCGCGCTTTCAGCCCGAAGCGATGGAAAAGAACCAGGCATTCGTCGACCTGCTGAAGCGCGTCGCCGACGAAAAGGAGGCCACGCCCGCGCAGATCGCGCTCGCCTGGCTGCTGGCGCAGCGGCCCTACATCGTCCCGATCCCCGGCACGACCAAGCTGCGCCGCCTCGAGGAGAATATCGGAGCGGCCGCGATCCGGCTGACCGAGGCCGATCTGCGCGAGATCGACGAGGGTGCGTCACGGATCGAGCCCGAAGGCGAGCGCTACCCGCCGCAGCAGATGGCGATGGTCGGGCGCGAGGCGCCCGAGAGGACGGAGGCTTAGACGGCCCGCCCTCGCGCAAGCAGGCGCCGCTCAATAGCGCTGCAGAATTATGTCCCGGGCGGCGCGATATTCCTCCGGCGTCACCCGGCCGTCCCCGTTGGCGTCGGCGAGATTGCGGAACGCGTCGGCCGCCGCCGCGGCTTCGGCGGGCTGCAGCAGGATGTCGTGATCGCTGTCGTAATATTTGAGCGCCCAGTTCATCAGCACCCAGTCACGCTCGAATATCTGCAGGGCGGCCGGGGTCGGTTGCAGTTGCGGCGTCGGCTCCGCAGTCAACGGCGCGGCGGCAACCAGGCTCAAGGAAACGATCGATCGAACCACCGGCGCAGAACGCATCGGCGGCGGGCGAGTTCAGCCGTCTGGAGCGAGGGCGCTGCGCACCGCCTTCTGGAGGGCGTCGGCACGAAACGGCTTGGCGAGGACCGGTGCATCGGGCGCCGTGCGCTTGATCGCGTCGGTCTCGCTGTAGCCGGAAACGAACAGGATCGGCTGGTCTGACCTTTTCGCCCGGATCTGGCGCGCGACCTCGGCCCCCGACAGGCCCGGCATGATGAAGTCGAGCACGACCAGATCGGGTGTCTCGCGATCGATCGCCGCCAGCCCCTGGCGACCGTCGCCGGCCTCGCGCACTCGGTAACCCTGCTCCTCCAGGCTGGTGACGATAAAGCCGCGCACGTCCGGATCGTCGTCGATGACCAGCACCGACAGCGGCGCAAACGGGATTGCCGCGCTGGGCGGTTCTTCGGCCGCAGCCGCTGCTTCGCTCGCCACGTCCTCGGCCTTGCGGAACAGCAGCCTGACGGAAGTGCCCTGGCCCGGCGTGCTTTCGACGCGCGCATCGCCGCCGGACTGGCGGGCCATGCCGTACACCATCGATAGGCCCAGGCCGGTTCCCTTGCCGACCTCCTTGGTGGTGAAGAAAGGCTCGAATGCGCGCTCAAGGACCTCGGGCGGCATGCCCACACCGGTGTCGGCGATGGTGAGCTCGATATAATCGCCGTCGGCGAGGTCGGGGTCGCCGATGATCCTGGTCTTGCGAGTCACGAAGCTCAGCGTGCCCCCGTCGGGCATGGCGTCGCGGGCATTGATCGCGAGGTTGAGCACTGCGACCTCGAGCTGGGTCGGGTCGGCCATCACCGGCATCAGCGCCTCGTCGAGGTCGAAATGCTTGGTGATTCCCGGGCCGAGGACGTTGCGGAGCAGCGGACGCATGTTCTGGATCAGCGGAGCGACGTGGGTTGGGCGCACCTCGAGCCGCTGCACCCGGCTGAAGGCGAGCAATTGTCCGGTCAGGCGCGCGCCGCGTTCCGCTGCCGCCAGCGCATTGTCGGCGTAACGCTTGAGCTTCGGGTCATCCAACCGCTTGGTGATCAGGTCGAGGCCGCCGACGACGACCGTCAGCAGATTGTTGAAATCGTGGGCGATGCCGCCAGTGAGTTGCCCCAGCGCTTCCATTTTCTGGCTCTGGCGAAGCTGCTCCTGAGCGATCTTGAGCTCGGTGACGTCGCGGGCTTCGAACAGCAAATAGATGATTTTCCCGTCGCTCGCTCGAACCGGTTGCACCGACACATCGAGATAAGCCGTCGGCACGCCCGGCCGCTCCATCTTGATGTCGGTGGTGAACACCTTTCCTTTGGCCGCCGCCGCGACCGCCTTGCGCATCAGCGCGGCGTGCTGCGGGTAAGCGCGCATGGTCGGCGCGTCCCAGATCTTCCGGCCCACGGCCTCGCCCGGATTCTCGTGCCGCCACGCCTCACGTCGATTGTTCACCGCCAGTACGGTCCCGTCGGGCTGAAGCAGCACCATCACTTCGAGGGCAGCCTCGAACACCGCCCGGAACTGCGCCTCGGAGATGGCCAGCTGCGCCGTCTGCTCCGCGACCTGCCGCCGAAGCTCCAGCTCCGCTTCCTTGGCCAGCGTGATGTCGCTGCCGACGCCAATGAACCCGACCAGATCCCCGTCGGGGCCGAAGCGCGGCTGCGATACCGTCCGGAGCCAGCGATATTCCCCGTCGAAGCGCCGGTAGCGGCCCTCCAGCGTGAACGGCTGGCCCGACGCCTCTCCGGCGATGCTTTCGGCAACGATCCGCTCGACGTCGTCCGGGTGGATACGCTCGCGCCAGTCGAGCAGCCGCGCTTCGTCGTGGCTGCAGCCCGGCCCGCAGGCGAAATCGGCATAAGCCTCGTTGACGAAATCGCGGGTGCGGTCGAGCCGGGTCACCCACATCAGCGCCGGCGCCGAATTGGCGATCCGCCGGAACCGCGCCTCGCTCTCCCGAAGCGCGCGCTCGGCGGTGCGCTGCTCGGTCACGTCCTGGTGGATGACCACGAAGCCGCGCACCTGCCCGTCCTCGCCCGACCAGGGCACATAATGGCTCTGCAGCGCGATATTGCCGCGGGTCGGATGGTCGAACTGGGAGACGAAGAACAACCGTTCGCCGGCCAGCGCCCGCCGGTAATTGGGCTCCCGCTCCTGCAGCCGCTGCGAGCCGATCACGTCCTCGATCTTCTTGCCGAGAAGCTCGCTGCGCGGAACCCCCAGCCACTCGGCGAACGGCCGGTTGACGAAGCGCAGCGCCAGCTCCTCGTCGACATAGCCGACCATCACCGGAAGCACGTCGGCGATCGCCAGGATGCCGGGTGCGGTGAACACTTCGGGCGGCATGCCCATCGGCAGCTGGTCGACCGGCAGGGTGGTGAAATCGGCCGCCGCCCGCAGCGGACCGCCGCTCACTTCGGCGCGAAAACCACGCGGACCCTTTTTCTCCACTTGCGTGCCGGCCTTGTCCGCCATTCACCCCCGCCATTCACTTTCAGCACAACGAGCGCATGATTCCGCTAAAGTTCGGAAGAGTCGACCACTTAAGTTGAGCCGGGAAGGATATTTGCGGACCGGCCGACTTCAGATTCGCGCTCCGCTGTCGCTCGCCGGTTGACGCCGATGAGGCCGATACGGCGAGCGAGCCTTTCCTACAACTCACCAAAAGGGTTAGCAAATCGGCGACTCGGCAGGGAGGAGCGGAACATGGATGAGCTGATGGATGTCGACCAGATGATCGACTCAGTGATCGATCGCGAGGGGGGCTATGTGGATCATCCGGCCGACAAGGGCGGACCGACCTGCTTCGGGATCACCGAGGCGGTCGCCCGCGCCAATGGCTATGCAGGCTCGATGGACAAGTTGCCGCGATCCGACGCGGTTGCTCTCTACCGGCGGCTCTATTGGTCGCGGCCGCGCTTCGACGAGGTCGCCAGCCGCAGCGGCCGGCTCGCCGCCGAACTGTTCGACACCGGCGTCAACATGGGCCCGGCGGTCGCCGTCACCTTCCTTCAGCGCGCACTCACCGCGCTCAATCGCAATGGCAGGGACTATCCGGATCTCACGCCTGACGGGCGGATCGGCGCCGCGACGCTGGGCGCGCTCGACGCCTTCCTGGACAAGCGCGGACTGAGCAGCGGAGAGACGGTCCTGCTGCGCGCATTGGAGGCGCTCCAAGGCGAACGGTATCTGCGTCTCGCCGAGCGCCGACCGGCCAATGAGGCGTTCCTCTACGGCTGGCTGGCTAACCGTATTGGTGAGTGCTGACTCGCGCGCGCGCGTCACGCGCACGCGTTGAGGGCACAACTTTGACAACTTCCAGGATTGGAAATCAGCATGAAACAACTGCCGCCACCCACGACCTTCGCAGAGGGGCAGCGCTACATTTACGGGCTGCTCACCTCCGCCGCCGGCATGTTCTGCGGCGCTGCTTCGGGTTTCATGATCGCGCTTCTGATGTGGGGCGGCTGGAGCGCCACCGAGGAACACACCATCGTAGCCATCTTCGGCTGGGCGCTCGGCGCGTTCATCGCGGCGATGATCGTCGTCATCGTCGGCCTGCTCACGGGTGGTCCCGTCGGCCGCTTCAAGATCGCCGCAAGCCGGGACGGGGCGTCGATCGAGGCTGATGGAGACGGACCATCGGCATGATCCTGCGCCTGCTCAACGTTCAGGGAATCGCCGGCCTCGCGATCGGCGGCGCGCTCGCAATCCTGCTCGCTCTCCAGAAGGTCGAGACCAGCCACTGGAAGAAGCGCAGCGCGAGCTTCGAGCAGCTCTATCGCGACGAGCAGACGGCGTTCTCTACCGCGATCGCCGACGCTCGCGCGGCGGCCGCCCAAGCCCGCGCCGCCGACGCGGCGAACGCCGAGCGGGTGACCGCCGCTCAGCATGCCATCAATGAAAGGACCGCGAATGACTATGAAAGCCGTCTTGCCGCCGCTCGGGCTGATGCTCGGCGCCTGCGCGTCCAGTCACCGCCCGCAACCGATCCCGGTCCTCGCGGAAGCCCGCCGGTGCCCGGCATACCCCCTGCCGCCGGCCGACCTGCTCAAGGCTCCGGTGAAGACCGACTTTCTCCATCGGACCAGCTGACCGCGACCGAGCAGGCGATCCAGCTCGACGAGCTGATCAAGTGGGTGAAGGCGCAGGCGGCAGTCCCTCCGAATGCCGCTCGTTGAAGGGATCGCGAGCACAGCGAAGCAATGCAGCTTGCATGGTCTCGCTTGCTTCGTCACTTTTCCTCGCAATGACGGGGCAGGGGCATCATCGATGAAACCGGATCGCCTCAATGCACTCACCGACGGCGTCGTCGCCATCGTGCTGACGATCATGGTGCTGGAGCTCAAGTTCCCCGCAAGGCCCACGCTCGGCGCCGCGCTCGCCGTGCTGCCGATGCTCGCGGCTTACCTGCTCTCCTTCGTCAACATCGCGATCTACTGGAACAACCATCATCATCTGATGCATTCGGCGCGCAAGGTCACCGGAGGCGTGCTGTGGGCCAACCACGCGCTGTTGTTCTGGCTGACCCTCATCCCGCTCGTCATCCGCTGGATCGACGAAGCCGGCATCACGGCGTGGCCCGTCGCCGCCTTCGGCCTGGTGCTGATCTGCTGCGCCACTTCGTACCAGATTCTCGAGCGCGCGCTGATCCGGGCCGAGGGCGAGCAATCCGCGGTCAAGCATGCGCTCGGTGGCGGCGCCAAGGAATGGATTAGCGTCGCCTTCTACGTCGTTGCGCTGCCTGGGGCCTTCCTCTCGCCGTATTTGGCGATCGCCTGCTATGTGGCGGTTTCGATCATTTGGCTGATCCCGGACAGGCGCTTCGAGCGGGACGCATGAACGCGGCGCAACTGTTGCCGTAACGCAGCAGCCGTCGGCAAATCGCGGCGAGGCGAGACTTACTTCCTTGTCAGTATGTCCGCTCAATCCATAGTCTCCCGATGAAACCGGCAGCGATCGCCGGCCGAGGGGAGAGAACCGGATGATGACCAAGCGCCGCCTGATCGGCCGTGCCCTTGCGGGCGCAGCCCTCGCGATTGTGGCCGTGTGTGGAACTGGAGCGGCGGCGCAACAGGTCGACCGAATCATCGCCTTTGGCGATTCCTATGCCGACTCGGGCAATTTCTTCGCGCTTACGGGTATCAACCCGGTATCGACCATCATCTATCCGACCGGACGCTTCACCGGCGGCTTGAATTACGTCGACTATCTCGGACAGATCTACAGCCTTCCGCCGCAGAACTTCGCCATCGGTGGTGCGCTCACCGGCAACACCAACACGACGGCGGGCCTGCCCGGATTCGCTTACGAATATACGGCCTATCTCGCCGGCGGCGGCGGGGTGTTCCCGACGGTTCCCAAGACCTTTGGACCCGGCGACCTCGTGACTCTTTCGATCGGCGGCAATGACGCCCGCGTCTATCAGCAGACGGGCGGCACCGTCGCGGGCGCCCCGGCCGCGGCGGCCATCGCTGTCACCCAGTCGATCACCGGTCTCAATGCGCTGGTCAACGCCGGAGCGCCGACCATCAGCTTTACCGCTGGCAACACCGCGCTGCTTCCGGAGATTGCCGGGAACACGAGCGCCCAAGCGGTTCGGCAGGCTTATTCCACGGCTTACGCGCAAGGTATTCAGACGGCGCTCGCCGGCTATGCCGCCAACGGCACCATCGTCCATTATCTCGATCTCACGACCATGCTTCAGCAGGTGCAGGCCAACCCGGGGGCCTATGGCTTCACCAGTGTCGGGCCATGCGCGCCGATCGCGCAGTGCGTCTCCGACAGCAGCTATGCGAACAAGTTCGTATTCTGGGTCGACGCGCTGCACCCGACGTCACACACGTCGCAGGTCATCGCCCAATATATCGCGGCGCAGCTCAACGCTCCGCTGACGTTCGGCGCGACGAGCGATCTGGCACTCGAAACCGGCCAGCAGTTCGGCCGGACCTTGACCGAGCGCATGGACCTCAACCCGGTTCGCTATGGCGCGGCGAGCGACGGCCTCAAGCTGTTCCTCGTCGGTGACGGCTACAACCGCGACATCGGCGCGACTGGATCGACCGACGCGTTCGAGGTGCGCGACTATGGAGTGAGCGCCGGCGCTGAATATGGCTTCGGCTCTGGCGTGGTTGGAATTGCCGCGAATTTCTCCCGACCCAAGGCGACCATCAACAGGGAAACCGGCGCCACGCGCGACCGTACCTGGCAGATTGGGGGCTTCGCCGCCGCCGACGCGGGAGCGGCCTTCGTCCAGGGCTATCTGGGTTACGGTCATGACGATCACCGGATCACGCGCACCGGAGTCGTTCAGGGGATGACCGCTTCGCCTAACGGCACTCACTGGCTGGCTGGCGCCAAGGCCGGTTATCTGATGCCCTTCGGTCCGGTCCGGCTCGGCCCTGTGGTCGGTCTCGATTATGCCAACGCGAAGGTCGATGCTTACACCGAGAGCGGCGACCCGACGCTGACGCTGAATGTCGGCTCGACGTCGGCCAAGGCGCTCGAAGGAAGCCTCGGCGCGGAGCTTCGCGGCAATCTCACCGCCGGGGGAGCGGCGATCCGGCCGCTGCTCGCGGCGACCCTGGTCAAGGACTTTCAAGGGGACGGCCAGACCATCTTCTTCGACCAGACCGTCGCTCCGACGATCGTCAACCACTGGGCGCTCGAGGGCCGGTCGAAGCGCGCCTATGGCCGTTTGACCACAGGACTTAGCGCACAGATAACCAATGCGATCAGCGTGGATGGATTGGCGTCCGCTACGGTGAGCCGGAAGAACGGCAACGAGGTCTCCGCGCAGGTCGGTCTGAAGGTCGGCTTTTAGGCTCATCGAACGACGCTTGTAACGGCTCGTCGTCCCTCCCACTTCCGCTCCAAGAAATTGGAGACGGATTTGGAAAGCTGGCACGGAACCACGATCCTTGGCGTCAAGAAGGCCGGGCGGACGGTCATCGCCGGCGACGGCCAGGTATCGATGGGCAATACGGTGATGAAGCCCAACGCCAGGAAGGTGCGGCGGATCGGCGAGAAAGGGGACGTGATCGGCGGCTTCGCCGGGGCCACCGCCGACGCATTCACGCTGTTCGAGCGGCTGGAGCGGAAGCTGGAGCAATATAACGGGCAGCTGATGCGCGCGGCGGTCGAGCTCGCCAAGGACTGGCGGACCGACAAGTACCTGCGCAATCTCGAGGCGCTGATGATCGTCGCCGACAAGGACGTGATGCTGATCCTCACCGGCAACGGCGACGTGCTGGAGCCGGAGGGCGGCATTGCGGCGATCGGCTCGGGCGGCAATTACGCGCTGTCGGCGGCCAAGGCACTCGACGATTACGAGCAGGACCCCGAAGTGCTCGCCCGCAGGGCAATGCAGATCGCCTCGGAAGTGTGCGTGTTCACCAACGACCGCCTGACGATCGAGACCGTCGAAGCATAAACATCACCGTTCGTCCTGAGCTTGTCGAAGGACTGGTTTTTCTTCTAGCGCCGCAAGTGCAAGGACAGCCCTTCACAAGCTCACGGCGAACGGATGTTGTTGGATCGTAGGACTTTCACTGTCGGCTCTGCCGCGCTTCTCTCCGGTTGCGCGACGGTCGGCACTCGCCGCGCTGCCGGTTGCACTCCGCTTCCGGCGGTGATCGTCGACGAGAGCCGGGTGATCCGGACAATGGCGGGCCTGAGGCCCTATCGGCGGGCAGGCTTCGTGGTGCGCGCCGATCAGCTCGGCGACAAGCGGCTCGTTCACAATTACGGGCACGGCGGCGGCGGGATCACGCTGAGCTGGGGAACGTCTAAGCTGGCTGCCGAGCTCGGACTGCCGGGCCACAGCGGCCCGGTTGCGGTGCTCGGCTCGGGAGCGGTTGGGCTCGCGATGGCTCGGCTGGTGCAGGAGGCCGGCCTGCCGGTGACCATCTACACCGCCGCGCTTCCGCCCGACACGACATCGAACATCGCGGGCGGGCAGTTCCATCCTTATGCCGTGTTCGACGAGGACGTCGCCACGCCGGCATTCCGCGCTCAGTTCCTCCGGGCGCTCGACTACAGCTGGCGACGATTCCAGATCATGGTCGGGGACGAGTACAGCATTCGCTGGCTCCCCACCTATGTTGAGCGGCACCATCCCGAGGCGCGGCTGCTGGCGACGTTCCCGCCGATCGACCGGATGCTGACCGCCGCGGAGCATCCGTTCCCGTGGGCGAGCACGCTCCGCTATGACACGATGTACGTCGAGACTGGCCGCTATCTTCGGCAGATGCTCCGCGACATCCAACTCGCCGGCGGCAAGGTCGAGGTCCGGAAATTCGCGACGCCCGCCGACATCGCGGCTTTGCCCGAGGGTCTTGTCTTCAACTGCACCGGCCTTGGCAGCCGCGACCTGTTCGGCGACCAGGACCTGCACCCTGCTCGCGGCCAGCTCGCCATCCTGGAGCCGCAGCCGGAGGTCCAATATGCCTTCACGGGCGGGCCAGGCTACATGTTCCCGCGCCCCGACGGCATCATTCTCGGCGGCACATTCGAGCTCGATCAATGGGACACGACACCGGAGCCAGCGACGATCGCCCAAATCATCGCCGATCAGAAGCGCTTCTTCTCCAGCTTCCGCTGCACCGCTTGAAGTGCCCGACGACGGCCCCGACATTCGTGACGAAATGAACTATCAAACGACCATTCCCCAATCTTCGAGTTCAGCGGGGGGCGGGGAGCAAGCCGAAGTGCTCAAGGACAAGTTGACACCCAAGGCGATCGTCGCGGCCCTCAACGAGCATATCGTTGGCCAGGATGATGCGAAGCGCGCCGTCGCGGTTGCGCTCCGCAATCGCTGGCGCCGGCAGCAGCTTGCCCCCGAGCTTCGCGAAGAGGTGACGCCCAAGAACATCCTGATGATCGGGCCCACCGGATGCGGCAAAACCGAGATCAGCCGCCGCTTGGCGAAGCTTGCCGACGCGCCGTTCGTCAAGGTCGAAGCGACCAAGTTCACCGAGGTCGGCTATGTCGGCCGTGACGTCGAGCAGATCGCCCGCGACCTGGTCGAGGAATCGGTCCGGCTGGAGCGGGAGCGGCGTCGCTCGAAGGTCCGCGCATCCGCCGAGGAAGCGGCGATGGACAAGCTGCTCGACGCGCTCACCGGCAAGGGCTCGAGCGAAGCCACCCGCCAGAGCTTTCGCCAGCGCTTTTCCGACGGAAGCCTCGACAACGCCGAGGTGGAGATCGAAGTCGACGAGGCGCCTGCGATGCCGTTCGAGGTTCCCGGGATGGGCGCGCAGGTGTTCGACCTGCGCTCAATGATGGGCAAGCTGGGTGGCCAGCAGCCGCGCAAGCGGCGCAAGCTCAACGTCCCCGAAGCGTTCGCCCGCCTGACCGACGAAGAAGCCGACAAGCGGCTCGATCCGGAAGACATCAATCGGGTTGCGCTCGCCGACGCGGAGGCGAACGGGATCGTCTTCCTCGACGAGATCGACAAGATCGCGGTCAGCGATGTGCGCGGCGGCTCCGTCAGCCGCGAGGGCGTCCAGCGCGACCTGCTGCCGCTGATCGAAGGCACGACCGTCGCGACCAAGTACGGGCCGCTGAAGACCGACCACATCCTGTTCATTGCTTCGGGCGCGTTCCACATCGCGAAGCCCGCCGACCTGCTGCCCGAGCTTCAGGGCCGGCTACCCATCCGGGTCGAGCTGAAGGCGCTGACGCAGCAGGATTTCGTTCGCATTCTGTCCACCACGCGCGCCAGCCTGACCGAACAATATCAGGCGCTGCTCGGTACCGAAGGCGTGACCATCGAGTTTACCGACAGCGGGATCGATGCGCTCGCCCGGATCGCCGCCGAGGTGAACGAGGCCCTCGAGAATATCGGGGCTCGGCGGCTCCAGACCGTCATGGAGAAACTGCTCGAGGACGTCAGCTTCGATGCGGAGAACCGCCGCGGCGAGACGCTTCGGGTGGACGCCGCCTTCGTCGAGCAACAGCTAAGCTCGATCGCTCGGAACGCCGACCTCAGCCGTTACGTGCTGTAGTCGCCGTTCCGCAATCTGTCGGCCGCTAGACACAACTCGCCGAAGAGGCTGCAGCCCCAGAACGATCGTTACGTTCAGTTCTAAAACGTGGAACTGGAGATCAATGATGCAACATCAAATGAACGGCGCGCTCGGACTGATCGCGCTGGCACTGTCGAGCGCTGCTGTCGCTCAGGCACAACCGGCCCAGCAGACAACGTCGACCACCACTCAGCAATCGCCGACGGCGACCCAGACTACCACAACGAACAGCACGACAACGGCCGTTCCGGGCAGCACCACCACTCCTGCGCAGACGCAGACCACCACGACGAAGGATACGACCACGGTTCCGACGAACCCGGTTACCGGGGCGCCCGCGGGTCCGCCGCAAAGTGCTACCACGACCTCGACCACGACCACCGAGGCGGCGGCGATCCAGCCGGCTACTGCAGCGGACGTGAAGAAGGGCGCCTCGGTTTATGACCAGAAGGGCGGCACGGTCGGAACCATCGAATCGGTGACCGCCAAGGGCGCGATCGTCAGCACGGGCAAAGTGCGCGTGCCGATCCCGGTCTCCAGCTTCGCCAAGAACGACAAGGGGCTGGTGATCAGCATGACCAAGGCTGAACTGGACGCGCAGGCGCCGGCATCGACCAAAACCGAAACGGTCAAAAAGACGACGACGAAAAAGACCAAATAGCTACTGCTGCAGTCGTCGGTAGCGCCACGTGAGGCCGCCCACAAACGGCGGCCACAGGCTTGTCCTGATGCCCGCGAGCCTCAACCAGTTCGCGGCCACCACGTTGCAGGTGCGCAGCGCGCTCGTCTTGCCGGTGGCGCGATAGAAGGCGTCGGCGGGGCCGTAGCCCGGATGATCGATCCGCTTCGGGCGTCCGTGATCGTCGAGCACAAAGTCGGCGCGGATCGCGGTCCATAACCGCCGATATTCTTCCGGACGAAGGCGGATTTGGCGGACGGCATAGCCCGGACTTGGCACATATTCGACGTGCATGACGCGCCTGCCGCCGGCCAGCGCCGACCAGATCGTCGACAGGCGGATGTCGCGCCACCGCGGAGTGTCCAGATAAACGTGCTCCTCGCCCGAGCCAAAGGCGATCCACCGCGTACCCGCGGGAACGGCGGCAAAGTCGCTCCTGGGGATGAGGCGCGACCAATCGAGCCCCTGCGCCGCGACCGGCATGATGATGTCGGCGTGAATCCCGTTGTCGGCGATATAGACGGTCGTGCCCCGTGCCGGCTCCCTCCAGTCGCGATTGACGGGGACGAGCGAGCCAATCAGCGCTGCGGCGAGGTAAAGCGCCGGCAGCACGAGCAGCGCGACCGCGACACTCCTCAAACCCTTGCCGCGTCTGGATTTCCGTCTCCGGCGAACCACCGGCCCTCCCCCTTGCACCTTGCCTTGTCGGATAGCGCTGCCTAGATGCCGCCGCCAAGGTCGGGGCGTAGCGCAGCCTGGTAGCGCATCACACTGGGGGTGTGGAGGTCGCTGGTTCGAATCCAGTCGCCCCGACCATCGCGCAACTTGCGCTGTCCGGGGGACAGCGCAAAAGGGCGCGATCCGTAGGGCTCTGCTATAGACCCTCCAGGGGACGGTCGTCATAGCAAGGCGCCAATCCCGCGATTTGAAAGTCGTCTTCCAAAATGTCCAATGAGCCGATGTTGATGATGATGCAGGCGACCTCCGGTCAAGGCGGTGGAATGGCGGGAGCTTTGTTCAGCTTCTTCCCGATCGTCGCGATCTTCGTCATCTTCTATTTGATCGTCATGCGGCCGCAGCAGCGCCAGATGAAGGCGCATCGCGACCGCGTAGCCGCCGTGAAGAAGGGCGAGGAAGTCGTCACCGGCGGTGGCATCCGCGGGCGAGTGACCAAGGTGACCGACGATGAGGTCGAGGTCGAGATCGCCCAGGGCGTCAAGGTCAAGGTCGTGAAGTCGACCATCAGCCAGGTCCTCACCCCCAACACGAAGCCGGCAAACGACTGATGCTCGAATTTCCCAAGTGGAAGGTCTGGCTGATCGGCCTAGTGATCGCGGCGGGCGTTCTGCTGTCGATCCCCAGCCTGCTTGCCGGCACCCCTTACTCCAATGCGTGGCCGAGATGGCTGCCGCAGTACAAGATCAGCCTCGGGCTCGACCTCGCCGGCGGAAGCCATCTGCTGCTCGAGGCGGACGCCAATGATGCGTTGAAGCAGCGCCTCGCCGGGAAGGAAGACGAGGTTTCGACCGAGCTTCGGCGCGATCCGCAGATCGACATCGGGGACATCTCGACGGCCGGTGGCCGGCTGTCCTTCATGGTCCGCGATCCGACCAAGGTCGATGCGGCGGTCGAACGCATGCGGACTCTCACCAAGCCGCTGGCGCTGACCGGCAACCGCGACTGGGACGTTCAGGTCGTCGATTCCACGCGTGTCGTGCTGACCCCGACGGCGCAGGGAACTGCGCAGGCGCTGAAGGACGCGATGAGCGTTGCCCGCGATGTCGTTCGTCGCCGCATCGACCCGTCCGGAACCAAGGAAATCACCGTCATCACCGAAGGCGGCAACCGGATCCTCGTCGAGGTGCCGGGAGTCGAGGACCCGGAGGCGCTGAAACGGTTGATCGGGCAGACCGCCCGGCTCGAGTTCAAGCTCGTCGACCTGTCGGCTAATCCGGCAGATGTCGCGCAGGGGCGTGCGCCGCCCGGCAGCCAGGTTCTGCCGATGGCTCAGGGCGGGCCGCCCATGGCGGTCAAGCGTCGGGTGATGGTCTCCGGCGACCAGCTGACCGATGCCCACCAGGGTTACGATTCGCAGACAGGCGCTCCCGATATCGAGATCAAGTTCAATTCAGCCGGCGCGAGGCGCTTCGCTCGGGCGACCCAAGAGAATGTCGGCAAGCCGTTCGCGATCATTCTCGATGACAAGATCCTGTCGGCGCCGAACATCAACGAACCGATCCTCGGCGGCAACGCCAGCATCAATGGCGGCTTCACCGTCCAGAGTGCACACGACCTCGCGGTGAGCCTCGCTTCGGGCAAGCTGCCGGTGAAGCTCAACGTCATCGAAGAGCGGACCGTCAGTGCCGAGCTCGGGCAGGATTCGATTCACAAGGGCGTGATCGCCTCTCTCGTGGCGGTGTTCGGGGTGATCGTCTTCATGCTGGTCACCTACGGCCGGTTCGGCGTCTATGCGACGATCGCCCTCATTGTGAACGCCTTCCTGATTCTCGGGATCATGGCGATGTTCAACGCCACCCTGACCTTGCCAGGGATCGCCGGTTTCATCCTGACGATCGGCGCCGCGGTCGATGCCAACGTGCTGATCAACGAGCGCATCCGCGAAGAGATACGGCGCGGGCGGCGGCTCATCGATGCGGTGGAGACCGGCTATCACGAAGCGTTTCGTGCCATCTTCGACGCCAACGTCACCCACGTCATCTCGGCGACGATCATGGCCTATTTCGGTTCGGGCCCGGTGCGCGGCTTTGCCGTGGTGCTGCTGATCGGCGTCGTCACGTCGGTGTTCACCGCCGTTTATTTCACCCGCATGCTCGTCGCGCTGTGGATCCGGCGCACGCGCCCGCGCGCGCTGCATATCTAAGGCCCGACGCATGAAGCTGCTGAAGCTGGTCCCCGATCACACGAACCTCGATTTCATGCGCTGGCGCAACCTCGCGCTGGTGCTCTCGCTGATTGCCACCGTCGCGTCGATTTCTTTCACCGTCTATCGCGGGCTGAACCTCGGAATCGACTTTGTCGGCGGCGAGGTGATTCGCGCCGAGTTCGCGCAGCCGGTGCACATCGACGACCTGCGCAACCGCGTCGACCATCTCGGGGTGGGCCAGGCGAGCATCCAGGCGCTCGGCAGCGACCGGGTGTACCAGATCCGCCTCGCCAAACCTCCGGGGCCGGAGACCGCGTCGAACACGATGGTCAGCAAGCTTCGCCTGGCCTTGCCGCAGCAATATCCCGGCGCTCGAGTCGATGCCGGCGAGTCGGTTTCGGGCAAGGTGAGCGAAGAGCTCGCCGAAGACAGCGCCAAGGCGATTGTCTTCGCCATGCTCGGGATCGCGGTTTACATCTGGTTTCGTTTCGAATGGCAGTTCGGCGTCGGTGCGCTACTGACGCTTGCGCACGATGTGGCGATGACGCTCGGCTTCTTCGCTTTCACTCAGCTTCCGGTGGACCTCAATGTGGTCGCCGCCTTCCTGACGATCCTCGGCTACTCGCTCAACGACACCGTCGTCATCTACGACCGTATCCGCGAGAACCTCAGGAAGTACCGCAAGATGGCGATCATCCCGCTGCTCAACCTCTCTCTCAACGAGACGCTCGCCCGTACCGTCGTCACCTCCCTGACCGTGCTGATCGCCCTTGGAGTGCTCATGCTGATCGGACCCGAAGTGATCTACGGCCTCGCGATCGCGATCTTCCTTGGCGTCGTGATCGGCACCTATTCGTCGATTTACATCTCCTCGCCGGTGCTGGTGTGGCTGGGAGTCCAGCCCGACAGCTTCCTCAAGAATGACGAGAAAGACGCGGCGGAGGCGACGGTCTGAGGCCGTTCATCGGCGGCCAAGCTTCCGCCGTCCATGCCGTCCTTGGCCTCCTCGGGGGCCCGCGCTAATGAGGTGCCCATGCTGAAGCTTTCCCGTTCGATCACTCTACTGCTCGCCAGCGCGCTGGTTCTTCCGCTGGTCGGCTGCGCGCACGGCAAGTCGCGGTCGGACACCGCCTACATCGCCCGCGATGTGAGCTCGCTCTACACCGCCGCAAAGGCGAGCATGGACAAGAAGGATTATGAAACTTCGGCCAAGCTGTTCGACGAGGTCGAGCGCCAGCACCCTTATTCGGAATGGGCCCGGCGCGCGCAGCTGATGAGCGCCTTTAATTATTACCTCGCGCAAAAATATACGGATGCCATCAACTCGGCGCAGCGCTTCCTGACGATCCACCCGGGCAACGCCGAAGCGCCCTACGCCCAGTATCTTGTCGCGATGAGCTATTATCAGCAGATCGACGAGGTCAGCCGCGACCAGACGACCACCCAGCAGGCCTCCGACGCATTCGGTGAGCTCATTCGCCGTTACCCCGACAGCCGCTACGCCGCCGATGCGCGGTTGAAGCTCGATCTCATCAACGATCATCTTGCCGGCAAAGAGATGGACATCGGACGATTTTACGAGCGCTCCGGGCAGTGGCTCGCCGCTTCGTACCGCTTCCGGACGGTGGTCGATCAGTACCAGACCACCACCCACACGGCCGAGGCGCTCGAGCGGCTGGTCGAATGCTATCTCGCGCTCGGCATCCCTGTCGAAGCGCAGAAAGCGGCGGCGGTCCTTGGCCGCAACTATCCCGCAACCTATTGGTACAAGCAAACGCTGAAGCTGCTTGGGCAGGAAAACCGGCACGTGCAGCGGACGGCTTCGGCGAAGTGATCGCCCGGCGAGTGCTGCTCAGGTGCTGAGACAGCTCGCCATTCAGAACATCGTGCTGGTCGAACAGCTTGAGCTCGAGTTCGAGCCGGGCCTCGGCGTGCTGACCGGCGAGACCGGCGCGGGCAAGTCGATCCTGCTCGACGCGCTCGGCCTTGCATTGGGCGCTCGCGCCGATTCCGGGCTGGTGCGCGCGGGCGAAGAAGCGGCGTCGGTGTCGGCGGAGATCGACCTGCCCGGGGACCATCCGGTTGCGATGCTCCTGAATGAGCAGGGGCTGGCAGTCGAGCCCGGTGAGGCGCTGATCATTCGGCGGACTCTGCGGAGCGACGGCGGCAGCCGCGCCTTCGTCGGCGGCGCGAGCGTGCCGGCAGGCATTCTGCGTGAAGTTGGAGCGCTGGCGATTGAGATCCACGGTCAGCACGACGATCGCGGACTGCTCAATCCCAGGGGTCATCGGGCGCTGCTCGACTCATTCGGCAAGCTCGATACGCAGGCAGTGGAGCGTGCCTGGGCGGAGGTCACTCGGATCGAATCGGAGTTGCTTCAGGCGCGATCGGACGCGGCGGCGGCGGAGCGGGACCGCGAATGGCTCGAGCATGCGTGTGGCGAAATCGAAGCCCTAGCGCCGGAGCAGGGGGAGGAGACTCGTCTCGCCGAGGAGCGCGCCGCAATGCAGGCGGGGCTAAAGGCCGGCGAGTCGCTCACGGGCCTCGACGATCTGCTCGGCGGCGCCGACGGCGCGCTTGCGCAGCTGCGGCAGGCCGCGCGAAGGATCGAGCGCGGAGCGGCTGAACATCCGCTGCTCGGCGAAGCACTCGCGGCCCTCGACCGCGCATTGATCGAGGCGAGCGATGCGGAAGATCGAATTGCGCGCGCTGCCGAGGCAATGGCATTCGATCCCGCGCGGCTCGAGCAAGCCGAGGCGCGGCTGTTCGACATTCGCGGGCTCGCGCGCAAGCACCGCGTCGAGCCCGATCAGCTGGCGGCGCTTGGAGTGCAGATGCGCGCGCAGCTTTCCGCGATCGAGGCAGGGGGCGAGCAGATCGCTGCACTCGATCGGGAGCTTGTCGCTGCGCGTGAAATCTATGCCGCGGCTGCCGAAGCAGTGAGCCGACGGCGGCACGAGGCCGCGCGTCAGCTGGACAAGGCCGTGGCAGCGGAGCTCGCGCCGTTGAAGCTCGACGCCGCCCGCTTCCGCACCACCATCGCAGCCGTCGAGCCTGGGCCGACGGGCATCGACCGGGTCGAGTTCGAAGTGTCGACCAACCCCGGCGCACCATTCGGTCCGCTCACCAGAATTGCGTCGGGTGGCGAGCTGTCGCGGTTCATCCTCGCGCTCAAGGTCGCGCTGGCGGAGGCGGGGAGTGCGGCGACGATGATTTTCGACGAGGTCGATCGCGGTGTCGGCGGCGCGGTGGCCAGTGCCATCGGCGAGCGCCTCGCCCGCCTCGCGGGGCAGAGCCAGGTGCTGGTCGTGACCCATTCCCCGCAGGTCGCGGCGCGGGCATCGCATCATTACCGCATCGAAAAGAGTCACGGTGCCGAGGGCACGCGCACCACGGTGCGGAAGCTCTCGGCCGAGGAACGCCGCGAGGAGATAGCACGTATGCTGTCTGGCGCCTC
>JAICXF010000087.1 GCA_025981625.1 Sphingomonas sp. | reverse complement strand
GCAGTTTCCAGCCGACTCGCGTCGATATGCTGCCGCTCGCGCTGCGCCAAGCAATGACGACAATGCTGTCGGGAAGGCCCGGCCCGGTCAATCTCGACGTTCCGTTCAACGTGTTTCAGGAAGAGGATGATGTCGACATGCCGTTGCGGGCGCCGCCACTCAACGCGCAGCGCAGCGGAGCGTCTCCCGATGAGATCACGGCCGCAGTCGACATGATTCTAAAAGCGAAGCGCCCGGTGATCTTCGTCGGTCACGGGGTCACGCTCTCCGAAGCAAGCCGGGAACTGACCGAATTTGCCCGCAAACTGCGAATCCCCGTCATTTCATCGCCGAACGGCATGGGCTCCTTCGATATGCACGATCCGTTGTCGCTTGGCTTCATCGGCCGCAACGGCGCGTATCCGGCGAACGAAGCGGGCCGCCACGCCGATCTCGTCATCGCAATTGGCGCGCGCTTCGACGACCGCTCGGCGTCATCGTGGCTGCCGGGCTACTCGTGGAATTTCCCGGAAACGAAGCTGATCCACGCCGATGTCGATCCGGCCGAGCTTGGCCGCAATTATCCGCCCGACCTCGGCATCCTCGCCGACGCGCGCACGTTCCTGCGGCAGCTGTTAGCGGAAATTGAGCGGCGTGGCCCAAAGCAAACCGGCGCGCTGAAGGCATGGCATGAGGACATAAAGAATTGGCAGAAGAAGTGGGACGACTTCACACGCCCGAATTTCGATGTGCACACCTCGCCGATACGTCCCGAGCGCATCGTCGCCGATTGCGCGTCGGTGCTGCCGGATGACGCGATCCTCTGCTGCGACGTTGGCGTGAGCCACAACTGGTACATGCAATTCTGGAAGCCGCGGTGCCCGCAGACGATGCTCAATTCGTGGGGCTTCTCCGGCATGGGCTTTGGCGCGGCCGGCGTGCTCGGCGCAAAGCTCGCCGCGCCGGATCGGCCCTGTATAGCGGTCACCGGCGACGGCTGCTTCACCATGGTGCCGCATGTGCTGTGCACCGCGGTTGAGTACAACATTCCGGTGGTGTGGGTGATCTGGAATAATTTCGGCTGGGCTTCGATCCGCGATATTCAGCTCGGGATGTTCGGCGGCCGCGAGTACGGCACCATGTTCCACGAAGGCCCGAACCAGAAGCCCTACAATCCCGACTTTGCCGCCTGGGCGCGCGCCAGCGGGGTCGAGTCGCTGACCGTCACGAAATCGGAAGACTTCAAGGGCGCGCTGGAGCACGCAGTCAAAGCGAACAAGCCGTTCCTGATCGACGCGCATGTCGATGCGGAAATCCGCCCGCCATCGACCGGGGCGTGGGAATTGCCGCCGACGCCCTACAAGGAGCCAGTGTTCGGAAATCGCTATCTGCCGCAGATCGAGCCTGCGAAATAGCCCGCCATGACGGACAAACGACAGGCCTTCATCCGCAACATTGCCGAAGTGCCGTGGCTGGAATTCCCCAATCACTTCGGCGGCGCGCTGTCGAAGCCGCTCGTCATGCCGGAGACGGCGCACTCAAAGCACATCGACTACCGCATCTCGATGTATCAGCCGAAGGCCTATGTCGAGAAGCACAGCCATAAAGTGCAGGAGCAGGTTTATCATGTGATCGAAGGCGAGGGCCTGATGCACGTGGACGGCAAGGATCACGTCATGCGCAAGCACGATTACGTTTACTTACCGCCAGGAGTTACGCATTCGATCTCGAATACCGGCTTGTCCGATCTTGTCTTCCTGGTGGTCACCTCGCCGGTGACCGATGACGACAAACCGGTGTAAATTTCCTCAGTCGCTTGCAAGCACGGAGGTCGGCCATGCCGCGTCACGCCAGCTACATCCCTCACGGAGTCATTCCCTCCGTCCTGCTGCCGTTCGAAAACGATCTCTCGATCGACGCATTGCCGACGCCACCGACCTGCCGCTGATCGCGTTCCAGTATCCGCTTGCGGGCGGGCAGGGCTACCCGAAGGAGACGCTGCTGAGGCTATGCGAGGCGGTGCCGACGATCCGTGCCATTAAGGACTGGACCGGCAATGTGCCGCATCACGAATGGCACATCCGCACGTTGCAAAGCCTGCCGCGGCCGGTAAACGTACTCACCACGCATTCATCGTGGCTGTTCTCGTCCCTGGTGCTCGGCTGCAACGGTTTGCTGTCCGGCTCGGGCAGCGTGATTGCCGATTTGCAGGCGCGGCTGTTCCGCGCGGTGCAGGCGAACGATCTCGCCGAGGCCAAGCGCCTCAACGACCGCATCCAGCCGACGGCGCGCGTGTTCTACGCGGATCCCTTTGTCGACATGCACAACCGCATGAAGGAGGCGCTGGTGCTGCTCGGCAAATTGCCGCGCGCCGTGGTGCGCCCGCCGCTGGTCAAGCTCGAACGGGCGGAGGTCGTGGGCATCCGCGAGGCGCTGGTGGAAACGCGATTGCTCAACGAGAAGGCGCGCGACGCTGCCTGACCGGCAAGGGGCGGGAGGGCCATGCCGCTCCCCGCCCAGCTGGGATTATTTGCCATTGATGGCAATACGCTTGGCTTTCGGCTGCGCGGTCGCCGATTTCGGCAGCGTCACCGTCAGCACTCCGTTCTTGAACGAGGCACTGACCTTATCCTCCTCGATATTGTCCACGGGGATACGCCGCTCAAATCGGCCGTAGTAGCGCTCGCTGAACAGTCGGTCCTTGTCTTCCGTTTCGGTCTTCTTCTCGCCGCGGATGGCAAGAACGTCGTTCGTCAACTCGACCTCGACGTCCTTTTGCTCAAGGCCCGGCAGTTCGGCGGAGACTTTGATATCCTTGTCGGTCTCGCTGACTTCGATGTTCGGCCATCCTGTGGCCGGATCGAGCAAGCGTTCCGTGCCGAAGCTCGGGAGATCGAAGCCGCGAAAGACATCGTCGAAAAGCCGGTTCATCTCTCGGTGCAGCGTCAGGAACGGGTTCACTTCCTCGCTGCGTCGTACGCTGGCTTGACCGCGGCGGCTAGTCCAGGGAACGAGATCTCTGATTGCCATGGCTGTCCTCCATATTCTCCGGTGAGCAACATGGGTGCGATGCCGGACAGCATGTCGGGCATCGTCAGCCGGGCCCCGGGAGGGCGCCCGGCAAACGTGGAATTAGAGCAGGGACGAACCCTTTCAAGGGGGGCGTGGGCGGCCTTCAACGGCAGCCGCGTCCCCGTTCCACTACATAATCGCCAACTCGGTATTCCGCCGGTCGGTCACCAGCATGCTGCCCGGATAATGCGTGATGCAGAACTCGGGCTTCACGGTCGCAATGACCGATTGCGGCGTGACACCGCACGCCCAGAACACCGGAATGTCGTCGTCGCGCACCGGTACCACGTCGCCATAATCGGGCTTGTCGAGATCGGCGATGCCGATCATCTCCGGCTTACCAATGTGCACCGGCGCGCCATGCACGGAGGGAAAGCGCGTCGTGATCTGAACGGCGCGGATGGCGTTCGCGGGCGTCATCGGTCGCATCGAAACCACCATCGGGCCGTGGAATGGGCCGGATTCGATCGTCGCGATCGATGTGCGGTACATCGAAACATTACGCCCGAGCGCGATGTGGCGCATCTCGATTCCATCCGCCGTCAGAGCTTCCTCGAACGAAAACGAGCAGCCGATCACAAAGCTGACCAAATCGTCGCGCCAGAACTCGCGCACGTCGTGCGGCTCCGCGACCAGTTCGCCGTTTCGCCACACCCGGTAACGCGGCAGGTCGGTGCGGATATCGAGATCGACGGCAAGGGCCGGGATGCGCCAGTCACCGGGCGCCGAGCTTCCAATTAACGGACACGGCTTGGGATTAAGCTGACAGAAGCGCAGGAAATCGGCCGCGAGTCGTTCCGGCAAGATTGCGAGAT
>JAICXF010000059.1 GCA_025981625.1 Sphingomonas sp. | reverse complement strand
GTCCAGCCGACCCTTTGTTCGAAGCGCTGCGCGAAGGCCGGCGGCGGCTCGCGGCGGAAGCGGGCGTTCCCCCCTACGTCGTCTTCCATGATTCGACGCTGCGCGAGATCGCCGAGCGAAAACCGAACAGCCTCGCCGAGCTTGCACAGGTGCAAGGCGTCGGCGCGGCCAAGCTGGAGCGCTACGGCGAAGCGATGCTCGCGGCGCTTTCGACACTGGTCTGAAATTCTCCTATAGCGGTTAGCGGAGGGTGCCCCGATGATCCGACAGCTGGACGAGAAAGTCATGGTCAGCGGGCAGGTCGCGCCGCACGAGGTCGCCGGGCTGGCGGAGCAGGGCATCACGATGCTGGTCAACAATCGCCCGGATGGCGAGGAGCCCGGGCAGCCGCTCGCCGGCGATATCGAGGACGCCGCCGCGGCCGCGGGCATCGCCTATCGCTTCGTGCCGATCATCCGTGGGATCGGCCCCGCCGACATCGAGGAAATGCAGAAGGCGCTACGCGCGACCGAGGAGGGCAAGCTGCTCGCTTTCTGCCGCTCGGGCACGCGCTCGGCGCTCGCGGTTGCCTTGGCCAAGCGGGAGGAAGGCGCGTCGGCGGACGAAGTGCAGCGCAACTTGACCGAAGCTGGGTTCGATCCCAGCCCGATCGCGCACCTCCTTTAGGGCTGGTAATCGCGAAGGAGACTTCGCGCCTCTTGAAGGTCTTCGTCCAGCACCATCAGGCGCACGCCGGTGGGTAGCGTGCCCCCGAGGATGCTGTTCGTGTCGGCGTCGAACAGAACGGCACCGACGCCTTGGTCTTCCAGGTAAAGGCGCGCGAGATCCGCATCGACGCGGCTGTTGAATCGTCCAACTTCGACAAGCCCGCTCACCAGGGCGTAACCGCGCCAGCGGCCAGCTCGTCGGCGCGCGGCGCGCGCCCGAGGATGGCGTTGCGGTGCGGAAAACGCCCGAAGCGGGCGATCACGTCGCGATGCTTCTTTGCAGCCTCGATGAATTGCTCGTTGCCGGTTTCGCTCTGGAGCAGGACCGCGCGGTTCTGATTCTCCAGCTTCTCGCTGTGCTCAAAGGGCATGTAGAGGAAGTTGCGTTCGATCGGCTGGAGCTGCTCGTCCAGCTTCCGCTCGACTGCGGCCTGGGCGATGCCCAGAGCGAGCTCGTCGGTAGCGAACTGCTCGGCGTCACCGCGGAACATGATGCGCGGGATTTGATCGAATAGGATCACGCCGGCGAGTGCCGTCAGCGGGTCATCGAGAAATGAATCGGCCGGCAACTGGCGCTTTTCGAACCACAGCTTTAGGAATTGCTGCCTGACGCGCTGGTCGACCTCCGGCGGGCCGTTCCACCATTGCGCCGGATCAAGACCAAACCAGAATTTGAGAACATCGGCGCGCCAGTCGGCGCTCACGCGGCGGTGCCTCCGACGGTCAGGCCGTCGATCAGCAGGGTCGGCTGTCCGACGCCTGCGGGAACGCTCTGCCCGCCCTTGCCGCACACGCCGACGCCTTCGTCGAGCGCCAGGTCGTTGCCGATGCCCTTGACCCGGGTCAGCACGGTCGGACCATCGCCGATGATCGTCGCGCCCTTCAGCGGCTCGGCGACCTTGCCACCGCGGATCCGATAAGCCTCGGTGCAGGAGAACACGAACTTGCCGCTGGTGATGTCGACCTGCCCGCCGCCGAAGCTCTTGGCATAGATGCCGTCCTTGACCCGCTCGATCAGCTCGCCGGGGTCGTCGTTGCCGGCCAGCATGAAGGTGTTGGTCATTCGCGGCATCGGCGCATGAGCGAAGCTCTCGCGGCGGCCGTTGCCGGTCGCGTCCATTCCCATCAGACGCGCGTTGAGGCGGTCCTGGAGATAGCCCTTGAGGATACCGTCCTCGATCAGCGTCGTGCGCCGTGTCGGCGTGCCCTCGTCGTCGATCGTCAGCGATCCCCGCCGCTGGTGGATCGAGCCGTCGTCGACAATCGTGACGCCGGGAGTCGCGACGCGTTCCCCGATGCGGCCGGAGAAAGCCGACGTTCCCTTGCGGTTGAAGTCGCCCTCGAGGCCATGGCCGATCGCCTCGTGAAGCAACACGCCCGCCCAGCCGGAGCCCATCACCACCGGCATCTCGCCGGCCGGCGCGGCGACCGAGTCGAGGTTGACGAGCGCCTGCCGAAGCGCCTCGTCGATGGAGCGGTTCCACTGGGCCTCATCGAACAGCTCGCCGTAGAGATAGCGTCCGCCCAGGCCGTGGAAGCCGATCTCCCGCCGCCCATTCTGCTCGGCGACGATCTGCACGCCGAGGCGGACCAGCGGGCGAACGTCGGAAGCGATGAAGCCGTCGGCGCGGACGATGTCGATCACGCTCCAGCTGCCGGCAAGCGTGACGCTGACCTGGGCGACACGGGGGTCCCGCGCCCGCGCGGCGGCGTCGATCCGTTGGCACAGCGCGACCTTGTCGGCGAACGGCACCAACGCGAGCGGGTCGTCGGCGCCGTACATCGACTGGTTGGTGCGCGCCGGCGGTGCTGACGGCTCACCCCTTCGCGGGTCGAGCAGCTTCAGCGTCGCCGCCGCGCGTTCGATGGCGGCTTCGCTGATCTCGTTGGCATGAGCGAAGGCGGTGGTCTCGCCGGACACGCCGCGAAGGCCAAAGCCCGAGCTGCTGTGATAATCGGCGGTCTTCAGCCGGCCGTCGTCGAAGCCGAACGCCTCGCTCGTGCTGTACTGGAGATAGAGTTCGCCATCGTCGTGGCCGGAAAGATGCTTGCCGGCCAGCCGCCTCGCGCCCTGCGGGTCGAGATTGCGGTAAAGGAAACGGCGTGGATCGGGGGCGGTCATGCAGCCTGACTGTCCGCCGGTCCCCCTTCAAGGATGAAGCGGCGATCGCAATAGCCGCATTCAACGAAGCCCGCTTCCTCGTCGATCCGCAGATAGACGCGCGGATGGCCGAGGGCGGGAGCAACTTCGCCCGAGCCATCGCAGGCAACTTGCAGCTCGGACACTCGGATCACTTCGGGCGGTGGGATTTGGGATGCCATCACCTGCAATTAGGATTGGTCGGCACTTGTCACAAGGCACCGCCGAACTTGTCGCGTGGCGATGCCGCTCTTATGCCCGCCGCCAGTATGGACGAACCGGCAATCCGCATCGACGCGCTGTCGAAGACCTATGCCGGCGGCAAGCAGGCGCTGAACGAGGTCAGCTTCGACGTTCCCCGAGGGCAAATTTTCGGCCTTCTCGGTCCGAACGGCGCCGGCAAGTCGACGCTGATCAACATTCTGGCCGGACTGGTGGTGAAGACCAGCGGCGAGGTGACGATCTGGGGCTTCGATATCGATGAGCATCCGCGCAACGCGAAGCGGTCGATCGGCGTCGTTCCGCAGGAGATCATCTTCGATCCCTTCTTCACGCCGCGCGAGACGCTGGAGATCCAGGCCGGCCTCTACGGCATCTCGCCCGGCGACCGGCACAGCGACGAGCTGCTCGCGGCGATGCACCTCACCGACAAGGCGAACGCTTATTCGCGCACCCTGTCCGGCGGAATGAAGCGCCGGCTGCTGGTCGCCAAGGCGATGGTCCATTCGCCGCCGATCCTGGTGCTCGACGAGCCGACCGCCGGAGTCGACGTCGAGCTTCGCCGGCAGCTGTGGAATTATGTCGAGCAGCTCAATCAACAGGGCGTCACCATCGTGCTGACCACCCATTATCTGGAGGAAGCCGAGGAGCTGTGCGACCGCATCGCAATCATCAACCACGGCCAGGTGATCGCCAACGAGCCGACCCGCGAGCTGGTGTCCAAGGCGCAGGAGAAGGCTGTCGTCGTCACCTTCGACACCGACATTGCGAGGGTGCCGACCAACGCCTGCTTCCAGAATATCGAGCTGGTCGATGAGCGCACGCTGGAGATCACCTACCGCAAGGACCAGACCAACGCCGGCGAGGTGCTGGCCGCGCTGACCGCCGACGGTCTCCACATCGTCGACGTGTCCACCCGCGACCCTGACCTGGAAGACGTGTTCCTCAGCCTGACTTCAGCGGCGCGGGACGCCGCGTGAGCATCGACGCCGACGTCCTCATCGTCGGCTCAGGCGCGGCGGGACTGACGGCGGCGCTGAACCTCGCCGAGACGCGCAACGTGGCGGTGATTGCCAAAGGCGCGCTGAGCGAAGGGGCGACCAGCTGGGCGCAAGGCGGCATCGCCGCCGTGCTGGAGGAAGGCGACAGCTTCGAGGCGCACGTCAATGACACGATGATCGCCGGCGCCGGGCTCAATGACCTCGAGGTCGTCGAGCATGTCGTCGAGTCGGCGCCCCGCGCGATCCAGCATTTGATCGACCTTGGCGTACCGTTCGCGACCGAGGGGAACGCGCTCCACCTCACGCGCGAAGGCGGGCACAGCCATCGCCGGATCGTCCATGTCGCCGACGCCACCGGCTACGCTGTGCAGCAGGCGCTCGAAACGGCCGCGGCGAAGCACCCGAACATCACGCTCGTGCCCGACATGGTCGCGATCGATCTCATCACCGGGCGTCATGCGACCCATTTCTCGACTAGCGGCGCGGTTCACGGGCTTTACGCCTACAACCGCAAAAGGAAGCGGGTCGAGACGCTGACCGGCCGCGCCACCATCCTCGCGACTGGAGGGGCCGGTCGCGCCTATCTCTATTCGACCGCTCCGCGCGGCGCGACGGGGGACGGGATCGCGATGGCGTGGCGTGCGGGCTGCCGAGTCTCGAACATGGAGATGATGCAGTTCCACCCGACCTGCCTTTACAATCTCGAGGTCAAGAACTTCCTGATCACCGAGGCCGTTCGCGGCGAGGGCGGCCAGCTCAAGCTGCCCCCGGGCGTCAAGGGTGGTGGCAAGCGCTTCATGCCGCAGTTCGACGAGCGCGCCGAACTCGCCCCGCGCGATATCGTCGCACGTGCGATCGATCATGAGATCAAGCGGCTCGGGCTCGATTACGTCCACCTCGACATCTCGCACCGTGACCCGGAGTTCGTGAAAGCGCACTTCCCGAACATTTACGAGAAGCTGCTGACCCTCGGCATCGACATCACCGAGGAGCCGATCCCGGTCGTTCCGGCACAGCATTACACCTGCGGCGGCGTGGTCGTGGACCTGGAGGGCCGCACCGATGCTCCCGGTCTCTACGCAGCGGGCGAGGTCACGCAGTCGGGGCTGCACGGCGCCAACCGCCTGGCGTCGAACAGCCTGCTCGAATGCCTCGTGTTCGGCGAGGCCGCGGCGAAGCATATCGCGGGCAACTGGGACTCCTTGCCGGAGGTGCCAACCATCCGCGCCTGGGACGAAAGCCGCGTCGCCGACAGCGACGAGGAAGTCGTCATCGCCCAGACCTGGGGCGAGATCCGCCGCTTCATGTGGAATTATGTCGGCATCGTCCGCACCACCAAGCGGCTCGAGCGCGCCAAGCACCGCATCGACATGCTGCGGCAGGAAGTGAAGGAATATTACGCGCATTTCCGCGTGACGCCCGACCTGATCGAGCTCAGGAATCTGGTCGAAGTCGCCGATCTGATCATCCGCAGCGCGCTCAGCCGGCATGAGAGCCGCGGTCTGCACTACACGCTCGATTTTCCGGAGCTGTTGCCGCAGGCGAAGGACACGATACTCGTGCCATGAGGCGCCAAGACGTTGATGCCGGGGGAGTTTGGTATGATGAGCGAAATTGAAATGGACCGGCCATCGCTTTGGCGCTGCCGCACCCGATCTCTCGCCTGCCTGATCGGGATCGGTCTCGCCTGCCTGCCGGCGGCACCGGCGCAAGCACAGAACGACCGAATGACGCCGATCGCCACGCCCAGGCAGCAAAATGCGATCGTCCTCGGGACGGGACCGTTGCCCGGCGCAACGGCTCCGGAGAGCTGGTATCGACAGTACGGCAAATCTTTCGCCCACAATGTCACCGTTGCCACGCTGACTCCATTTCTTCCCGATCCTGCCAAATCGACTGGCACTGCGGTGATTGTCGCTCCCGGCGGCGGCTTTCGCTCACTGTCGATGGAGAATGAAGGATCGGACGTTGCCCGCGCGCTTGCAGCGAAAGGCGTCGCCGCTTTCGTTCTGAAATACAGGCTCAATCCGACGCCGGCCGATTTGGACGCGTTCGGACGATCGATGGCTGCGATGTTCGCCGGCGCGCCCCGACCGCGCACGTCCGCTGGTCCAGCGGACGCCGCGGCTAGCCTGGCGCCTCAGCTCGCCGATTCGCGCGCCGCCTTCGCCCTGATCCGGAGCCATGCGGCGCAATGGCATGTCGATCCCCGCCGTATTGGCATGGTCGGCTTTTCGGCCGGCGCCATGCTCACCCTGCAAACAGCGTTGCGCGCGCCGGACGTGAAGCCCGCCTTCATCGGCATCATTTATGGGCCGCTCGATCCGGTGACCGTTCCGGCAGATGCCCCACCGATGTTCGTCGCTTTGGCGGCCGACGATCCGCTCTTCGGCGGCCGCGGTTTCGGTCTCATCCAGAGCTGGATGACGGCAAAGCGCCCGGTTGAATTCCACCTTTATGAGCAGGGCGGGCACGGGTTTGGCATGTACCCGAAGCCGACGACCAGCACCGGCTGGTTCAACGCGTTCGTAACCTGGCTTGCGATGCACGGCTTCGTTCACGCAGCGCGCTAGGGCATTACTCCGGGAGCTTGACTTGCCCCGCGATCGAGAAGCCGCCGTTTACGCTCGGCAGCCCTGATCCGGGCTGACCGCCGCCGATCGACAGCTGGTATCGTCCGGCAGGCACGACGATGTCGCCCGTTGGAGTGACCATGCTGACATCGCGCGGCTTCAAATCGAACGTCACGGTTTCTCTCGCGCCAGGGGCAAGGTGCACTCGACGAAAGCCGCGCAGTGCCCGGATCGGCGCTCCGGGAACATCGGGGAAGCTCAGGTATAGCTGAACGATTTCGTCCCCGGCGACCTTTCCACTGTTGCTCACCACGGCCGACGCTCGGAGCGGCTGACCGGCTCGAACGGGTGCCTTCGGCAAATTGAGATCGCCATAGCTGAAGCTGGTGTAGCTCAGCCCGTACCCGAACCGCCAAAGGGGGGTTCCAGCGAAATAGCGGTAAGTACGCCCCCGCATCGAATAATCTTCGAAGTTCGGAAGCTGATTGACGTCGGCGTAAAACGTGACCGGCAGTCGCCCGGCGGGATTGTTGGCGCCGCTCAAGGTGTTTGCGATCGCCCGCCCACCCTCTTCGCCGGAATACCAGGAGTCCAATATGGCGTTCGCGTGTTCCTTCTCCCACCGCGCGGCAAGCGCGCTGCCGTTCATCAGAACAACCACGAGTGGCTTTCCGGCCGACGCGACCGCCCGGACCAGCGCCTCTTCGGGTGCCGGAATGTCGAGGCTCGTGCGATCGCCGCCCTGGAAGCCCGGCTCACTGACGGGCATCTCCTCACCTTCCAGCGCGCTGGTGATGCCGACCACGGCAATGACGACGTCGGCGTCCCGGGCCGCGGTCACCGCCGCTGGATCCGGCGCATCGTTGACCGGCGCCCAGGTCACTTCGGCGAACGGATCGGTCCCCGGCCTGTACTCGTAGGTGACCGTAAGCTTGACCGGCTCGCCCTTGTCGAAGTGGACTCGGCCCATGCTGGAGCCGCCGTAGGTCAGCGCGACCATTCGATCGCCGACGCTCACCCGAGCGGTGCTGTCCGCCTTGACGCCAAGCCGATAATCGCCAGTCGCGGGAGCCCTGAGAGTGCCGGTCCAGCGGACGGTGAACGGCTTGGCGCGCAGATTGGGGGGAATGGAGGCGGCGTCGATCTTCGCTTGCGGCTCGACGCGACTGAGTGTCGGCGGTGTGTTCGGGTCCGGATTTTGCCCCACCCGATACTCGGCTTCCAGGCCCGGCTGGCCGTTGGCCGTGCTCAGCAGGCCCGGCCGTATTGGCTGCCCTTCGTTCGACAGGAACTGCGTCCCCGGCAGATAAGTGATCTGGGCGGCCGGGAAGGCTGCCCTCATCCCTTCCAGCACGGAAACGGTGTGCGTGGGCGTGCCGTGATAATTGCCGAGCAGCACATCGGTCTGGCTGGCAAGCGGACCGACCACGAGGATGCGCTTGGCTCCCTTGATCGGCAGCACGCCGTCGTTCTTCAGCAGCACCATCGACTCTTCGGCGAGGTGAAGCGCGAGCTGGCGATGCGCGGGACTGTCGAGATCCCTTGCATCGAGATGCTCGTACGGCACCATCGAGGGCGGATCGAACATTCCAAGCCGCATTCTGGCGGTGAACAGCCTCGTCAGTGCGGTATCGACTGCCTTTTGGGGCAGATAACCCTCCCGCATGGCGTCGATGTACGGCTTGTAGTCCGCATCTCCCGTCACATCGCCAAACGTGATGCACTCATTGTCCATGCCGCGCATCAGCGAGATGGCGGTCGCCTGCGGTTGGCTCGGCCGGAAACGGTGACCTTCGAATATGTCGTGCACCGCGCCGCAGTCCGAAACGACATAGCCGCCAAAGCGCCACGCGCCACGCAGTGTATGCTGCATCAGGAACTGGTTCGCGCACGCCGGTTCGCCGTTGACGGCGTTGTAGGCGCACATGACCGACCCGGCATGGCCTTCGACGACGGCGGCCCGGAACGCCGGCAGGTAGGTATCCTCGATGTCGTGCTTGCTAACGTCGACGTCGGCGAAATGACGCGTCGGCTCGGGCCCGCTGTGGACCGCAAAGTGTTTCGGCGTTGAGATCGCGCGATAGTAATGCGGGTCGGTGCCCTGCATTCCGGTGACGTAGGCGACGGCCATGCGCCCGGTGAGGAACGGGTCCTCGCCATAGGTCTCCTGACCTCGTCCCCAGCGGGGATCGCGGAAAATGTTGATGTTGGGCGCCCAGAAATCGAGCCCTTCGAAGGTGCTCGAGTGACCGGCGCTTACGTCCTGGGCGTGCTTGATCCGCCCCTCCACCCCGATATCTTCCGCCATCTCGTGGATGCCGCCCGTATCGAAGGTCGCAGCGAGGCCGATCGGCTCGGGGAATTCAGTCGTGCCCTTGACCGCGACGCCATGGAGCGCCTCGCTCCACCAGTCATAGGCAGGGACGCCCAGGCGAGGAATGGCCCGGGAGTGGTTCACCAGCTGCGACGCCTTTTCCTCGACTGTCATGCGCCCGACAAGGTCGGCGGCGCGGGTTGCGGCGGGGACGGCGGGGTTCCGGTATGCCGGCGCGGCGGCAATCGCCGGCAGGTATGTTCCGGCCGTCAGCACGGCGCACACGCCGGCCAGCCTTGAGGCGAAATGATGCTTACCCATGACCCGAACTTCCCCTCCGCTGCGGCGGAGCGTTCATCGCGCCATTTTCGAGCCTCTGCAACGGCTCGAAAGCGAAGGGTCCCGCTCCTACATCTCGCTTGGCTTTCTTCCCGCCGTCACCCTGCTAAACCGCTGCCTTCATGTCGCAAGCCGATCCTTCCGCCCGCCCGCACCTCTACCTCGTCGACGGGTCGAGCTACATCTTCCGCGCTTATCATCGCCTGCCGCCGCTGACGAACCGCCACGGGACGCCGGCGGGCGCCGTTTATGGCTATACCACGATGCTGTGGAAGCTCGCTGACGGGCTGACCAAAGCGGATGGGCCGACCCACATGGCGGTGATTCTCGATGCCTCGGAGCATACCCACCGCAATGTGATGTACGACCAGTACAAGGCGCATCGCCCGCCTCCGCCCGAAGACCTGGTTCCGCAATTCCCGCTGATCCGTGTCGCGACGCGCGCTTTCTCGATCCCGTGCATCGAAGAGGCCGGCCTCGAAGCCGACGACATCATCGCCTGCTACGTGACGGTCGCGAAGGAAGCCGGCTGGAAGGTCACGATCGTCAGCTCCGACAAGGATCTGATGCAGCTGATCGAGCCCGGCAGGCTCGATTTGCTCGACACGATGAACAACCGCCGTCTGAGCGTTGAGCATGTGAAAGAAAAGTTCGGGGTGCTGCCCGAGCAATTGGGCGACGTGCTGGCGCTCATGGGCGACAGCGTCGAT